>SVPK01000013.1 GCA_015065875.1 Oscillospiraceae bacterium
CATATTTTTGTTGACATATCGACTAAAAAATTAGATAATAGTAATAGATTATATCTGTCAATGGGAATGTCGTCGGATTATGACCTTGCAATCGAATGCGGAGCCAACCTTGTCCGCATAGGAACAAGTCTTTTCGGCGCCAGAAACTATCAGAAATAAAGGAGAACAAAAAATGGGATTTCTTGATGATATCAAAAAGGTTTTTTCCTCGTCGGATGATGAGTATGATGAGGAGTTCGCAGAGCAAGAAGAGGAGCAGGTAGAAGAGGTTCGCGAAAAGCGCGAAAAAGAACCCCGCCTCTTTAGGGGCGACCGTAATAAGGTCGTTAGCTATAATCAACAGAACCAGATGCAGGTTGTCCTCTGCAAGCCCGAGCGCTATGAGGATGTTCCCGCCGTTGCCGACCATTTAGGCGAAAAGAAAACCGTTATCTTAAATCTCGAATCCGCCAACCGCGAGGCCTCCCGCAGAATCATCGATTTCTTAAGCGGCGTTGCCTATGCGATTCATGGTAACATCAAAAAGGTTGCAAACAGTACATATGTTGTAACCCCCGATGATGTTAGCCTTATGGGCGAACTCATGCTCGATGATTTCGAAAACGGAAATATGTATCTTTAAGGAGAGGCAGGCGTGTAAGTAGGCACGCCTGCTTAAGGCTTTTTAAAATAGGGTAATTTTAGTTTAAAAGAGGGATGAAAATGTATACTGCCAACGATATCAGAAATATTAGATTCTCAAAATCCATGAGCGGCTACAAGCAGGAAGAGGTTGATTCCTTCCTCGATAAGGTAGAGGAGGATTATAACGGCTTTGATGCCAAGGTTCGCGACCTTGAGGGTAAGGTATCCTCGCTTTCAAAGCAGGTTGAAGACCTTAATGTTTCGCAAAACAGCATTCAAAACGTTTTAGTTTCTGCCCAGAAGCTTGCCGACCAAATAGTAGGCGAAGCCAAGGAAAAGGCCGAACAGATAATTGTTGAGGCAAAGATGCGTGCAGGCGAAATTAATCGTGCAACCGATGAAAAGGCTGCAGAGGATATGGCTGCCGCCGAGCGCAACAAGCGCGAAGCCGAGGCAGAATATGTTAAGATAATGCAAAAAACTGCCGAGAAATCCGAAACCATGATTTCGGCAGCGCATGATAGTGTTGCTCGTCAGCAACTCCTCTTTGATAAGCTCAAGCTTGATATTGTTAATTTCAAGTCGCAGATAATGGCAATCTATAAGGAGCATATCGAAGCGCTTTCAAAGCTACCCGATGAGGTTCCCTTTGATTCGGTTCGTGCCGCCGAGGCCGCCGCGTTCGCCTTCGAGAATGCCCCCGATTATTCCGCCCCTGTCGCTCCCGTAGAGGTAGCCCCCGCCGAAGTAGCGGAAGAGGCTCCCGCAGTAAGCGAGGAGCCCGCAGAAGAGAATACGGTAGCGCAGCAGCTCATGGCCGCCTTTGCCGAGGATGCATCTATGATGCCCGCTCCGGCAGAAGAGCCTGCACAAGAGCCCGCTACCGATTCGGAGCCGGTTCTCGAGCCCGATGTTCCTCTCGGCTTTAAGGTTAACCTAAGCGACGAAGAGGAAGAAGAACCCGAAGAATATAACGATAAGCCCGCCAAGGGATTTTTCAAACGCAAAAGATAGGAGATTTTCCAAAACCATGGACTATAATAAGACACTTAACCTTCCCAATACCGAATTTCCCATGCGCGCAGGTCTTCCCACCCGCGAGCCCGAAGCTTTAAAAGCATGGAACGAACAAAATCTTTATAAAGAGCTTATAAAAAACAACGAGGGCAAACCGCTCTATGTTCTGCATGATGGCCCTCCCTATGCCAATGGTATCATCCATCTCGGCACCGCTCTTAACAAATCCTTAAAGGATTTTATCATCCGCTATAAGAATATGACCGGCTATAAGGCTCCCTATGTTCCGGGCTATGATATGCATGGTCTGCCTACCGAGCTTAAGGCCCGTAAAGCAGCAGGTATGAAATCCGATGAGCGCATTTCTACCGTTGAGCTTCGTAAACTCTGCCGCGAGTTCGCTATTAAGTATGCCGATGAGCAGCGCAGTCAGTTTGAGCGTCTCGGCGTTTTAGGCGAGTGGGACCGTCCTTATATGACCCTCTCTAATGAATATGTTGCTCGCCAGGTTGAAGTATTCGGCGAGATGGCCAACCGTGGCTATATCTATAAGGGCTTAAAGCCTGTTTATTGGTGCCCCGAATGTCAAACTGCTCTTGCAGAGGCCGAGATTGAATATGCAGAGGACCCCTGCTATTCCATCTTTGTTAAGTTCCCCGTTAAGGAAGAAATGGGCAAGCTTGCCGCATTGGGCGCAAATCTTGATAAAACCTATTTCGTAATCTGGACAACTACTACCTGGACCCTTCCGGGTAACGTTGCAATATGCGTAGGCCCCGAGTATGATTATGGCGTTTATAAGGCCGGAGATGAGTATTATGTTATGGCAACAGCTCTGGCTTCCTCTGCCTTTGAGGCCGCAGAGATTACCGATATCGAGCTTCTTGGAACCATTAAGGGCTCCGAACTCGAATATATGAGAGCTCGTCATCCGTTTGTCGACCGTGACTCTCTCGTAATAGTTGGCGACCACGTAACTCTCGAGAGCGGAACAGGTTGCGTTCATACCGCTCCCGGCTACGGAACCGATGACTTTGAGGTTTGCCGCGGCTATGAGGAGCTCCCGATTGTCGTAACCGTTGATGCAAAGGGTGTATTTACCGAAAATGCAGGCCAATTTGCAGGTCTTACTACCGATGAGGCCAATAAGGCTATCGCAAAGTGGCTCGATGAGAATGGCTACCTCTTTGCTCTCAAGAAAATAATTCACCAGTATCCCCATTGCTGGCGCTGTAAACAGCCTATACTTTATCGTGCAACCGAGCAGTGGTTCTGTTCGATTTCCGATTTCGTTGATGAGGCCGTTAAGGCTATCGAAACCGTAAAATGGATTCCCGGTTGGGGCGAGGATAGAATTAAGGGTATGGTTCGCGACCGTAGTGACTGGTGTATTTCCCGTCAGCGCGTTTGGGGCGTTCCGATTCCGATTTTCTATTGTAAGGATTGCGGAAAAGAGCTCATAAATCCCGAAACCATCAAGAAAATTGCCGCAAAATTCCGCGAGCAGGGTGCCGATGCTTGGTATAACCTGCCTATCGAGGAGCTTCTCCCCGAGGGCGCCAAGTGTGAGTGCGGTTGCAGCGAATTTACCCGCGAAACCGATATTATGGATGTTTGGTTCGATTCGGGCTCGTCTCATGCGGCGGTTCTCGAAAACCGTGATTACCTTGAAAGCCCGGCCGACCTTTATTTAGAAGGTGCCGACCAGTATCGCGGTTGGTTCCAGTCGTCCCTCTTAACCTCTGTTGCAACCCGCGGCAAAGCTCCCTATAAGGCGGTTGTAACCCATGGTTGGGTTGTTGATGGCGAGGGTAAGAAGATGTCCAAATCCATCGGAAATACCATAATCCCCGATGATATTGTTAAGCAGTATGGTGCCGATATTCTTCGTCTTTGGGTTGCTTCATCCGATTATCATGCCGATATTCGCGTATCGCAGGATATTTTAAAGCAGCTTTCCGAAATTTACCGTAAGATTCGTAATACCGCCCGTTTCATTTTGGGTTGTATATCCGATTTCGATCCCAATAAGGATATGGTAGATGAAAGCGCCTATGAGGAAATCGACCGCTGGGCAATGTATAAACTTAACCGCCTTGTTGCCGAGTGTCGCGAGGCCTATGATAACTTTGAATATCATATAATTTTCCATGCTATCCATAACTTCTGCGTTCTCGATATGTCGAATTTCTATCTCGATGTTCTTAAGGACCGTCTCTATGTTGATTCGGCCGATAGCGAGAGCCGTCGCGCCGCGCAGACCGTTATGTATCGCATCCTCGATACTCTAACCCGTCTTGTTTCCCCGATTCTCGCATTTACCGCCGATGAAATTTGGCAGTTTATGCCTCATGAAGAGGGTCATGATACCCGCAATGTAGTATTCAATGCTATGCCCGAGGCAAAGGCGGATGAGGATACCGAGTTTATGGCTCGTTGGGATAAGATAATCGCCGTTCGCGAGGATGCTAAAAAGGCCCTCGAGATTGCAAGAAGCGAAAAGGTTATAGGCGCATCTCTCGATGCCGCAGTAACCCTTTATGCTCAAGGCGAAATGTATGATTTCTTAAAATCCGTAGAGGATATGTTAAAGCCCGTATTTATCGTTTCGGCAGTAAATGTTGTAAACGGTGAGGGCGGTAGCCTTAAGGGAGATACCGTTGGCGTTGACGTTTGCCGTGCAAGCGGTGAAAAGTGTGAGCGCTGCTGGTCCTATAGCGAGAGTGTTGGCTCCGACAGTGAACACCCCACTCTTTGTGCCCGTTGTGCCGCCGTTATCAAAAAAATGGGTGTAGCAGAAAATTAAGGAGGTTTCAACCTTGTCATATATTTTTGCAGTAGTAGTCGGAGTTCTCGCTCTGGGTGCCGACCAATTCTCAAAATATTATTTTGCAACCAACTTCCTGGAAGCCGAATCCCGTCCCGCCATTAATGGCTTTTTTGAGTGGAATTTCGTTAAAAACCGCGGTGCGGCTTGGGGAATGCTCGATGGCCATACTTGGCTTTTGCTTGCGTTTACGGTTGTTGCTATGCTCGTTTGCATTGCACTCCTCGTTAAATCCGGCAAGAAAAATAAACTGCTCTTTTGGTCGATAACCTTGATTTTAAGCGGCGGCCTCGGCAATATGATTGACCGTATTTTCCGTGGCTATGTTGTTGATTTTATCCATCTGCAGTTTATGGATTTCCCCGTATTCAATGTTGCGGATTGTGTTATAGTTATCGGCGCAGGTCTTTTAATGCTCAACTTTATTTTAGATTTCAAGGCCTCAAGCAAGCAGAAAAACGAAATAGTTCTGCCCGATGATATTGCCGAAGAATGATAAATACTGTTTTTTCTGATTCGGCCCCTAAAAGACTTGATGTTTTCGTAAGTGAGCAGGCCGATGTAACCCGCTCGCGTGCCGCGGCTTTGATAGCCGAGGGCTGCGTTTTGGTCGGCGGAGGAAAAAAAGCAAAAAACTATTTGCTTAAAAGCGGCGATTCGGTAGAAATTATTCTGCCTGAACCCGTCTCCTCCGAGGCCGAACCCGAAAATATTCCGCTCGATATCCTTTTTGAGGATAGCGATATGTTGGTTGTTTATAAGCCAAAGGGAATGGTTGTTCATCCTGCGGCGGGCAACAGCAGCGGAACTCTTGTTAATGCTCTGCTTTATCATTGTGAGGGCAGTCTTTCGGGCATCGGCGGTGTTACCCGACCCGGAATACTTCATCGTATCGATAAGGATACAAGCGGCCTGTTAATGGTAGCCAAAAATGATACGGCGCATAATTATCTCGCCGCTCAAATAAAGGACCATAGCTTTTATCGCGAGTATGAAGCAGTGGTTCATGGCGAAATTAAAAGTGACCGTGGCCGAATAGAGGCCCCTATCGGTCGCCATCCCGTTAAACGTAAGCAGATGGCGGTAACCGAAAAGAATTCAAAAGATGCCATAACCGAATATGAGGTTATAAAGCGCTATCCGGGATTTACCCATGTAAGGCTCCGCCTTCATACAGGTCGAACCCATCAAATTCGTGTCCATATGGCGTATATGGGCCATCCCGTCGCGGGCGATGAGGTTTATGGCCCCAAAAAAGCGGCAGGTAAGGGTATTTTGTCGGGTCAATGCCTTCATGCAAGGCGACTCGGGTTTAATCACCCGAAAAATGGCGAGTATATGGAATTCTCGAGCGAGCTGCCGCAGTATTTTACCGATTTTTTAAAGCAATTAGAGGAGAAATTAAATGCCTGATTTTAGCGGTATTCTGCTAATCAGCGATATAGACGGAACCTTAATCGGCGGAGCACCGACCGTTTCCGAATATAACGCGCAGAAGATTAATTATTTTATCGAAAATGGCGGACTTTTTACCATCGCGACGGGTAGATGCGTCGACGCATGCAGAGATTTGCTTAAAAGCGTTAATCTCAGCGCTCCCGCAGCGGTAGTAAACGGAACCGTAATTTATGATTATAAAAATGAGAAGGTCGTTGCCAGTCGAGGAGTCGACGATAAAACAAAAAAACTTGTTTGTAAGGCCGTAAATAATAGACATCCGGGTCTCGGCGCGGAGGTTCACAGCCGCGATAAGGTAATCGACGTAGCGGTAACACATGAGGTGGATATTCATAACCTTTACGAGGATCTTCATCCGCTTGTAATGAGTGCCGATGAATCCCTCGAATATGAATGGAACAAGGTTCTCTTTACGTTTGAGGACGGATATACTCGCGAGGAACTTCGTGATGAACTCATTCGTCTTGGTGTGAGTGAAAACCAAATAATGTTCACAAATGCCCATCTTGACGATGGAATTCACAGCTATCTCGAGGTTAATCCCGTAGGAGCCGATAAGGGAACAGGTATTTTAATGCTGGCAGATTCGCTGGGCATTGATATTAAAAACGTTTACGGTATCGGAGATTATTATAATGATGTTCCGATGTTAAAAATCGTAGGCACCGCCGCCGTTGTGGCAGGCGCACCAAAGGAAATCCTTGAACTGGCCGATTTTGTTTCCTCAACAGTGGAAGAGGGCACAGTCGGACATTTCATTGACTACATAGAAGAAAGGATGCAAAATGATGAAAATTGATGAAAAGCAGAACCTTCAAAAAATTGCAACAAAGGTTAGAATGGGTGTAATTGAGGGGGTCTATAATGCAAAATCCGGCCATCCGGGCGGTTCGCTCTCCTCGGCCGACATTATGACCTATCTGTATTTCAAGCAGATGAATATTGACCCCGCCAATCCCAAAGCCGAAAAACGTGACCGCCTTGTCCTCTCGAAGGGACATGCCGCCCCAGTTCTTTATTCGGTTTTAGCTCATAGAGGCTATTTTGATGTAGAACTCTTAAAAACCCTTCGTCATGTTGATTCCATTCTTCAAGGTCATCCCGATATGAAAAAGATTCCCGGTGTTGATATGTCCTCCGGCTCGCTCGGCCAGGGTGTTTCGGCCGCAGTCGGTATGGCTCTTTCGGCCAAGCATTTCGGCGATGATTATAAGGTTTATGCCCTTTTAGGTGATGGCGAGATAGAAGAGGGCCAGGTTTGGGAGGCCGCAATGTTCGCATCCCATAAAAAGCTCAATAATCTTACCGTTATCGTTGATAATAATAACCTTCAAATCGATGGTAGCATCGATGAGGTTAACTCTCCCTATCCGATTGATGAAAAGTTTAAGGCCTTCGGTTTTGAGGTTGCCGTTATAAACGGAAACGATATGGATGAAATCGATGCCGCAATGCAGAAGGTTGGAACCTTCGATAAGCCCTATGCAATAATCGCTAATACCGTTAAGGGTAAGGGCGTTTCGTTTATGGAGAATCAGGTTGGTTGGCATGGTTCTGCACCCAATGAGGAGCAGTATAATGCCGCAATGGCAGAGCTCGAGAGCGCTCTTGCCGCGCTTTAAGGGAGGTAAAAACAATGGCTGATATAAAGAAAATTGCAACAAGAGATTCCTTCGGTAACGGCCTTGTAGAGCTTGGCAACGAGCGCGATGATTTCATCGTTTTAGATGCCGACCTCGCCGCCGCAACCAAAACAGGAACATTCAAAAAAGCATTCCCCGAGCGTCATTACGATTGCGGAATCGCAGAACAAAATATGGTAAGCATTGCCGCAGGTATCGCCGCAACAGGCAAGCGCGTTGTTTGCAGCACCTTCGCAATGTTCGCCGCAGGCCGTGCATATGAGCAGGTTCGCAACTCCATCGGTTATCCGCATCTTCCCGTAATAATCGGTGCTACCCATGCGGGTATCTCGGTTGGTGAAGATGGTGCAACCCATCAGTGCTGCGAGGATTTAGCCCTTATGAGAACCATCCCGGGTATGACCGTTATTAACCCCGCCGATGATACCGAGGCTAAAGCCGCTCTCCGCGCCGCTTTTGACCATGATGGTCCCGTTTATATCCGTTTCGGCCGTCTTGCCGTTCCGGTTATATTCGATGAAGATTATAAGTTTGAAATCGGTAAGGGTGTTGAGCTTCGCGAGGGTAGCGATGTAACTGTTATCGCAACAGGCCTTCTCGTTGCCGAGGCGCTCGAGGCATATGAACTCTTAAAGGCCGAGGGCATATCCGCAAGAATTATTAATATGCCTACCATTAAGCCTATTGATAAGGATATAATCATTAAGGCCGCAAAGGAAACCGGCGCTATCGTTACCGCCGAGGAGCATACCGTTATCGGTGGTCTGTTCGGTGCCGTCAGCGAGGTAGTAACAATGGAAGCTCCCGCTCCGATTGTTCCCGTTGCAGTAAATGATGTTTATGGTCATTCCGGCCCCGCTCCCGTTCTCCTCGATGAGTTCGGTCTGCGCGCAAAGGATATTGTAGCCGCCGCAAAGGCTGCTATCGCCAAGAAATAAGATTTATTTTCCCCCTGATAATTATCAGGGGGATTTTTTGTTGACAAGGGGTTACCATTATGATATAAAGAAGGCGAATACCGAATATAGGGGGTAATTTTATGAAAAAATTCAAAAAGCTTTCAACCTTGCTTGAGGTTTCCAATAACAATACTCCAAATTTTGAAACATATAAAAAATATGTTGATATGATTTCTGCATTCGGCTATGACGAGCTTTATTTAAGCCTTACCGATGCCTATAAAATGGAGGGCGAGCCCTACTTTAATTATAAGCGCGGCGGATTCACCGCGGAAGAACTCAAAGCAATGGAGGAATACGCAAACAGCAAGGGAATAGAGCTTATTCCCAATATCCAAACCCTTGGTCACTTGGCCTTCCTCGAGCGTCATTTTTGCTATACCGATATGCTCGATACGCGTGAGATTTTGCTTGTTGGAAACGAGCGTGTTTACGAGCTTGTTGATAAAATGTTCAAAACCATGGCAGGCGCCCTAAAAAGCCGCCGTATACATATTGGATATGACGAAACCTATGGACTTGGAACCGGCAATTATTTTAAGCAAAACGGCTTCCGCGACCGCAAGGAAATTCTGCTCGAGCACCTTCAAAAGGTTGTAAAAATCGGCGAAAAATACGGTTATACTTTCGAAATCTGGCACGATATGCTCATCGAGCGTCATCAAACAATCGTAACCCCCGAGGTCGTTAAATCCGCCCTGCCCGATAGCGTAAAGGTCTTTTATTGGAACTACCGCGAGGCAGACGAGCAGACGCTCCGCAAAAACCTTGAGGAACTTAAAGAAAACGTTGGCAGCTATGAGAAAATAACCTATACGGGAGCCGCCTATAAAATAAACGGTCTTTCCACCCAAAACGATTTCAGTATTTCGCGCATAATTCCGCAGATGAAGGTGTCTGCGGAGCTTGGAATAGAGCAGTATTTAGTAACCGTCTGGTCCGACCGCGGCGCATGGGTAAACAATTTTGCAGTGCTTCCGGTGCTCTTTACCGCCGCCGAATATGCAAATGGAAACTACGATGAAAATACCCCGCTTGATAAGCAGAAATTCTTTAATATAGTCGGCGCCAAATTCGATGATTTTATGTCGCTCGACTATCTTAATAACCCCGATAAACAACCCTCAAAATACGTTCACAATCGTTCCTTCCGCGTATTTGTAGAGGATATGCTCGTAACGGGATATGACCTTCTCCACGATGAGAAAATGAGTGATTGGTATGAAACCCTTGCAGACGATTACGAGAAGGTTGAGGCAGGGGAATATGGCTATATTTTCGAAATGGCAGCCGCCTTTGCCCGAACTCTATCCATCCGCGCCAATCTTGGCCGAACAATCCGTGCGGCCTATAAAAAAGCCGATAAGCAGGCGCTTTCAGAGTGTCTATCGCGCTTGGAAAACCTAAATGATTCGCTTGGGGAATTGATTGATATATTTTATAATTATTGGCGCAAAACAAATGTCGGCTTTGGAAGCGAAATCAATCATCTTTTCCTGGGTGGCCAGCTCGTTAGAAATGATTATATAATGCGCGTTATCCGCGATTATATTGAAAATGACCGCAAAATTGACGAGCTTGAAACCGAAACTCTGCCACCGAGCATCGACCCGCAATACGATGACGATACCCTTTTTGTATACGATTTTCCCTGGCTTTTAACCAATAGCAATCTTCAGTAAATATAAAATCCCTCAAACGCCCTGAAAATGGGACCGTTTGGGGGATTTTTTTATAAAAGAAATATTGAAAAGAATACCATATTATAGTATAATAAAATAGAATTTATATATGGTTTAGGAGGTGAGAGCAATGAAACGCTGGATTCTTTCAAAATATTCAAAAGAACTTGTTAATAATTTAGCCGAGGAATGCGATGTTGAGCCGATTTTGGCGCTTATCGCGGTCGCTCGCGGATATACCGATGCGCTCGCGCTCGATGCCTTCCTTTCCTGCGAGGATGATCTCGATGACCCCTTTGCTCTCGCCGATATGGATAAGGCGGCCGAATGTGTAAACGCGGCGATTGAAGAGGGAAAACTCATTGCCGTATATGGCGATTATGATTGCGATGGTGTAACCGCAACCGCCCTGCTTTATACCCATCTGCTCTCCCGTGGTGCGAATGTAATTTATTATATCCCCAACCGCGAGGATGAGGGCTATGGAATGAATAAAGAATCGGTTGATAAGCTCGATGGCAGGGGAGTTGGCCTTATTATAACGGTCGATAACGGAATAAATGCTAACGAGGAAATTGCCTATGCCCGAAGCCTTGGAATCGATGTAGTCGTAACCGATCATCATATACCCGCGGGTGCATTGCCCGATGCAAACGCCGTTGTAGACCCGCATCGAACCGATGATAACAGCGAATTCCGTGACCTATCGGGTGTCGGCGTTGCATATAAGCTTGTTTGCGCTATGGAAAATGCCGTTCCCGAGGAGCTATTGCCGCTATATGGCGACCTTGTAGCGCTTGGAACGGTTGCCGATGTTATGCCGCTCCGTGGCGAAAACCGAATTTTTGTCCGCGAAGGACTTATGTATATCAATGATACCGCTCGTATAGGTATGGCGGCCCTTATAACCGTTGCAGGTTTAGAGGGTAAAACTCTGCGCGCAGGTAATCTTGCCTTCAATCTCGGCCCGCGAATCAATGCGGCGGGTCGAATGGGGGATGCTTCGCGTGCGGTAAAACTGCTATGCAGTGATAATACCGAGGAGGCGCATATGATAGCCTCCGAAATTGATGCCGAAAATGCCGCTCGTCAACAGATTGAGCAACAGATAGAAAAAGAGGCAATAAAAACCATCGAAGAGCGCGGCTATATGCACGACCGTGTAATAGTCTGCTCGGGTAGCGGTTGGCATAAGGGCATTGTGGGAATTGCGGCCGCGCGCCTTGTTGAGCGCTATGGTAAGCCGGTTATAATGCTTTCAACCGAGGGAGATATATCGGTTGGCTCGGGTCGCAGTGTTGATGGATTCTCGCTTTTCGATGCCATAAATAAGGCCTCCGATTTCCTCATAAAGTTTGGCGGTCATGAGCTTGCCGCAGGATTAACCGTTAAAACCGAGGATATTGAGCGCCTTCGCGATTGTGTTAATACCTATGCCCGTAAGCAGCCGCTATGTGCTCCGCAGCTTATCCTTGATTGTAAGCTTCGCCCCGAGGCGCTCTCGGTAGAGCTTGCCGAGGAGCTTGCGGCGCTTGAACCCTTTGGAAAGGGCAACCAAAACCCTTTGTTCGGAGTATATTCCCTTAAAATCGAGCGAATAACCCCCATTGGTAACGGAAAGCATTTAAGAATGCTTTTCTCGCGTGATGGCTCGGTAATTCAGGCTCTTATGTTCGGAAAAACCGAAGAAAACCTACCCTATGAGGTGGGTGATACCGTTGATATCGCCGTAACCTTAGAGGTGAACGAATTCCGCGGTGAAAAGAATTTAAGCGTAACAATTCGTGATATCCGTCCCTCGGGTCAAAGCGAGGTCGATATCGAAACCGTTGCGCTATATAGCGATTTTATTCGTGGCTTCTGCCGTGATACATCTCCGATTCGTCCAACCCGCGATGAAATAGGCCTGGTGTATCGTTGTTGTGCGGCGCCTGTGAGTCGCTTGCGTGTTGAAAATAAGCTAATAGGTCGCCTCTCGGCAGGGAAAATCCTCGCCGCTTGCGATATTTTGTGCGAATTAGGCCTCATCTCCTATGAAAAAAGAGGGGATAATATAATTTTAAAGCAGGTCGAGGGTGTCCGCTCCGACCTCGAAAAATCAACCATACTATGCCGTTTGAGAGAAGGTGACGTCGACTAATGGATGAAAAATATTTAAAAGATTATAAAGCGCTGGAAGCAAAGCTATTCGAGCAGGGCGATTATGACCTTGAAAAAATTGAACGCGCCTTCGAAATCTGCACCGAAGCCCATAAGGGCCAGTATCGCTTCTCGCATGAGGAGTATTATGTCCATCCGTTGGCGGTTGCCGAAATTCTTATTAAAATGGGAATGGATAGCGAATCCATAATCGCGGCTCTGCTTCATGATGTTATTGAGGATACTAATGTTACCCATGAGGATGTTGAAAAAGAATTTGGCAGCAGTGTTGCCAATTTGGTCGAGGGTGTAACCAAACTCGGTAAAATTCAGTTCACCTCTAAAGAGGAGTTCCAAGCCGAAAACCTTCGCAAAATGTTTATGGCCATGAACGAGGATATCCGAGTTATAATCATAAAATTGGCCGACCGTCTTCATAATATGCGAACCATCGATGCAATGCGCGAGGATAAGCAACGCGAAAAATCGCTCGAAACCCTTGAAATTTATGCGCCAATCGCGCATCGTCTTGGTATCCGTGCAGTAAAAGAGGAACTCGAAGACCTAGCAATTCTCCATCTTGACCCCATCGCGTATCATGAGGTTGAGCAATCGCTCTCTGTCAGAAAATCCGAGCGCGAAGAGAACCTTAAAAAGATTCGCGAGCGAATCGAGCGTCATCTCCGCGAGGTTCTGCCCTCAACCAATGTTCAGATTGAGAGCCGCGTTAAATCGATACACGGTATTTACCGCAAAATGTATATCCAGGGCAGAGATTTTGATGAAATTTATGATATCTATGCCGTCCGAATAATAACCGATTCAATAGGCGATTGCTATAATATTCTGGGTATTATGCATGATATGTTCCGTCCTATCCCTAACCGATTTAAGGACTATATCTCAACCCCAAAGCCCAATATGTATCAGTCGCTGCATACAACCGTTATCGGCCGCGAGGGAATCCCCTTTGAGATTCAGATTAGAACCTTTGATATGCATCATACCGCCGAATACGGAATTGCGGCTCACTGGAAATATAAAGAGGGTCTGGGCCCGCAGAGAAGTAAAATGGATGAACGTATCTCCTGGGTTCGTCAGATTCTCGAATCGCAAAACGAGGATGAAAATGCCAACGATATCATCCAAACAATAAAGACTGACCTCGCGCAGGAGGATGTTTTCGCCGTTACTCCCAAGGGCGATGTTATCAACCTGCCTGTCGGTTCAACCATAATCGACTTTGCTTTTGCTATTCATTCGGCCGTTGGCATCAAGATGGTTGGCGCAAAGGTTGATGGTCGAATTGTTCCGCTTAATCATGTTATTAAAACGGGCGAAATAATTGAAATCATAACAACCAATGCCCAAAACCATGCCCCCAGCCGCGATTGGCTTAAAATTGCCGTAACCAACCAGGCCAAGGCAAAAATCCGAGGTTGGTTTAAAAAGGAGCGCCGAACCGAAAATATCGAAACGGGTAAGAGCGAGCTTGAACGCGAATTCTCCCGCAATGGCATAAACCTCCCGCCCGATGAGATGGAAGAATTTCTTTCCGAGCTTGCCCGTCGTCAGCATCTCTCGAGCATTGAGGATTTCTATGCCGCTATCGGCTATGGCGGAATTGTCCTTTCAAAAATTATGCCCCGCATTAAGGATGATTATAGCAAACTCGTTAAATCCCAAAAGCCTGTTAAGGTTGAGGATATTGTGAAGCCTGTTGCCAAAAAGACCTCGGGCGGAGTTGAGGTTGAGGGAATCGATAATTGCCTTATTAAACTCTCAAAATGTTGTTCTCCGCTCCCGGGCGACGATATTATTGGCTTCATCACCCGTGGTCACGGTGTTTCGGTTCATAAGCGCGATTGTTGTAATGTTCCGCGCGATATTACGAATAGTGAAGAGCCCGAGCGTTGGGTTAATGCCCGATGGAATGTTGTTGCGAGTGAAGACTTTGTAACAACCCTGCAGATAACCGGTGTTAACCGCGATGGTATGCTCATGGATGTAACGGCGGCCCTCTTTAATATGAAGGTAACCGTTCATGCCGTTAACGCCCGAAGCACCAAGAATGGTAACTGCGTTGTAGTAGTAACCCTTAAAACTGCATCTGTCGAGCATCTGCATAGCATAACCGCTCGTCTCGGCAAACTTCATGGTGTTTTCTCCGTAGAAAGGATTAATCAGTAATGATAGCAATTATTCAGCGCGTCAGCGCCGCATCCGTAATAGCCGATGGTGTTCCGAGCGGCAGTATCGAAAAGGGACTGCTTGTTTTACTCGGCGTAAGGCAGGATGATACAAAGGAAAAAGCCGAGCTTTTAGCGCGTAAAACCGCCGCTCTGCGAATCTTTTGTGATGAAAACGATAAAATGAATCTGTCGCTTGTTGATATCGGCGGGGGAGCGCTTGTCGTTTCTAATTTTACCCTCTGTGCTGATACCAAAAAAGGCAACCGCCCCTCGTTTATCGATGCAATGGCACCCGATGAGGCCAATCGCCTTTATGAGTGTTTTTGCTGTTGCCTAAAGCAAAACGGCGTTGAGCGCGTAGAAACGGGAGTTTTCGGCGCCGATATGAAGATTGATATGTCCTGCGACGGCCCCGTTACCATAACCCTCAATACCGATACTTGGAGTAAATAATATGAAAATATCAACCGAAGAGCAGGGAAGATTGGGAGCAAACTGCTATATGCTCTCAAGCGATAAAACCACCGTTTGCATTGACCCTTCCGAACTCTCGAAAAACCTCTTGAGCTTTTTGGAGGGCAATAGCGGAAAAGAACTTTTTATCGTTGCAACCCATCGCCATTATGACCATGTTGCCGCCATAGCCGAAATAAAGGAGCGCTTTGGTGGAAAAATCGCGGTATCAAGGGCCGATGCCTGTGGAATCGAGAATGATACCGATAGCCTCGGAACCTATTTTGGTATGCGCCATAAAACCGCATCACCCGATATCTTCCTATCCGAGGGGGAGATTGTTTTGGGCGATATATCCTTTCGCGTTTTAGAAACCCCCGGTCATACCGAAGGCTCTATCTGCCTAATAACGGAAAACGTTATCTTTAGCGGCGATACCCTGTTTTGTATGAGTATAGGTCGAACCGATTTTCCTTCGGGCAGTATGGCCGATATGCAGCGCTCTTTGAAAAAACTTTTCTCTCTGCCCGGTGATTATACCGTCTATCCGGGTCACGGCGAGTCAACAACCCTATATTTCGAGAAACAAAACAATCCATATTATTTTCGGGAATTTTAAATATGATACTTTCAACCGTAAATCATGATTTTCGGTATGAGCTGGAAAAGCTTTGCCGAATTTTCCTGCCTTTTGAAAAAATTGAAATAACAGATACCCCCGCCGAAGGCGATAATACCGCAAATACCTTCTATAAGGAAACCGAAAGCGGCGTTATGCTTTCAGCAGAGCTTTGTTGCTTCGGCCAAAAAAGAAAAGAGAGCCGAATGGTAGAAAAGGGGAGCGAAAACCTGCGCGACCTTTGTGAGCTCGCTTTGGCAACCTGCCTTTATGATTGCTTTTGCGATATAACAGGCTATACCCCGCCTTGGGGAGTGCTTACCGGGGTTCGTCCCGCAAAGCTTTATGCCCGCCTTTGTCGTAAGGAGGGCAAAAAATCGGCCGAGAACTATTTTTCTGAAAAACTGCTCGTATCGGAGGAGAAAATCTCTCTCTGCCGCGAAACCCATTCTTTGGAGGAAAAAATAGTTAACCTCTCGCGTCCCGATTCCTTTAGCCTTTATATTTCTATTCCTTTTTGCCCAAGCCGATGCTCCTATTGCTCCTTCGTTTCGCATTCGGTTGAGCATGCAAAAAAGCTAATCCCCGAGTATGTAAAGCTTTTATGCGAGGAGCTTAAAATAACGGCCGAATATGCCAAGCAGAATAACCTTCGCCTCGAAACCGTTTATATGGGCGGCGGAACCCCAACAACACTCACCCATGAACAAATGGATATGGTGCTTAAAACCGTTCGCGAGCATTTTGATTTAAGCCATCTCCGCGAATGGACGGTTGAAGCCGGCCGCCCCGATACCATAACCCGCGAAAAGCTTATGGTAATAAAAAATAACGGGGTCGACCGTATAAGCATAAATCCCCAAACCATGAACGATAACGTTCTTTTGGCCATTGGTCGACGTCATACTGCAAAGCAAACCGAAGAAGCATTCCATCTTGCTCGCGAATGCGGATTTGATAATATTAATATGGATTTAATAGCAGGCCTTCCAACCGATACCTGCGAATCCTTCGAGCAAACACTTGATAAGGTAATCGCTCTCGCGCCCGAAAGCATAACCGTTCATTCGCTCTCAATGAAGCGCGCCGCAACCCTCTCAACCGAGGGTGAACTGCCGCCCGCCGAGATAGGCGAGAGCGCAAAGCGAATGGTTCGTTCCGCCCGTGAGCGAATAAGCGCGGCGGGAATAAAGCCTTATTATATGTATCGCCAGAGCAAAACGGTTGGAAATCTTGAGAATGTTGGCTTTTCTCTGCCCGAAAAAGAGTGCCTTTATAATGTTTATATAATGGACGAAACGCATACAATATTGGCATGCGGCGCCTCGGCTGTAACAAAATTAAAGGAGCCGAACGGCGATTATATTGAACGCATTTTTAACTATAAATATCCATATGAATATATTACGCGTTTTAGCGAACTTATGGATAGAAAGGCGAGAATAAATAGCTTTTATGAAACTTACCGTTCAAAAAATTAATGCCCGTATAGAGAGCGATGCCAAAGGTTTTATCGCTGAATGTGAAGAAAGATATCATGATGAGATAAAATCTCTCGCGCGCGAAATATCAGAAGGTCATAAAAAAATAGTTATGATAGCGGGTCCTTCGGGCTCGGGAAAAACAACAACTGCCCATATTCTGCATCGTTATCTTTCCGAACTCGGAACCATCCCAAGCATTGTCTCGCTTGATGATTTTTATCGCAATCGAAGCGATGCGCCGCTCGATGAAGATGGCAAACCCGACCTTGAAACGGTTCATTCGCTCGATATCCCCGAAATCAATCGGTGCTTTGGCGAGATTATAAAGAATGGTAAAAGCATTATGCCGCTATTTGATTTCGGCCCCGGCCTTCGTAAAACGGAGGGCAGGGAGATTGATATAACGGGCGGTGGAGTTCTTATCGTTGAAGGACTTCATGCACTCAACCCTCTTTTAACCGAGGTGCTTCCCGCCGAGAGCATATATAAAGTTTATATTTCGGTATCCAAAACGATATATGATGATGAAGGTAATTCGGTATTATCTAGCCGCCAAATGCGACTTATGCGCCGAATGTCGCGCGATGATATCTATCGCGGCGCATCTCCCCAAAAAACCTTTGATATGTGGGAGAGTGTTGTAAAGGGTGAGCGCAAATATCTTTATAGCTTTAAATCCTCGGCCGACCGCATTATTGCAACCCTTCATGATTATGAACCCTGTATTTTCAAAAAAAGGGTTTTAAACCTCTTATCGCAGATTAGTCCCCAAAGTGAGGATTATCTTTATGTCTTGAAAACCGCCGAGGGTATCAGTAGGTTTTCTGAACTTTGTGAAGATTCGGTTCCCGCAGATTCTCTGTTGCGTGAATTTATTATGCCTAAAAAATCAATGTAAAGGACGATACTATGGAATTTTTAGATGATGTTTTGGTAAAAGCCAAGGATGTTTTCGAAAGTGCCTGCCGAACAACCGAAAAGGCAGTTAATGTCGGAAAACAAAAGATTGATATCTCCTCTATGAAAACCGCGCTTGCCAAGCGTTATGAAGCGCTCGGCAGAGCAGTTATCGTGCCGCTCGAGGAGGGCGAGGACCTTCCCGATGAGGTAGCCGATATTATCGAGGATATTCGCGCCCGTGAAGAGGCTTTGCAATCCGCGCAGGAAAAGCTTTCCGATATAAGCGGTAAGGATTATTGCCCCTCTTGCGGAAAATCAAATCCCGCAGGCGCCCGCTTCTGCAACGGTTGCGGCGAGAAGCTCGCATAGCGGAGGGGCATTATGAAAAAACTAAAGATTGGTATAGTTATCGCCGATGATATGGAATATGCTCCGTTTTTTAAAATGTGCGGAACCGATAAGTCCTATTTTGGTCGCGCGGGTCATACCTTCTCCTTCGAGAAAGGGGACAAGCAGATAGAGGTTCGCTCCGTATATTGCGGCATTGGTAAGGTAAATGCTGCTGCCGCCGCAATGCATCTTATTGATGAAGGCTATGGTATTCTAATGAATGCAGGTCTTTCGGGCGGAATCAGCGGGGTCGCAAGGGGAGAACTGGTTATCGGTTCTCGCTTCCTTGAGCATGATTTTGATTTAACCCCGCTCGGCATCGAAAAGGGTGTAAAGCCCGGCCAGGATTACATATATGAGGCCGATGCCGCCCTGGTAGAGTTTTTCTCTGCGTTTTTGGGTGTAAAGAGCGGAACAATGGTAACAGGCGATTGCTTTGTAAGCGATAGCCTGCTTAAAGCTGAGCTTATAGAAAAATATTCTGCCTCGGCCTGCGATATGGAAACTGCGGCAATAGCCTCTGTGTGCCATATAGCGGGAGTTCCGTTTTTCTCGGTTCGCCGCATATCCGATGATGCGGGTGATTCGGCATCAAGCGCCTATCGCGAGATGAACGAGAATGAGAACTTTGATTTAGCCGAGCTTCTGCTCCGCGGAATCAAGGCAATGCTCGATTGCGATAAATTCTTTTGTTAGGAAGGAGAAGAAATGGGAAAAAGAAAACAACAGAGCTTTGAATACGGCGCAATGATACTCCTCGTTTCAACCGCTCTTTCTAAAATAATCGGCGCAATCTTTAAGATTCCGCTCAAAAATCTTTTGGGTGATGTCGGATTTGGAAGCTTCTCCTCGGCATATGAATTGTTTACCCCCATATATGGCCTCGCAATGGCAGGTCTGCCCATCGCAATCTCGCGTATGGTTGCCGAGCGTGTCGCCGAAGGGCGATATCGTGATGCCCATGAGGTAATAAGGGTTGCCAAAAAGGTATTCTTTATTACCGGTGCAGTAGGCTTTTTGATAATGGTAGCATTCTCAAAAAGCTTTGTTAACACAACCGACCCATCCGGCGGTAACATTTATAGTGTTTTAGCAATAGCGCCTTCGCTTATATTCTGCTGTATAACCTCGGTTTATCGCGGATATTATGAAGGTATGCGAAATATGTATCCAACCGCGATATCGGATGTTATCGAGGCTTTAAGTAAACTTCTTATTGGATATACTGCGGCATATATTATCCTTCGATATACCTCGAATGTGCATTATGCCGCCGCAGGAGCCATTATGGGTGTAACCCTCGGAACCGCTTTGAGCGCCGCATTCCTGTTCCTGCGCCATAAAATAAAGGGCGATAATATAACCGCCGAAGAGCTTGCGGCATCTCCCGACCCCGATAAGCAAAAGGTTATTTTGCGAGCCCTGCTCGTTATCGCGGTTCCCGTTGTTTTAACCTCGCTTGCAACCAATATCTCCAACTTTGTTGATGTTATTATGGTTAAATGGCAACTTGGTAACCTTTCCAAAACCTCTGCAGATGTTCTGCGCGAGATGTATGCGGGCTCGATTGCCGATTATAACCTTAATAACCCAACCCAAATATTAACCAACGAGGATATTCCCAATTTCCTATATGGTATCCGAAGCTCGGCATTTACCATATATAATCTTATTCCAACCATCGCCTCTGTTTTGGGCGTTAGCGCACTGCCGCTTTTGGCATCGGTTTGGGCAACCGACCGTAATAATAAACGCGAGATTAAGAAAAGCGTTGAATCGGTTATTAAACTTACCGCTATCATCGCCGTTCCCGCAGGAATCGGTATGGCGGCGCTCGCAAGCCCAATTATGAGCCTCTTATATAATGGAGTTGCCTCGGTTGAGATTGGCGGACCCATGCTTGCCGTATTCGGAATAACCGCAATTTTTGCGGGCCTTTCCGCTCCCATGACAAGCATACTTCAGGCAATAGGCAAACAGCTTATCCCTGTTCGCAATATAGCGATAGGTGCGGTTATTAAAATTGCCGTTAATTTCGTTCTTGTCGGAATTCCAACCATCAATATTTTAGGTGCCCCGATAGGAACCCTTTGCAGCTTTGCCTTTATCTTTATAACCAACCTCATAAGCCTTATTAAGTATACAAAGGTTATGCCAAACCTTTTCTCAACCTTACTAAAGCCGCTCATATCGGGAATCGCTTGCGGTGTCGTTGCCTACTTTGTTTTCAACCTTTCATCGGGTGGCGCCCTCTTTACGGTTGTCGCCATAGCCGCCGCAGGAGTAACCTATCTCGTAGCGCTTTTCGCCCTCCGTACATTCACCGCGGACGATGTTCTCTCTCTTCCCAAGGGTGAAAAATTGCTAAAACTGTTCAGAAAACTGCATCTTGTTAGATGATTTTGTGTTCTTTAACCAAAAATTTTACACATTTTGTGCCTGAAAGCAGTATTTTTGCGATATTTTCTCTTGATTTTTCCAAAAGAATGTGGTAAATTAGATTATGGTGATTTTAGGCTTGTCCTTTAGTCACGGACAATGCTAATCTTTGACCCCGAGGGTCATATAAATTTTGGAGGTTTTTTATAATGAACAAAACAGAATTAGTAGCAGCAATTGCCGAGAAGGCAGGCATTTCCAAGAAGGATGCAGACGCAGCAGTAGCAGCATTTGTTGATACCGTTGAAGGCGCTCTTAAGGCTGGCGACAAGGTTGCTCTTGTTGGCTTCGGAACTTTCGAGGTTCGTGAGCGTGCAGCTCGTACCGGCATCAATCCCCAGACCAAGGAAACCATCAAGATTGCCGCTTCCAAGGCTCCTGTATTCAAGGCAGGTAAGGCATTCAAGGATGCTGTTGCAAAGTAATTTTTGCTAAAGATTTGCGAAAGCCGCCGTTTGGCGGCTTTTGTTTTTGCGAGGAAAAGAATGAGACTTGATAAATACTTAAAGGTTTCGCGCCTTATAAAGCGCCGAACGGTTGCTAATGAAGCCTGCGATGCAGGCCGTGTCAGTGTTAACGGAAAGGTTGCGCGTGCCTCCTATGACGTTAAAGTAAATGATGTTATCGAAATTGCCTTTGCGGGCAGAACCGTTAAGGTAAAGGTAATAACTGTTGCCGAAACCGTCCGTAAGGACGATGCCGCAGCTATGTATGGCATTGTTCAGTAATAAACCCCTCCTTATGCCTCATAAAATGAAGCGTAAGGAGGTTTTATTATGCCAGAAGAAAAACAAAACATATCCCATAGCCTCATACTTCAAGACCGAAAAAAGCTGAATTTAAGCGGTGTTTGCGATGTTAACTCCTTCGATGAGGGGGAGATAGTTGTCGAAACTGTTATGGGCGAGATAACCATAAGGGGAGAGGAGCTTCATATTGCAGGCTTTAACCGTGAAACGGGCGATATGTCGGTCGAGGGTAGGGTCTGTGCCTTTGCCTATACGAGCGATGGAAAAAAGAATAATTCTCTCTTTGGGCGAATATTCCGATAATGTGGGAAATCAGCTCATCCAATCAAGCAGTAACATTCTTGCTGTCGCTCGCTTTGGGCGTTTTCCTTTCGTTATTATATGATGTATTTAAATCGCTGCGCCTCTCTTTTCGGCACGGCGTTTTTGCCGTCGCACTAGAGGATATACTTTTTTTCGCTTTGGCAACCTTTTTAAGCTTTTGTCTTTTTATGTTGCGAACCAAGGCCGAGCCGCGCGGCTATGCCTATTTTGCAATGGCGTTTGGTTTTTTACTTTGGAGAATCTCGCTATCAAGAAAAAATGTTAAGCTTTTGTGCCGTATTATAGGTTTTGTAAAAATCATTTTTTCAAAAATTTCCGAGTCCTTAAGCTGCTTTTTTGATAAAATTCGTCTGCAAACCGAGAAAGTTTCAAAAAAGTTTGTATTTTGTGTAAAAAAAGGCTTGAAAGGTGTAAAAAGAATGGTGTATAATCTCATTAAAAGAATAATAGGGAAATAGGTGCTTTTTTGTGCCTGGAATGAGGATATATAATGGCTAAAAGAAAAAACAGCGTAATCCGCCGTGTTCTGCTTTTGGCGGTTTGTGTTTATCTGCTTTATTCATTGGGCGACCTTCAGCATCAACTAATAAAGCAGCGAAAAGAACTCTATGAAAAAATAGAGGAAAGAAACACATTAAAATATGAGGTTGAAGAATATCTTAATCTGCTTGAAAACGGTGATGATGCCGAGCTTATTGAAAAAGCGGCAAGAGAGCGCCTGGGATATTCTTTTTCGGATGAACAAATTTTTGAAGAAGCCCGTTAATCGGGTTTATATATGAGGGCATTTTCAAGGAGGATAATTTTTTCTTATGCAGTTGACCGTTGGAGAGATAGTAGAAGGCAAGGTAACAGGAATAACCAACTTTGGCGTTTTTGTTGACCTTGGCGAAAATCAAACAGGAATGGTTCATATTTCCGAAGTAGCGCAAACCTATGTTAGCGATATTCGCGAATTCGTTAAAGAGGGCGATATCGTTAAAATGAAGGTGCTCAATATCGGAGATGAGGGTAAGGTAAGCTTAAGTATTAAACGAGCCCTGCCCGAAAAGAAGGCCGAGCGCAAGCCCAAGGCTCCTCCGAAGCCCGATAACTCCTTTGTTTGGACGGCAAAGAAAGAGGAAAGCGGCTCCTTCGAGGATATGATGAACCGTTTCAAGCAGGTCAGCGATGATAAATTCTCCGACCTTAAGCGCAAGAATACTGAAGCCCGCCGTCCCCGTCGCGGAGCATCAAGATAGTAAAATTAGATGGCAGACATAGCTTTGTCTGCCATTTTTTTAAAGGATGAAATATGGAAGAATTAAAACTAACGGCGATATGCCTCTTTGGAACCGAGGGAATATTGGCCGATGAACTTAAAAGATTGGGAGCGTCGGAGGTTTCGGCCGAAAACGGCAGGGTTAATTTCAAGGGCGACCTTAATATTTTGGCCCGCGTTAATATCTGCAGCCGATTCGCCGAGCGAGTTCTTATCAATATGGGCGAGTATGATGCTCTATCGTTTGAAGAGCTTTTCGAGGGCGCCAAGGGGCTCCGCTGGGAGCGCTTTATCGGTAAGGATGATGCCTTCCCTGTAACGGGTTGGAGCCTGAACTCAAAGCTTTTCAGCATTCCCGATTGCCAATCTATAATCAAAAAAGCCGTTGTTGAGCGGTTAAAATCAAAGTATAACTGTTCTTGGTTCTCCGAAACAGGACCCGAATATAAAATCAGATTTTCTATCCTTAAGGATAAAGTAACCCTAATGATTGATACCTCGGGAGAGGGTCTTCATAAACGTGGTTACCGTCCCGCTTCAAATGATGCGCCGATAAAGGAAACCCTGGCGGCCGCAATGTGTGACCAAATAAGAATTTTCCCCGATACCAGGCTTTATGACCCATTCTGCGGTTCGGGAACAATTCTCATAGAGGCGGCATTAATGGCAACCAAAACCGCACCGGGACTGGGCCGTTATTTCGCAGCCGAGCGCTTCTCCTTTATCCCCAAAACCGTTTGGCAAGAGGAGCGAACCCGTGCTCTCGATTCAATAATAAAGGATGCCGATTTTAGCGCGCAGGGCTTTGATATCGACCCGCGCGCCGTTGAATTAACACTCCATAATGCCCAAAAAGCGGGTGTTTCAAAATATGTTAAGGCGGCGGTTGCCGATGTTAAGGATTTATCGCTACCCGAGGGTAGACTTTCGGTTATAACCAATCCGCCTTATGGTGAGCGATTGCTTGATATCCGCGCGGCAGAGGAGCTTTATGGTGCTTTAGGGGAGCGCCTACCCGCCGAGCGCGGCAAAAAATATGGAATAATCAGTCCGCATGATGAGTTCGAACGTTATTTTGGCCGACCCGCCGATAAGCGCCGAAAGCTCTATAACGGAATGATAAAATGCCAGTTGTATATGTATTTTAAGGGATGAGAGGCTACCGAAAATGAAGCATGTGTTTTTCATTAATCCGGCGGCAGGCAAGGGAAAAGGACCGGAATTATTAAAGCCGCTGATTGAGCAGTATTTCAAGAACCCGGAAGACTATAAAATTATAATAACCGAATGCGAAGGTTACGCGAAAGAAAAGGCTCGCGAGCTTGCCGAAAGCGGCGAGGAGCAGCGTTTTTTTGCCTGCGGAGGTGACGGAACCTTTTTTGAGGTTTTGAACGGCGCCTATGGATACCCCAATGTTCAATTGGGAATAATACCGTGCGGTTCGGGTAATGATTTTTTAAAATTCTTTTCTGCCCGTGAGCCCTTTGCATCCATTGCCGCGCAGGTTGAGGGAAGCACCGTTCCCATGGATGTTATAAAGGTTGATGATACATATTGCATTAACATCTGCTCGCTTGGGATGGACGCCGTTGTTGCAGATGGAATGAGCCGCTTTAAGCGGTGGCCGCTTGTTTCGGGCGGAATGGCATATAAGCTTTCCATTGTTAAAACCCTGCTTGGAAAGATTGGCCAACGCGCAAGAATAATTATCGATGGCGAGGATAAGGGAACCTTTGATTGCCTTTTTGCCGTTTGTGCCAATGGCCCTGTTTACGGAGGCGGCTATAAGAGCGCGCCTGCGGCAAATCCGATGGATGGCCGTCTTGAATGGCTAATAGTTGAAAAGATATCAAAACTCAAAATATTAAAGTTTATAAAGTTTTATGAAAAAGGCCTGCATGAGAATCTTCCGATCTGCCATTTGGGCCATTGCTCTGTAATGGAGATTGAGGCCGAGCGCGAGGAGCCGATTAATCTTGATGGCGAGATTGTTCATAAGAAAAAAGTTCGCTTCGAGCTTATCCGTGAGGGAATAAAGTTTATTATTCCTAAGGGTATAAAATTAGAGGGAACCGAAGAGGCTTTGGCAAAGGCATAAAATGCGCTTTTTTGTCACATTTTTTGGAAGATATTAATAATATTTGAATTTTGCGGAAAAATTTTCCGAAAGGTATTGATTTTTTTGAAAAAGCCGCTAAAATATAAATTAGCACTCTAAAGTGTCGAGTGCTAAAAGAGTTTAAAATGCATTTATATAGGAGGCAATTATTATGACTATTAAACCTTTGGCTGACCGTGTTGTAACCAAGGCTGTTAAGGCCGAGGAAACCACCAAGAGTGGCCTTATTTTAACCTCTGCTGCCCAGGAAAAACCGCAGGTAGCCGAGATTGTTGCAGTAGGACCCGGTGGAATGGTTGATGGCAACGAGGTAAAGATGTATGTTAAGGTAGGCGATAAGGTGCTTACCGCCAAATATTCGGGAACCGAAGTTAAGGTTGATGGCGAGGAATATAGCATCATTCGTCAGTCTGATATTTTGGCAATTGTTGAGTAGGAGGTAATATATAATGGCTAAAGAGATTATTTTTGGCGAAGAGGCCAGAAAAGCCCTTCAGTCGGGTGTTGATCAGCTCGCAAACGCAGTTAAGGTAACTCTCGGACCCAAGGGTAGAAACGTAGTGCTCGATAAAAAGTTCGGCGCTCCGCTTATAACCAACGATGGTGTTACAATCGCAAAGGAAATAGAGCTTGATGACCCATTTGAAAACATGGGTGCACAGCTTGTAAAGGAAGTATCGGTTAAGACCAATGATGCAGCAGGTGACGGAACAACAACCGCTACCGTTCTTGCCCAGGCTCTTATCTGCGAGGGTATGAAGAACGTTGCCGCAGGTGCAAACCCGATGGTAGTTAAAAAGGGAATCAGTCGCGCAGTAAATACTGCGGTTGAAACCGTTGTTGCAAATTCTCAAAAGGTTAGCGGAAGCCATGATATTGCCCGCGTTGCAACCATCTCTGCAGGCGATGAAATGATTGGTAACCTTATAGCCGAGGCTATGGAAAAGGTATCGGCCGACGGCGTTATAACCGTTGAGGAATCCAAGACTGCCGAAACCTATTCCGAGGTTGTAGAGGGTATGCAGTTCGACCGTGGATATATAACCCCCTATATGGCAACCGATACCGATAAGATGGAGGCCATTATCGATGAGCCGCTCATTCTTATAACCGATAAGAAAATATCCAACATTCAAGAAATCTTACCCCTTCTTGAGCAGCTTGTTCAGGCAGGCAGAAAGCTTGTTATCATCGCAGAGGATATCGAGGGCGAGGCCCTTTCAACCATAATCGTTAATAAGCTTCGCGGAACCTTCACCTGTGTTGGTGTTAAGGCTCCCGGCTTCGGCGACAGAAGAAAGGAAATGCTTCAGGATATCGCAATTCTTACAGGCGGTCAGGTTATAACCGAGGAGTTGGGTCTTGAGCTTAAGAATGCAACCCCCGATATGCTCGGAACTGCTCGTCAGGTTAAGATTGGCAAAGAAAATACCATCATTATTGATGGCGCAGGCGATAAGAATGATATTGCCGCCCGCGTTGCACAGATTCGTAACCAGATTGAAACAACAACCTCCGAGTTCGACCGTGAGAAGCTCCAGGAGCGTCTTGCCAAGCTCGCAGGCGGTGTTGCCGTTATTAAGGTTGGTGCCGCAACCGAGATTGAAATGAAGGAAAAGAAGCTTCGTATCGAGGATGCTCTTGCCGCAACCAAGGCCGCGGTTGAAGAGGGTATCGTTGCAGGCGGCGGTGTTGCCCTTATTAACGCAATCCCCGCAGTAAAGGCTCTCCTCGATGAAACTGCAGGCGATGAGAAAACAGGCGTTAACATCGTTTTAAAATCGCTTGAGGCTCCTGTTCGTCAGATTGCCGCAAACGCAGGCCTTGAAGGCTCGGTTATCATCGATAAGATTATAACCTCCGGAAAGGTTAACTATGGCTTCGATGCCTATAACGAGGTTTATGGCGATATGATAGCCGCAGGCATCGTTGACCCGACCAAGGTTACCCGCTCGGCTCTCCAGAATGCCGCTTCGGTCGCATCCATGGTGCTTACAACCGAGTCGCTCGTAACCGATAAAAAGGAAGACCCCGCAATAGCAGCCGCAGCAGCCAATGCCGCAGCCGCAGCAGGCGGAATGTATTAATTTGAAAACAGCAGGGAAACCCCTGCTGTTTTTTTATTTGACAATATAATCCTTCGGGGGTATTATAATAATATATTCGCGAAAAGGAGTATCAAAAATGCGAAAAGACCTAACAATGCTACTTGACCTTTATGAAATGACCATGTCAAACGGCTTTTTCGATAGCGAGTATCGCGATAAAACCGTTTATTTCGATATGTTTTTCCGCCGCGTTCCTGATAACGGCGGCTTCGCCATTATGGCGGGTCTCGACCAGCTTATAGAGTATTTTAATAATCTTGCCTTCTCGGATGATGATATCGAGTATCTGCGCTCGCTTTCGCTCTTTTCCGAGGAGTATCTTGATTACCTTAAAAACTTTAAGTTTGAGTGTGATGTTTGGGCAGTTCCCGAAGGAACCCCGATATTCCCGAATGAACCTATCGTTACGGTTCGCGGACCCGCGCTTCAGGCCTTCTTGGTTGAAACTATGGTTCTGCTTACCATCAACCATCAGTCACTCATAGCAACCAAGGCCAATCGTATTGTTCGCGCCGCGCAGGGTAGAGCAGTGCTTGAATTTGGTGCTCGTCGCGCTCATAGCTATGATGCCGCTATTTATGGCGCTCGCGCCGCAATAATCGGCGGTTGCGCGGGAACCTCTTGCGTTAAATCCGCAAAGGATTTTGCGGTTGCCCCCTCCGGAACCATGGCTCATAGCTGGGTTCAGCTTTTCCCCGATGAATATTCCGCCTTCAAGGCCTATGCCGAAAAATATCCCGATTCTTGCCTTTTGCTTGTTGATACCTATAATGTTCTAAAGAGCGGTGTTCCCAATGCTATTCGCGTTTTTGATGAGGTTTTAAAGCCTCTCGGCAAGCGTCCCCGCGGCATTAGAATTGATAGCGGCGATATAACCTATTTAACCAAAAAATGCCGTAAAATGCTCGATGAAGCAGGCTATCCCGATTGTAAGATTTGCGTTTCCAACTCGCTCGATGAATATCTTATCCGCGATATGCTCGTTCAGGG
>SVPK01000075.1 GCA_015065875.1 Oscillospiraceae bacterium
AAATTAAGATAATCTATCGGAGTTTTTCCAACAAGCTCCTTAAAAAAACGACAAAAATATTTTGGCGACATATTAGCCGTATTCGCAAGTGTTGTTAGATTTAGGGGTTCATTATAGTTCTTATGTATATGCTTTAAAATATTTTTGAGAGTTCTTATTTTTTTGTATTCGGGGGAGTTGGGGTTGATTTTTTCGGATAAAAGCTCGCCCGATATTAGAAGGCTTAAGAGTTGATAAATCAGTCCCTTAACCGCCAATTCATAACCAATGCGGCGCTCTCTCATGGCCGAAATCATTTTAAAAATCGTAGCCGCAATTTCGCTGTCGCATTCAAGCTTTTGTGTTAACCTTCCCGAATCAAGTATCTCGCATACCCGAATCGACATCTCGGATGAATCTAAAAGCCCCTGCAAATCAAAAACCAAGCATTCGTAAACGGCCCCTTCGGGAGAACCGCCATGGATTGCTCCGCCCTGTAAAATAGCGCATTCGCCCGCCGATAGCAGTAGCTCCTCGCCGTCGGCAACCATCCTAAAATTGCCGCTTGTAACCGCAATAAGCTCATATTCGGTATGCCAGTGAAAGGGCATTTCGTATCTCGGATGAAAGCGGTCAACAAAATAGTATTCGATAGGGAAAGCAAAGCTGCCGCGCTTTTTTTGTTCATGAAAAACTATGTTTGTCATATTAAACTCCAAAAGTGAATTTAATTATATTTTTTACCATTATACAACAAGAAATGGGGGCTTTTCAATGGTAAAATAATACTAAAGTTATTATTAGGAGTTGAAAAATATGCAAAAGAGCAGACTCATAGGCGGATATCCCGTTATCGGTATAAGGCCAACCATTGACGGACGTCGCGGAGTTTTGCAGGTTCGCGAATCTCTCGAGGCTCAAACAATGGGTATGGCGCAGGCCGCGAAAAAGCTTTTTGAGGAAAATCTGCGCTATTCAAATGGTGAGCCCGTTAAGGTTATCATAGCCGATACAACCATCGGTCGCGTTGCCGAGGCGGCCGCTTGTGCCGAAAAGTTTAGAAAAGAGGGCGTTGATATAACCCTAACCGTAACTCCGTGTTGGTGTTATGGTGCCGAAACAATGGATATGGACCCGCATACCATAAAGGGTGTTTGGGGCTTTAACGGAACTGAGCGCCCCGGCGCGGTATATCTTGCATCGGTTCTCGCAACCCATGCTCAAAAGGGTCTGCCTGCATTCGGAATATACGGTCATGATGTTCAGAATATTGATGAGGTTGAATCGATTCCCTGTGATGTTAAAACAAAACTGCTTCGCTTTGCTCGCGCCGCAGTTGCTGTTGCCTCGATGCGCGGTAAATCCTATCTGCAGATAGGTTCTATTTGTATGGGAATCGGCGGTTCAATAATCGATACCGATTTTATTGAGGATTACCTTGGAATGCGGGTTGAATCGGTTGATGAGGTTGAGATTATCCGCCGAATGACCGAGGGCATCTATGATAAGAATGAATTCGAGCGCGCCTCAAAATGGGTTCGCGAAAACTGCATAGAAGGCTTTGATAAAAACCCGAAAGAGCTTCAAAAATCGCGAGAGCGCAAGGATGAGGATTGGGATTTTGTTGTTAAGATGATGCTCATCATCAAAGACCTTATGAGCGGAAACGAGAACCTGCCAAAGGGCTGTGAAGAGGAAAAGATTGGTCATAATGCTATCGCGGCAGGCTTCCAGGGTCAACGTCAGTGGACCGATTTTTATCCCAACTGCGATTTCCCCGAAGCGATGCTCAATACCTCCTTCGATTGGAATGGTGCGCGTGAACCCTATATTCTCGCAACCGAAAACGATGTCTTAAACGGTCTCGGAATGCTCTTTATGAAACTGTTAACCAATCGACCGCAAATGTTTGCCGATGTCAGAACCTATTGGAGCGCCGATGCCATAAAGCGCGCAACAGGCTATGATATTTCCGGAATCGCAAAAGAAAACGGCGGAATTATCCATCTTATTAATTCGGGCGCCTGTTGCTTGGATGCTTGCGGCGAAGCGCGCGAAGGCGATACACATTTAATGAAGGAATGGTATAACATTACCGAGGCCGACCAAAAGGCCATTATGAAGGCAACAACCTGGAACTATGCCGACCTCGGATATTTCCGCGGCGGCGGATATTCCTCGCGATTTGAAACCAAAGCCCAAATGCCCGTAACCATGATTCGCCTAAATCTTATAAAGGGCTTGGGTCCCGCGCTTCAGATTGCCGAGGGTTGGACCGTTTCTCTGCCCGATGAGGTAGGCGATGCGCTCTGGAAACGAACCGATTATACCTGGCCCTGCACCTGGTTTGTTCCGCGTTGCGATGGCAAAGAGGGAAGCCCTTTTAATAGCGCCTATGACGTTATGAACAATTGGGGCGCAAACCACGGCGCAATAAGCTATGGCCATATCGGCGCCGATTTAATAACCATGTGTTCTATGCTCCGCATACCGATTAGTTTACATAATGTTGCCGATAAGGATATTTTACGCCCCGCAGTTTGGAATGCCTTTGGAATGGAAAAGGAGGGCGCCGACTATCGCGCCTGCCAAAACTTCGGCCCGCTTTTTAAAAAGTAAAAACAAAAAACGACGTGCAACAGCACGTCGTTTTTTATGGCGAGATTTATCTCGCCACTTCTGGCACCCCCAGTAGGAATCGAACCTGCATCTAAGTCTTAGGAGATGCCGAGGGAAACGATAACGGCATCCCTCGTAATACCTAAAAATCCCCTGCTGTCAGGGGATTTTTAAGGTTAAAGGTTATCTTGTTTTACGCCGTTACCGCTGATTTTATGTTGTTTTACTGCGTTTGATTAGCAAGCAATTAGCAAGAACAGTAATTTTAGGGTAGTGATAATATGTTTATATTTTGTTGCGACATTACTATGAATACCCTGCAGTATTCCCCCTTACTTGTTAAAATATAGTTCTTTTTGCGGTATTTTATCTTCTTTCATAAGATCAATTCCAGAGGCCTCTTGAATAGCTCTGCCGTCAATTTTTCCACCAAGATTCACCGGCAAGGCATCGACAAAGACGTAGCCATACGGAACAGAAGTTTCCTCAAGGTTTTTATAACATTCTTCTTTGATATAGTTTTCTATTTCTTCCAAACTCTTTCCTGCTGTTCTGTCAGCAACAATAAAAGCTATTGGGACACATTGTTCTGCGGGGTGTTCAAAACCGATAACATGACTGTTTTTGACATAGTCTAAGGTGTTGATAAATTCTGCAATAGAAGAAGGATGAACATTAAATCCCGTTCGCATAAATATATTTTTTATGCGCTCTAAATGGAAAACATGTCCACTTTCATCCATATAACCGATGTCCTTGGTATGAATCCACCGTTTGCCATCTTTATGGATTTTGATTACATTGTCTGTTTCTTCTTTATTGTTAAGGTAATATTGCATGACCATCGGACCGGTAATACAAATTTCGCCATGTTCGTTATAAGTCAATTCTTCGCCTGTGTCGGGTTTGAAGATTGAAATAGTTTCATAAGGAATGGGAATGCCTATGCTACCGAATTTGTATGCACCTCTTTTAGAATATGTTCCGGTAGCAACATTTTCGGATAAGCCAAATCCTTGACG
>SVPK01000014.1 GCA_015065875.1 Oscillospiraceae bacterium
ATGCTCTTTACGGAAAATTAAGCGAAGAGCAGATTGCCGAGATTAAGAAATATGTTATCAACCCTGTTGAGGCTCGCGAGGCATCCCTCGATAAGCCCGAAACCTTAAAGGTTAATTACGAGGTTCCTACTTCGGTTAGAACCCTTGATGGCTTTATTGACCTCGACAGAGAGGGCCTTGAGGCCTTTGTTCGTGATTATGGTCTTGCAATGGATGCCGATGATATTGCATTTTGCCAGGATTACTTTAAGTCCGAGCATCGCGACCCGACCATAACCGAAATCCGTATGATAGATACATATTGGTCCGACCATTGCCGTCATACTACCTTCTTAACAACCATTGATGATGTTAAGTTTGAGGATGACCTTTTACAGTCGGCCTATGACGAGTATATTGCTGTTCGTAAGGAACTCGGCAGAACAAAACCGATTTGTCTTATGGACCTTGCAACAGTCGCCGTTAAATATCTCAAAACCCAGGGCAAGCTTGATAAACTTGATGAATCCGAGGAAATCAATGCCTGCACCGTTAAAATCAACGTTGATGTTGATGGTGTAACCGAGCCTTGGCTTTTGCTCTTTAAAAACGAAACCCATAACCATCCTACCGAGATTGAGCCCTTCGGCGGCGCAGCAACCTGTATCGGTGGTGCAATACGTGACCCGCTTTCGGGCCGTTCGTATGTTTATGGTGCAATGCGTGTTACAGGCGCTGCCGACCCCCTAAAGCCCGTTAGTGAAACTATTAAGGGCAAATTGCCGCAACGTAAGATAGTTACAACTGCGGCGGCTGGTTATTCATCCTACGGTAACCAGATAGGCCTTGCAACCGGTATTGTTGATGAAATTTATCATCCGGGCTATGCTGCAAAACGCATGGAAATTGGTGCTGTTATTGCTGCCGCTCCGGCCGAGAATGTTCGTCGCGAGGTTCCCGCTCCCGGAGACATCGTAATCCTTTTGGGTGGCGCTACCGGCCGTGATGGTATCGGTGGTGCTACCGGTTCATCAAAGGCTCATAATGCCCAGTCGGTTGAAACCTGCGGTGCCGAGGTTCAGAAGGGTAATGCTCCCGAAGAGCGCAAGCTTCAGCGCCTTTTCCGTAATAAAACTGCTTGCCGTATGATAAAGCGTTGTAACGATTTCGGCGCAGGCGGCGTTTCGGTTGCCATCGGCGAATTAGCTGACGGCCTTGAGATTGACCTTAATGCAGTTCCTAAGAAATATGAAGGCCTTGATGGAACCGAACTCGCAATCAGTGAATCGCAGGAGCGTATGGCAGTTGTTGTTGAGAAGGAGAATGTTGATGCATTCTTAAAGCTCGCAGCAGAGGAAAACCTTAATGCTTGTCCCGTTGCCGTTGTTAAGGAAGAGCCTAGACTCGTTATGAATTGGAACGGCAAGAAGATTGTTGATATCAGCCGTGAATTCCTAAATTCCAATGGTGCTGAGAAGCATGTTGTTATAACCCCCAAGGCTCCCGCCTTGGTTGGCAAAAAGGTAGAAGGAACATTTGCCGAAAATATTGAGAAAATGGCTTCTGACCTTAATATTTGCTCAAAACGCGGCCTTTCGGAGCGCTTTGACTCTACAATCGGTGCAGGAACTGTTTTAATGCCGTTTGGCGGTAAGAATCAGTTAACTCCCATTCAGAGTATGGTTCAGAAAATCTCGGTTGAAAAGAAGCATACCAACGATTGCTCGCTTATGTCTTGGGGCTATAATCCCTTCTTAACCGAGCAGAGCCCCTATCATGGTGCTTATTTTGCAGTTGTTGAATCGGTTTGCAAACTGATTGCAACAGGTGCTAAATTTGAAGATGTTTATCTAACCTTCCAAGAATACTTCCCGCATCCGGGTAAGGATGGCGCTCGTTGGGGACTCCCGCTTGCGGCTCTCCTCGGTGCCTTTAAGGCGCAGAAGGAGCTTGGTATTGGTTCTATCGGCGGTAAGGATTCCATGAGCGGTTCTTTTGAGGACCTTGATGTTCCTCCAACCCTCGTTTCCTTCGCCGTAACTACCGAAAAGGTAGAGGATATTGTTTCTCCCGAATTCAAAAAGGCGGGTAATAAGGTTTATGTTCTTTGCCCCGAATTTGATGAAAATAATATTCCTAAAACCCAGTCTCTTATCGATACCTTTAATAAGGTAACCGAATTAATGCGTAGCGGTAAGGTTGTTTCCTGCTACACACCGGGACTTGGCGGAATTGGCGAAGCAGTTATGAAGATGGCCTTCGGCAACGGACTTGGATTTAAGTTTGAAAACGTGATGAGTGTTGCCGATATCTTCGATTATTGCTATGGTGGCTTTGTTCTCGAAGCTACAGAGGATATTGATGCTCGACTTATTGGAATAGTAACCGATGACGGCAAACTCACTCTTGGTGACGAATCGGTTGCTCTCGCAGATGTTCTCAAAACATATGAGGATAAGCTTGAGAGTGTATATAGCTGCAACATACCTGACCGTAAGACTCCTATGGAGAACTTTGAATATAAGGCAACCGAGCGTCATGCTCCTGCTATTAAGGTTGCAAAGCCGAAGGTTCTTATTCCTGCCTTCCCGGGAACAAACTGTGAGTTTGATAGCGCAAAGGTTATGCGCGATGCAGGCGCAGAACCCGAGATTATAGTTATCAATAACCTTTCTGCTTCGGGTATTCAGGCCAGTGTTGAGCGCTTTGCAAACGAGCTTAAGGATGCCCAAATGGTATTTATCCCCGGTGGCTTCTCCGGCGGCGATGAACCCGATGGAAGTGGTAAGTTTATAACTGCATTCTTCCGTAATGCCGCCGTTAAGGAAGGCGTTCACGATATGCTCAAAAACCGCGATGGATTGATGTGCGGTATTTGTAACGGATTCCAGGCGCTTATTAAGCTTGGCCTTGTTCCGTATGGCGAGATAATCGATACTGATGAAAATTGCCCGACCTTAACCTTTAATACCATAGCTCGTCACCAGTCGCGCATAGTTAGAACCCGTATTGCTTCAAACAAGTCGCCGTGGCTTGCTTTAACCGAGGTTGGCGATGTTTATAATGTTCCGATTTCGCATGGTGAAGGTAGATTCTTGGCGGATGAGGCTCTTATTAAAAAGCTTGCCGCCAACGGTCAGATTGCAACCCAGTATGTTGATCTTGATGGAAATGCAACCAGCGATGTTCACTTTAACCCCAACGACTCTATGTATGCAATTGAGGGCATAACCTCGCCTGATGGTCGCGTATTTGGTAAGATGGGTCATAGTGAGCGTATCGGTTCGGGACTTTATAAGAATGTTCCCGGTAACTATGATATTCGTATGTTTGAATCAGCCGTTCGCTACTTTAAATAAAGGAGAATTCACCAATGAACTTTTTTGAAGAACTCAAAAATTACGATAGCGCTGTGGCCGAGGGCTGTGCCCTCGAGCTGGAGCGTCAGCAACATAATATTGAGCTTATTGCATCTGAAAACATCGTATCCAAGGCAGTTTTGCTTGCCGCAGGTGGTGTTTTAACCAATAAGTATGCCGAGGGTTATCCCGGCAAGCGCTATTATGGCGGATGTCAGTGCGTTGACGTTGTTGAAGAAATCGCTCGCAAGCGCGCTTGTGAGCTTTTCGGAGCCGACCATGCAAACGTTCAGCCCCACAGTGGCGCCAATGCTAACCTTGCCGTATTTTTTGCACTCCTTCAACCCGGCGATACCGTTATGGGCATGAACCTTCAGCAGGGTGGACACTTATCTCATGGTTCTCCTGTTAATATTTCGGGTAAATACTTTAATATCGTTCCTTATGGTGTTAATGATGAAACCGAAATGATTGATTATGATGAGATGGAAAGAATCGCCAAGGAATGCAAACCTAAATTAATCGTTGTTGGTGCGAGCGCATATTCGCGTGTTATTGATTTTGCTCGTTGCCGCGAAATCGCCGATTCTGTTGGTGCATATTTAATGGTTGATATGGCCCATATTGCGGGCCTCATAGCCGCAGGAGTTCATCCGTCTCCCGTGCCTTATGCCGATGTTGTAACAACAACAACCCATAAAACCCTTCGCGGTCCCCGCGGCGGTATGATTCTTTGCCGTGAAGAGCTTGCGAAGCAGATTGATAAGGCAGTATTCCCCGGAACTCAGGGCGGCCCCTTAATGCATATCATCGCCGCAAAGGCAGTTGCCCTTGGCGAGGCTTTAAAGGATGATTTCAAGGCTTATGGTGAGCAGATTGTTAAAAATGCTGCTGCACTTTGCGATGGCCTTAAGGCTCGCGGAGTTAAGATTGTATCGGGCGGAACCGATAACCATCTTATGCTTTTAAACCTTGTTGATTCAGGCATAACCGGTAAGGAACTTGAGCATCGTCTTGATGAGGTTCATATTACCGCCAATAAGAATACAATCCCCAACGACCCCCAGAGCCCCTTTGTAACAAGCGGTGTTCGCATTGGAACTCCCGCCGTTACAACCCGTGGATTCAAGGAGCCTGAGATGAAGCTTATCGCTAATTGGATTGCTGATATTATCGAAGATTTTGATGGCAATAAGGAGCGCGTGTCTCGCGAGGTTCAAGAGCTTTGCGCTAAATTCCCGATTTATTAAAGGAGAAAAAGTTATGGCATATTTAACCGATATTGAGATTGCTCAATCTTGTAAAATGAAGCCGATCGGTGAGATTGCTGCAACCGCTCATGTTGATGACAAGTATATCGAGCAGTATGGCAGATATAAGGCTAAAATCGACCTTTCGCTTTTGGATGAAACCGATAAAAAGGATGGAAAGCTCATCCTTGTAACCGCTATAACTCCTACACCTGCAGGTGAGGGTAAAACAACTACAACCATCGGCCTGGCTGACGGTCTCCGTCGTATAGGTAAGGATGTAACCGTTGCTCTCCGCGAGCCCTCTTTGGGTCCTGTTTTCGGAGTAAAGGGCGGAGCCGCGGGTGGCGGATATGCACAGGTTGTTCCCATGGAGGATATTAACCTTCATTTTACAGGCGATTTCCATGCTATTGGAGCCGCCAACAACCTTCTTGCCGCAATGCTTGATAACCATATTCAGCAGGGTAATGCTTTAGGAATTGATGTTAGAAAAATAACCTGGAAGCGCTGTGTTGATATGAACGACCGTCAACTTCGTTTTGTTGTTGATGGTATGGGCGGTAAGGCAAACGGTGTTCCGCGTGAGGATGGCTTTGATATCACCGTTGCAAGCGAGATAATGGCAGTTCTTTGTCTTGCAAATTCGCTTTCTGACCTTAAGGAGCGCTTATCCCGCATAATCGTTGGTTATACCTATGATGATAAGCCTGTAACCTGTGGTCAGCTTAAGGCGGCAGGAGCTATGACTGCTTTGCTTAAGGATGCCTTGAAGCCCAACCTTGTTCAAACACTTGAAGGCACCCCTGCGTTTGTTCATGGCGGTCCTTTTGCTAACATTGCTCATGGATGCAATTCCGTTATGGCAACTAAACTCGCTCTTAAAATGGGCGATTATACCGTTACCGAGGCGGGCTTTGGTGCCGATTTAGGTGCCGAAAAGTTCCTTGATATTAAGTGCCGTATGGCAGGCCTTACTCCCGATGCGGTTGTTGTTGTTGCAACTGTTCGTGCTCTTAAGATGCACGGAGGTCTCGCTAAAACACAACTTGGCGAAGAAGATCTTGTTGCGCTTGAGAAGGGAATTCCCAACCTTTTGCGCCATGTTTCCAATATCAGCAATGTTTATAAGCTCCCTTGCGTTGTTGCAGTTAATCGTTTCCCGACCGATACCGATAAGGAAATCGATTTCATAATTGCAAAATGTAAAGAAATTGGTGTAAATACCGTTCTTTCAACCGTTTGGGCCGAAGGCGGTAAGGGCGGCGAAGAGCTTGCCCGTGAGGTTGTTCGTCTTTGTGAGGAGGAGAAGGGTGACTTTACCTTCTCATATGAGCTTGATGGAACAATTGAGGATAAAATCGAGGCCGTTGTTAAAAAGGTTTATGGCGGAAACGGTATAAATGTTCTTCCTGCCGCTAAAAAGCAGATTGAGCAGTTAACCGCTTTGGGCTTTGATAAGTGTCCTGTTTGTATCGCTAAAACGCAGTATAGCTTTTCTGATGACCCAACCAAGCTTGGCGCTCCCGAAAACTTTACCGTAACCGTTAAGAATGTTAAGGTTTCTGCAGGTGCAGGCTTTGTTGTTGTGTTAACAGGCGATATTTTAACCATGCCGGGACTTCCGAAGGTTCCTGCGGCTGAACGCATAGATGTTGATGCGGACGGCAAGATAACAGGTTTGTTCTAAAAAATTCAAGGGCAGGAAACTGCCCTTGTTTGTTTATATCAACTATCCACCCATTATCATATAAATAAAATTTATATAATTTTGGGTATTTAAAAAAATATATACATATGTTATAATATTAACAATGTCAGGTAGGAGAAGTGGATTTATCCTGAAATATCTCTAAAAAGATTTAATGGAGGTCTGTCATGGACAACACAAGAATTCTTGTTGATAGCGTTGAAAGGCTTGAAGAGGCCATAAAATCCGTTCGCGCAGCTCAAGAAAAATTTGCTACATATTCTCAAGAGCAGGTTGATGCAATTTTCAGAGCCGCCGCAATGGCCGCAAACAAAGCCAGAATACCGCTTGCAAAGCTCGCCGTTGAGGAAACGGGAATGGGCATTGTTGAGGATAAGGTTATTAAAAACCATTTTGCCTCGGAGTATATCTATAATGCCTATCGCGATACCAAAACCTGCGGGGTTATCGAAGAGGATAAAATCTACGGAACCAAAAAAATCGCCGACCCTATTGGTGTTATCGGCGCCGTTATTCCTACCACCAATCCTACTTCAACTGCTATATTTAAAACCTTGCTCGCTCTTAAAACCCGAAACGGTATTATCATAAGCCCTCATCCCAGAGCAAAAAATTCTACAATTGCCGCTTCAAAGCTTGTTCTTGAAGCCGCAGTTGCAGCAGGTGCTCCCGAGGGAATTATATCTTGGATTGATGTTCCCAGCCTTGATATGACTAATCTCCTTATGAAGGAGTCGGATATTATTCTTGCAACCGGTGGTCCCGGAATGGTTAAAGCCGCATATTCGAGTGGCAAGCCGGCATTGGGCGTTGGCGCAGGAAATACTCCCGCAATTATCGATGATACCGCCGATATTTTATTGGCAGTTAACTCTATTATTCATTCTAAAACCTTTGATAACGGTATGATTTGTGCTTCGGAGCAGTCGGTTATTGTTATGGATAGTATATATGATGCCGTTAAGGCCGAGTTCTCTAAACGTGGATGCTACTTCCTTAACGATGAAGAAACCGAAAAGGTTAGAAAAACCATAATAATTAATGGTGCGCTTAATGCAAAGATAGTTGGCCAAAAACCTGTAACTATTGCCGCATTGGCCGGTGTAACTGTTCCGGATACAACAAAGATTCTTATCGGCGAGGTTGAAAGTGTTGAGCTTTCGGAAGAGTTTGCTCATGAAAAGCTTTCTCCTGTTCTTGCAATGTATAAGGCGAAAGATTTCGAGGATGCAGTTTGCAAAGCGGAAAGACTTGTTGCCGATGGCGGATATGGTCATACCTCTTCGATTTATCTCAACGTAAATACCGAAAAAGCGAAGCTCGATGAGTTTGCGGCCCGAATGAAGACCTGCCGAATCGTTGTTAATACTCCTTCTTCCCATGGCGGAATTGGCGACCTGTATAACTTTAAGCTTGCCCCTTCGCTAACCCTTGGTTGCGGTTCTTGGGGCGGAAACTCTGTTTCCGAAAACGTTGGTGTAAAACACCTGCTTAATATTAAAACAGTTGCCGAAAGGAGAGAGAATATGCTTTGGTTTAGAGCACCGCAAAAGGTTTATATTAAAAAAGGCTGTCTGCCTGTTGCCCTTGATGAGCTTAAAACCGTTATGGGCAAGAAACGCGCATTTATAGTAACAGATAGCTTCCTTTATAAAAACGGATATACAAAATCTATTACCGATAAACTTGAGGAGATGGGTATAACACATACAACCTTCTTCGATGTAGCACCCGACCCGACCTTGGAATGTGCAATTCGCGGTGCCGAACAGATGACATCGTTTAATCCCGATTGCATTATTGCCCTCGGCGGCGGTAGCGCAATGGATGCCGCAAAGATTATGTGGGTTCTTTATGAGCATCCCGAAGTTGATTTTATGGATATGGCTATGCGCTTCGTTGACATTCGCAAGCGTATCTATACCTTCCCCAAAATGGGCGAAAAGGCCTATTTTATCGCAGTTCCCACATCTGCAGGAACAGGTAGCGAGGTAACTCCTTTCGCCGTTATAACCGATGAAAAAACAGGAGTTAAGTATCCGCTTGCCGACTATGAGCTACTGCCCAACATGGCAATTATCGATACCGACCTTCATATGTCTGCCCCTAAGGGACTGACTGCCGCTTCGGGTATCGATGCTGTTACTCATGCTTTAGAGGCTTATGCTTCGGTTATGGCAACCGATTATACCGATGGTTTGGCGCTCAAGGCCTTAAAGACTATATTCGAGTATCTGCCCCGTGCATATGAGAATGGTCTTACCGATGTTGAAGCAAGAGAAAAGATGGCCAATGCAGCTACTATGGCGGGTATGGCATTTGCTAATGCCTTCCTTGGTGTGTGCCATTCTATGGCTCATAAGCTTGGCGCATTCCATCATCTGCCGCATGGCGTTGCCAATGCGCTTATGATAAACGAGGTTCTCCGCTTTAATGCCAGCGAAGCTCCCACCAAAATGGGAACCTTCTCGCAGTATGACCATCCGCATACCCTCGCTCGCTACGCTGAGGTTGCCGATTATCTTGGCCTCGGCGGTAATAGTGATGAGGAGAAGCTTGAAAACCTTATAAAAGCAATCAACGACCTCAAGGCAACCGTTGGTATCAAGGATACCATTAAGGATTATGTTGCTGATGAGGCGGATTTTCTCGCTCGCCTTGATGATATGGTTGAGCAGGCATTTGATGACCAGTGCACCGGCGCTAACCCGCGTTATCCGCTTATGAGCGAAATTAAGCAGATGTATCTTAATGCTTATTATGGCAAAAATTAAGGAGGGAATATGATGAAACCGGAAAATATCATTGCAGTCAGAGCAACCAAAAAGGTATATCGTGACGGAGACCTTTGCGTTAAGGTTTTCAACGAGGGCTATTCAAAGGCCGATATCCTCAACGAAGCTCTCAATCAGGCGCGTATCGAGGAAACCGGACTCAATATTCCCAAAATCCACGAGGTTGGAATGTTTGATGGCAAATGGGCTATAGTTTCTGATTTTATAGAGGGCGAAACAATGGCCTCTTTAATGGAGAAAAATCCCGAGAAAATCGATGAATACCTTAATGAATTTGTTGATTTGCAGCTTGAAATTCATTCAAAGTCCTGCCCCTTGCTTTCAAAGCTTAAGGATAAGATGAACAATAAAATCAGCTTAACAACCCTCGATGCAACAACTCGATATGAATTGCATACACGTCTTGAGGGTATGCCCAAGCATAAAAAGGTTTGTCATGGCGACTTTAACCCTTCAAATGTAATCGTTGCCAAGGATGGCAAGAAGTTCGTTATCGATTGGTCGCATGCAACTCAGGGTAATGCATCTGCAGATGCCGCCAGAACATATTTACTTTTCTGCCTTGAGGGTAAGGAAGATATCGCAAAGAAGTATCTTGACTTGTTCTGCAAAAAGAGCAATACTGCAAAACAGTATGTTCAAAAGTGGATGCCCATCGTTGCCGCATCACAGTCGGTGAAGGGTAATGATGCCGAACGAGAATTCCTTCTTTCTTGGGTAGACGTTGTTGATTACGAATAAAATTAAAAGCATCGCACTCCGATTGGAGCGCGATGCTTTTTTTAATCAAGTTGCATTAATTGTTTATCATAGAATTCCGAATGCTTTGCAAGCTCATCGCTTAATTTATCAAACTCATATCGCTCGCAAAGGGTAGGAACTCCTGCGAATAGATTGGTTCCAATGCCTAAACGATTTCCTTCGATTTTGCATCCCATCGCCGCAAGAGTGGTTGGGAACATATCGATTGTTGCGAAGGCGCGGTTTTTAATGTTTTCGTCATTAATCGTAAGCTCGGGATGTGGGTTAATATAGCAGTTATATACGCGGCGGATATAGTCCTCTTGCATATATTCGCTAATATATCCTTCGTCCATACTGCAATGGTCACCTGTTATAACAATGGTGGTATTCTCATAAAAATCTTGTTGCTTTATCCATTCAACAAATTCATATATTCTTTTGCTTGAACAAGCCATAACATTATCGTATTGTGCCTCGAATTTATTTTCGCATTCGTCGCAGAGGTATCCGTCAATGTGATGGGTATCAACAGTAAGCATACTAAAGGCAAATGGCTTTTCGCCCTTTGAGATTTCGAGAAGCTCCTGCTTTGCATATTCGATAAGGTGCTTATCCTCCATGCCCCACCAAACCTTATATCCGTCGGGAACAATACCGTCCTCATAGGCGGTTCGCAGGTCATAAACCTTATCTATACCGTGTTGCTGGAAAAATTGCGTTCTGCCGCCGTATTCTCCTCTGGAGCCAAACATAATTGTTTGGTAATAGCCCTGCTCTTTAAGAATATCGGTAATGGTTGTAACACCGGGAAGGAAATTATCATATTGGTCTTCGCCGTCCTCGGTTGTAAGGGTGAATTTAAGGGGGAGACCGCTTGTGTGAGCAACCAACGCGCCAACCGTCCAAGTAGTTCCCGAAAGTGTTCGACCGCCTCCGACCATGGAATTATGCGAAAAATTAATATTGGTTTGCGCGAGATTATAAAGCTCGGGGATGGTTGTATGTTCGATTCCACCGCCAAGCTCTTCACTTAAGAAGGTGGTTTCCATCGATTCGAGATAGATATATATTATGTTGCGCTTCTGCTCGGGGAACTCAATACTAACAGAATTCGGGTCAACATATTCCTTCTCATATATATCGGTTTCGCTCAATGAGAGATATGCCCATTTTGCAAGCCCCGAATAGAAAATACCGCCGGTTAAAAGAACAACAACAAGTATTGAGGAAATTAAAACCGCGATTTTATGCGGAAAAAGATAACGCCTTCCTTTTTCTTCTCTTTTTTCGACCTCGAGAGGGAAGTGGAACAAGAAGAAATAAACCGAAGGGGTTAAAACGACCGCAGGCAACAGACCCCAAAGGATATACTGAATGAGCAAATCGCTTGCAACATCACCGGGGCCGGCTTTTAGCGCATAGAAAACGGCATCAAAGCCAACATCGCCGTAAACGACACGATACCAAACTGCAGCAAAGAAACCAATCATACCCAGCGATATCAAAACCAACATTACGATTCTGGTAGCAATAAGTCCTTTGGATGGTTTTTCCATATCATGCCGCCTCCTCTAAACTAACATTATTGTCGAAAGTATAACATAATATGATAAAAAAATCAATATCGTTAAAGAAATAACAAAATCGCGTTATTTTTTTGCGTTTTTTATTGTTTTATTCAAAAAAATGATATATAATAAGTCTATCAAAAAAGGTGAGGTGCTATATGCGTAAAACAAAAATTATCTGCACAATTGGCCCCTCATGCTCCGATGAAAAGACTCTTGAGCAAATGTGCCGCGCTGGCATGAACATCGCAAGACTTAACTTCTCCCACGGAACGCACGAGGACTATTTAGAAAAAATAAATGCCATTAAGAATGTTCGTAATCGACTGAATTTGCCGATTGCGATTATGCTTGATACAAAGGGACCCGAATATCGTATTAAAACCTTTGAAAACGGCTCTGTAACCCTATCAGAAGGCGCTTTGTTTACACTTACAACAAACGAGACTGTTGGAACCGAAAAAAGCGTTACGGTCAATTATAAGGGCCTTCCCGCCGACCTTGAGGTAGGGGACAGAATATTGCTAAACGATGGTCTGCTTGAGTTTTCGGTTGAATCGTTATCGGAAACCGATATTAACTGTCGCGTTTTGATTGGCGGTAAGCTTTCTGACCGAAAGAGTATGAGCTTCCCCGGAAAACATCTGCATCAAACCTATTTGAGCGAACAGGATAAAAGCGATATACTTTTCGGCATTCAAAATGATGTCGATTTTATTGCTTGCTCCTTTGTTTCCTGTAAACAGGATATGCTTGATGTTAAGGAGTTTTTAGAGGCTAACGGCGGCAAGGATATCGACCTTATAGCCAAAATTGAAAACAGAACCGGAATCGAAAATATCGAGGAAATCTGCAGTGAATGCACAGGTGTTATGATTGGCCGCGGCGATATGGGTGTTGAATTACCCTTTGAGGAACTCCCCGCAATTCAAAAGAAGATAATAACAAAATGCCGTCTGCTTGGTAAACGCGTTATAACCGCAACCGAAATGCTTGAATCCATGGTAAATAACCCGCGTCCGACCCGCGCCGAAATATCCGACGTTGCAAATGCGGTTTATGATGGAACCAGTGTTATTATGCTTTCGGGCGAAACTGCGGCAGGTAAGTATCCTGTTAGAACGGTTGAGGTAATGTCAACCATCGCAGAGCATACCGAAAAGAACATTCATTATAGTAAGCGATTCTATCGCTCTGAGTTTAAGATTAGAAATACGGTTGATGCACTTTCTCATGCAACCTGTGGTATGGCGATTGATATTGATGCAAAGGCAATAGTTGTTTGCAGTCTTTCGGGTATGACCGCAAGAATGGTTTCCCGTTTCCGCCCAACCGCCGATATAATCGGTCTTACAACCGATGAAAAAACCTGGCGTAAGCTTGCCATGTCTTGGGGTGTAATTCCCGTTATGTGCGACCGTTATCAATCAACCGATGTTTTATTCTATAGCGCAAAGAATATTGCCGTTTCAACCTTGGGGCTTGAAAAGGGCGATAACATTGTTATGACGGGCGGTATTACAAACGGAGTTTCGGGCAACACCAATACCATAAAAATCGAAACGGTATAAATTGATGTTGACAAACCAAACGTGTTGGTATATTATTGTATGGACGCGTTTGGAGGCATAGCTCAGTTGGTTAGAGTACTTGCTTGACATGCAAGGGGTCACTGGTTCAAGTCCAGTTGTCTCCACCAAATAAAAAAAGGACTACTTCGGTAGTCCTTTTCTTTTTGCATCATTGCGGATTTTAAACATTTTTCGGTAAATGGGTTATTGTATCGCCCAAGTGCTCACAAATATTATATTCTAAATTGAAAAATTTGCCATTATCATATGTAACCCTGGTTATAGAAGCATTGGCAGGCCAGGGGAGCTCCTTGACATTTTCTTTTTTTATCCCTAAACAAAAAGCGCTAAAGGTTCTAATAGGGGTAGCGTGGGAAGCAATCGCAATGCTTTTTCCATCATTTTCCTTGGCGATTTCAGTAACCGTTTTAACTACTCTATCATATAACTCGGTAACTTTTTCGCCACCGTCGGGAGCGGCTTTGCCGATATCGTTGCGCCAAACATAATAGGTATCGGGGAATTCTTTTTCGAGGTCATCAAATTTTCTGCCCTCCCAAATTCCCGCGAATATCTCCTTGAGACCATCGTTTTTAATTATCGGAACAGATAGTGCATTCGCGGTTGCCATTCCGGTTTCAAAAGCGCGGCAAAGCGGGCTTGCATAAACCGCCGATATATGCTTATCCCTTAAATATTCTGCGGCAAGAGCGGCCTGCGAGCGACCAAGCTCGGTTAGCGGAAAATCGCCGCTGCCTGTAAAAATTCGGGCGAGGTTGGCCTCGCTTTCGCCGTGACGTATTAAGTATATTGTTGTCATATTATCACCTTTTTTCGAGTAATTAGATTTTATCACCCGAAAATAATAAAGTCAATATTGTCTAATAGATTTTGACATAGGAATAAAAATGTGATATATTATTTTTATTAAAAAGGAAGGTGTCGGCTTTGCAAGGTAATTTTATGCAATTCAAAAGCGGAACGGATGTCCGCGGTATAGCAGCAGAGGGTGTTGTGGGCGAAAATGTTAATTTAACCGATTTCGCCGTAAAACGTATAACCGAAAGTTTTGCATTGTGGCTTTGCCGCAAATTGAACAGTAAGCCTGAAAATATAAAAATTTCGGTTGGCCATGATTCTCGTATTTCTGCCCAAAGGATTAAGAAAGCCGTTACCGAAACCTTGTGCGAATGTGGCTTTACGGTTCTTTCATGCGGCCTTTCGTCAACTCCTGCCATGTTTATGACAACGGTTGACCTTGGCTGCGATGCCGCAATTCAGATAACCGCAAGTCATCATCCCTTTAACCGAAACGGATTAAAGTTCTTTACAAGAACAGGTGGTCTTGAGGGTTCCGAAATTGCCGAAATTTTAAGCCTTGCCGAAGGCGAGGAAACTTTGCCCGTATCGTGCGGCAATATAACCGAAGTTGACTATATGTCTGATTATTCCGCTAATCTGCGCGAAATGATAAAAAAAGGTGTTAACAGCGATGATTATGATTTACCGCTTAAAGGCTATAAAATTGTTGTTGATGCAGGAAACGGTGCGGGTGGATTTTATGCCGAAAAGGTTTTAAAGCCTTTGGGTGCCGATATTAATGGCAGTCAGTTTTTGGAGCCTGATGGTATGTTTCCAAATCATATTCCAAACCCCGAAAACGAAAAAGCAATGGATTCTGCCAGACAGGCGGTTTTATCGGTCGGCGCTGACCTTGGAATCGTTTTCGATACCGATGTTGACCGTGCCGCGGTGGTTGATTCGAGGGGCGGAGAGATAAACAGAAATCGCCTTATCGCTTTGGCCGCCTGTATTGCCCTTGAGAATTCCTCGGGCGCTACCGTTGTTACCGATTCGGTTACCTCTGATGGATTAACCTATTTTATAAATAAAATTCTTGGCGGTAAGCACCATCGTTTTAAGCGTGGATATAAAAATGTTATCGATGAAGCAATCGCACTAAACGAAAAGGGTATTGATTGTCCTTTGGCGATTGAAACCTCGGGTCATGCGGCCCTGCGCGAAAACTATTTCCTCGATGATGGTGCATATCTTGTAACCAAGATTATTATAACCGTTGCTCGCTTGGGTCGCGTTGGGAAAACGATTGATATGCTGCTCTCTGAACTTCCTGAGCCTGCCGAGTCGGTTGAATATAGAATCGCCCTTCCGCACGATAGCTTTAAAACCGTTGGGGCAAATGTGCTTAACAGTTTAATGGATTTTACTCAAAATCATGAAGGTTGGTCTTTAGCGCCAAATAATTATGAAGGTGTCAGAATCAATGTTGATAAGGCTTTTGGTGATGGTTGGCTTTTACTGCGTATGAGCGTTCATGACCCGGTAATGCCTCTTAATATTGAAAGCAATATTGAAGGCGGTTGTGATAAAATAGCGGCAGAATTTAAAAAGTTCCTATCTAAATTTGAAAACCTAAAAATATAAAAAATACCGCAGGGTTAGCCCTGCGGTATTTTTTTATGGCACTTGGAAAATTCCAAGCGAAGGCGGTCGCTTTGTAAATATTATAAATAAAACGGCAAAAGAAAGGAAAAGAATCAGTGCGGTTCTATTTGACCCCTTTGATTCAAAAAAACCGTTCTTTAAAAAGATTTTTGATAAAAAGAAGGTTAAAATTACCGCCATAAAATAAAGCGCTATATTGAAAAAATCTATGCTTTTTCCTATTATACCGCTAACAGAATAAAATAAAACGGCGATAAAAAGCATTCCTATAACGGTAGCGACAAAACGCGACATCAAAAATCCTGCTCTGTTTTTATAAAAAGCGAAATATTCATATGTGCTAATAACAAATAGTGGCCAAAATAGCAGTTTTAAATGCTCCCATGTGCTTTCATTAACGGCACCAATAAAACCAATTACAGTATTTTGTCCACTCCAATCATAAACAAAATGAAGCAATGTTCCAACAATCGAGACAATAATTATTTCAATAAGCATAATTCTTTTGCTCATAAAATCACCCTTAAAATTATATGCATATATTGAGGTGAATATCGGAATTATTTTAAAATTAATTAACAGATTATACATTAGATACGGCAATAAACGACATAAACGGCTGATATAATATATAACAGCAAAAGGAGCTGAATTATTATGAACAAGCCAATACTTGCCCTCATAACTGCGCAACCGCATTGCGTTAATATTATCGAAGCGGCAAAGCTTATGGCACAGGGATTAAACAGAAAATTATGTGTTGTAACCGTATTGCCGCGCAGAGAATTAGCGGCCTCTAGAGCGGAAAAACTTAAAACCTTAAAATCGATTTCAGAGATATCAGATGTTGATATTATTATTCGGTATAGCGATAATCCGCCCGCAAGTGCAGCGACACAAGCCTTTGAATCTGAACCTCTACATATCTTTATGGGCGAGGATAATGGATTTTTAAGCGAATTTCTTTCGTTTTATAATGGGGCGCCTGTTAGCGTTGTTTCGAAAAAGATTATTTTTACTGTTCCAAGCGGCCCGAAAATAAAAGGTGCATAAAATAAAACCCCTGATTTTAGGGAGTTGCGATTAGGGACGAAATCGGTTTTGGAACCAAATTTTGCCTTAATGCTTTGCCTTTCCCCCTTGTAAGACACAAAGTATTACTGCGTGGGAAAGGCTTCGCCATAAAGCAAAATTTTAGGTTACAAAACTGCACGCACCTAAAAAAGATAAATTTTTAGTGGAATAAAAGGCAAAACCCCGTGGTAACGCTGACGCGTATCACGGGGTTTTAACACATTAGAACGCAAAAATTTGCTTTTTTAGGCGTTTTATCCCTAACCGCAACTCCCTTTATATCAGGGGTTTTTGTTTATCTTTTTTTAGATTTTTTCTTGCCGGTACTCTTTTTATTGGATTTCTTTTTAGACATAGCCTTTGCATCATCATGCTTTTGTTTCCAATTACACCATCTTACCCAAAGCGGACCGGAAACGCACATTGATGAAACGGAACCGGAGATAATACCAAATGCCATCGGAATGGTGAAGGTGCGGAGTGTGGTAAGACCGCAGATTTCCGAAACAACAAAAACGGTAAGTATTGCCATAAAGGTAGTAACGGTTGTAATAATTGTTCTGCGCATAACCTGGGTTATACTTGTATCAACAACTTCCTCAAGGTTACCGCCGGAGAGAACTCTCTTGTTCTCGCGGATACGGTCGTAAATAACGATGGTGTCGTTAAGTGAGTAACCGAGAATTGTAAGAACAACTGCCATAAAGTTAGAGTCTATCTGCAGTCTAAAGATAACACAAGCTGCGAAAGCCACAAGAATGTCTAAAATCAAGGCCGCAAAAGCTGTCATCGCGGCCGAAACACCGCCGATTTTCTTAAATCTTATGCCAACATAGATAACAACGAGGGCAGCGGCCAAAGCAACTGCAAACAAAGCCTTTTTAAAGAAGCTGCCTGCAATAGTGGGGCTTACAGTCTTGGAATCGCCGAGTTTAACACTGTTATCTTTATACTTTGTTGTAAGTGTATCGGTTATTTTTTGCTGAATCTCGCCCTCGAGCGATTCATCATTAACCAAAGAAATATAAAGCTTTTGTGTTGCGGCGCCGGACATAGCAGAACTTTGAGTTAAAACGACATCCTTACCGATGGTATCTTCAACAAGCTTTTCGGCTTCTTGAATGTTAATCTCACCGCTATATGTATAGGTGAAACGGCTACCACCCTTAAAGGTGATATCAAGGTCAACACCGAAAACTATGCCAACAACGAGTGCGATACAGATTATAGCTGCGTAAACAATAAGCGAGATGCGAAGGTTTTTAACAAAGTGAAAACTCTTATTTTTCATTTTTAGCACCTCCATAGAACTGCGGCTTACGCATACATTTAAATCTTGAAATGCTCTTGAGCATCAAACGGGTTGAAATAACACCCATAAGGAAGTTGAATACAACACCCATAAGTAAGGTGTAACCGAAGGAATAAATCGAACCGGTTATTGAAGAACTAAAGAGCGACATAAAGGGAGAGAGTAACTTAGCCATAAGGCTATCGGGTGAGCCAAAAGCGCCCATAAGAACAATGGATACGATAATAACGGTAACGTTACCATCTAAAATTGCGCTAAAGCTGTTCTTGAAGCCTGCGTTTATAGCACCATCAATGGTCTTGCCCTTCTTGAATTCGTCCATAATACGCTCGGATGCAATAACATTACAGTCAACACCGATACCGATTGAGAGAATCATACCGGCGATACCGGGGATGGTAAGTGTAAAGCTGGAAACACCGGGGAAGAAGCCGGAAATAGCGGCAATCATTCCTGCAACCTGACCGATAAGGGCGATGGATGCAACAATACCGGGGAGTCTGTATCTTGCTATCATAAGTATGCAAATTAAGGCAAGAGCAATAGCACCTGCTATAAGCATAACGTTAAGGGCCTCGGTTCCAAGAGTAGGAGTAACAATCTGCAACGAGGATTCACTGGCCGACATTGCAAAAGGCAAAGAACCTGCATTAATCTGCTGTGCGAGATATGTAGCATCATCAGAGCTTGCGCCATCACCAAGGGTTATGTATGCTTCGTTGCTGTTAATTGCTTCCTGAACGGTAGGCGACGAGATAGTGGAATCATCCATATAGATGGATAATGTTTTACCAACGTTAGCCTTGGTTGCCTCATAGAACTTGGCGCGGCCGGCATTAGTTAAATGAAGAACAACAACATGTCCGTTATTAACAAAACCGGGTTCTGCCGAATCGATATCATCTGAGCCCTTGAGCCATACCTTACCGTTAGAATCGCGGAAGGTAAGCATCTGGGTGGCGCCGAGAGAGTCAACCGCCTTTTGCGGGTCAAACTCGCTTTCGCCCTCCTTCCAAGGGAATCGAACAATAACCTGGCAATTTTCGTCATCAACAAAAATTTCGTAATCGGTTATGTTTTCAATCATAAGTCGATTCTCGATAACCTGACGAGCAGCCTGCATATCCTGCTCGGTTATGTCATCAATTTCAATTTCAGGTGTGAAAACTGCTTCAACACCGCCCTGAATATCAATGCCCCAACGAATATCATTGGCGCCTTTAATATAAAGGAGTCTTTTGTCTCCGTAGTAATCATCAATTCCGAAAAACGCACAAAAGGTTAGACCAATTATGAGCGCCAGAACTATGAAAAACGTAGACTTACGCGATTTTTTCATAAGAAATCCTCCGTTTTATAAACTTATAAATACCATTATATATTTTTTATAGTATAAAGTCAATAACAGCATTTCAAAAAGTGAAAAAATAGCGCAATATCTTGATGAAAGCTTTATTTGGAATCAACAGATTGTGATTTAAAACTTGACATATAATAAATGTAGTAATAAAATAGATATGAATGGTAATGTTTTTGATTTGGCGAATCATTTGTTTTACCGTTTATCGGGCGGATAACGCGGCCCTTATTAAACATGCGTTTTTAATATAGGAGGTGCATATAATGCCGGAATTTATGATTTATGTCATCGGCGGCGTTGCGATTGTGTTAGCATCGGCAATATTTTTCTTTGTCGGCTCCGCTCATCGCAAAAGAACCGCAGAGGCAACAATCGGCTCAGCCGAGGATGAGGCGCGAAGAATCTTAAGCGATGCTATGAAGAATGCCGAAGCTCGCAAAAAAGAGCTTATCATTGAAGCTAAAGAAGAGATACATCAACTTCGCACCGAAACCGACAGAGACCTGCGCGAACGCAGAAATGAGGTTCAGCGCCAGGAGCACAGACTTCAGCAAAAAGAAGAAACTCTTGACCGTAAGATAGATAACCTTGAGGTTAAGGAAGAAAATATTCAGAAGCGTGCAAAAGAGGTTGAGGAAAAACTACTTGAAACAGAAAAGGTCAAGAAGAGCCAGTTAGAGCTTTTAGAGCGTATTTCGGGCTTTTCCGCAGAACAGGCCAAAGAACATTTGCTTTCCATCCTTGATGGCGAGCTTGCACATGAAAAGGCTGTTAAAATCCTTGATTATGAACAGCAAATGAAGGAAGAAGCCGACCAGCGCGCAAGAGACCTTATCTCTCATGCCGTTCAGCGCTGTGCAGCTGACCATTCTTCCGAGGTTACCGTTTCGGTCGTTGCGTTACCTAACGACGAAATGAAGGGCAGAATCATCGGCCGCGAGGGTAGAAATATCCGCGCTCTTGAAACTGCAACCGGAGTTGACCTTATTATTGATGATACTCCCGAAACAATTACACTTTCGAGTTTCGACCCTGTAAGACGTGAAATTGCTCGTCTTTCGCTCGAAAAACTAATTCTTGATGGACGTATCCATCCCGCAAGAATTGAGGAAACCGTTGCGAAGGCAACTGCAGAGGTTGAAAGAACCATTAAGAAGGAAGGCGAGCGCGCAATGCTCGATGCCGGAGTTCATAACCTGCATCCCGAGCTTGTTCGTTTACTCGGCCGCTTGCGCTATCGTACAAGTTATGGTCAGAATGTTCTTAACCATTCTCTTGAGGTTTGCCACTTGGCAGGTCTCATGGCCGCCGAGCTTGGCGAGGATGTTTCGCTTGCAAAGCGAGCAGGTTTATTGCATGATATCGGTAAAGCACTTGACCATGAGCAGGAAGGTTCTCATATCCAGCTTGGTGTTGAGGTTGCCAAAAAGTGCAAAGAGAGCGAAATGGTTGTTCATGCCATCCATGCTCACCATGGTGAGGTAGAGGCAAAAACCGTTATTGCTTGCTTGGTTCAGGCCGCAGATGCTATTTCTGCTGCTCGCCCCGGCGCCAGAAGAGAAAACATCGAGAGCTACATAAAGCGTCTTGAAAAGCTTGAGGAAATCGCCAATTCCTTTAACGGCGTTGAACGTTCGTTTGCTATTCAGGCAGGACGTGAGGTTAGAATTGTTGTTAAGCCTAATGTAGTTAGTGATGACCAAATGGTTCTTATGGCTCATGAAATTGCTCAAAGCATTGAAAAAGAGCTTGAATATCCGGGTCAGATTAAGGTAAATCTTATCCGCGAAAACAGAGCCGTTGACTATGCAAAATAAAATAAAAACCGCAGGAATTTTCCTGCGGTTTTTTATTTTCCTGTGCTTCCGAATCCGCCGGCACCTCGTGCGGTTTCATCGAGTGAATCGGTTTCGATAAATTCTGCGGGGAGGAAGGGCATAATAACGAGCTGGGCGATACGGTCGCCATTTCTAATGATTTTCGGTTCATCCGAATCATTATGCAGCGCAACAATATATTCGCCGCGATAATCCGAATCGGCAACTCCAACGCAATTGGCAGGGCGAAGGCTTTGCTTTGCGGCAAGACCGCTGCGCGCAAAAATCGCGCCGAAATAGCCATCGGGGACGGCTATGGCCAAGCCGGTTCCTATTTTAACGTTTTGGTGCGGTGGGATGATTATGTCTCCACCTGTGCATGCGTATAGGTCGTAACCCGCGGCATATTCAGAGCCTCTAGAGGGTAAAACCGCGTTGGGGTTGAGTTTTTTGATTTTTATCTCCAAAGTAAAAACACCACCTTAAAGCTTTGCTATCATTATATAGAAACTAAGGAGAAAACGCAAGGTAAAGATTGACTTATTTTGAACTTTATTTTATTATTAATATATATGTCTAAAAGGATGTTGAACAGATATGAGCTTTGATGCTAAAAAAGTATGCGCCGATTGCGTTGAATGGATAAAAAATTGGTTTGCCGAAAATGGTCCCGATTGTAAGGCGGTTGTTGGTATTTCGGGCGGTAAGGATAGTTCTGTTGTTGCCGCTTTATGTTGTGCCGCCTTGGGTAAGGAACGCGTTATGGGTGTTTTAATGCCTCAGGGTGAGCAGGCTGATATTGATTATTCTGTTGACCTTTGCGATACTCTCGGCATCGAACGCATAACCGTTAATGTTAAATCGGCGGTTGATGCCGTTATGTCCGAAATTGAGGATAAACTCGATATTTCTCCCCAAACTCGTTTTAATCTGCCGCCTCGAATTCGTATGTCTGTTCTTTATGCAGTGTCGCAATCGGTTAACGGACGTGTTGCCAATACCTGCAACCTCTCGGAGGATTGGGTTGGCTATTCAACTCGATATGGCGATAGTGTTGGCGATTTTAGCCCGCTTTCGCTTTTAACGGTAAAAGAGGTTAGGGCTATAGGCCGAGAAATAGGCCTGCCCGAAAAATTTATAGAAAAAACACCTATAGATGGTCTTTGCGGTAAAACCGATGAGGATAATCTCGGATTCAGCTATGCAACTCTCGACCGATATATCCGTGAAGGTATTATCGATGACCCTGTTATCAAGCAAAAAATCGATACTATGCATGAGCGTAATTTGTTTAAATTAAAGCTTATGCCGGTTTTCCCCTATAAACCCGATAGTGAGGTGTGAAATGCCTAAATATTCAATAGCCGACCTGATTGTTAATATGGATTGCGAGAGTGATATGCTTTTATCTCGCGGTCGCGCATATGAGGTAAGCGGCGATACAAAAGTCGATATTAACCTTGTGCTTGAGGAAAAGCGAATTAAATACTATCTTGATAAATATCCCCAAATGAATAAAAACGAATGGGAATATATGCTTTACGGTAGCGCATTTTATAATGAATTAACCGCGCATAACGGTATGCTTTTGCATGCCTCGGCCGTTGTTGTAGATGATAGGGCTTATTTGTTTTCCGCCCCCTGCGGAACCGGAAAATCAACCCATACTTCGTTATGGCTTAAGCTTTTTGGCAAAAAGGCATATATTTTGAATGATGATAAGCCTGCCATTCGAGTTATCGATGGGGTTCCGTATGTTTTTGGAACTCCCTTTAGCGGAAAACATGATATTAGCAGAAATGCCCGCGTTAAGCTCGGCGGTATCTGCTTTATATCGCAGGCGCCTGAAAACTCCATATCTGTTATGGATAGTCAGGATGTTATTGTTGCCGTTATGGAGCAAACCGTTCGCAATTTATCGCTTGAGAATATGGATAAAATGCTCTCTGTTCTTGATGAGGTTTTGTCAACTATAAAGGTTTATGCCCTTAAATGTAACATGGAGCTTGATGCCGCGCGTCTTTCATATGAAACTATGAGTGGAGAAAAGTTTAATGGTTAAAAATTTCTCGTTTGATGAGATGATGCCTATGCTCGAAGAAAAGCTTCGAGCGGGGGGAGAGGTGACCTTTACCGTAACGGGCAACAGTATGCTCCCGATGCTTCATGATAGGGAAGATACAGTTACCATTTCTGCAGTAAAGGGTCGCCTTAAAAAATATGATATTCCTTTTTATCACCGCAGTGACGGTAAATATATTCTGCATAGAATCGTAAAGGTCCGCAAGAATGATTATGTTGCCCGCGGTGATAATTGCTCTTTTACCGAATATGGCATAAAGGATTCTGAAATTATCGGTGTTGTAACTGCCTATACCCGAAGGGGAAAGGAAAAAACCGTTAATAGCTTTGGCTATAAGCTATATGCCGCTTTGTGGTCAAACGGGTTTTCGTTTTTTATAAGAAAAAGAGTATGGGTTGCGTTTTTGAAATTCGGCAGTAAAATAAAAAGAGCAATATTTAAAAAGAAATAAAAAAACCACTTTAACGGAATTCGGCCGTTAAAGTGGTTTTTAATTTTAAAATTTTGTATCGCTTAAGAAAGCCTTAACCTTCTCGGATTTACTGTTTTCAAAAACCTCTTCGGGAGTTCCCATTTCCTCAATAACGCCATCGGCCATAAAAATAACCTTATCCGAAACACTTTTTGCAAACTCCATCTCGTGGGTAACAACTATCATGGTTCTGCCATCGTCCTTAAGGCCTCTTATAACCCTTAAAACCTCTCCGGTAAGAGAAGGGTCGAGTGCACTGGTGGGCTCGTCAAAACAAAGAATTTCAGGCTTCATAGCCAAAGCTCGCGCGATTGCAACTCGCTGTTGCTGACCGCCCGAAAGCTCACAAGGATATGATTCAAGCTTATCACCAAGACCAACGCGCTCCAAAAGTGCAATCGCCTGCTCGCGAATCTCCTCTTTAGATGCAGTATCAAGCAGGGTAGGAGCAAGCATAACATTTTTTAGCGCATTATATTGCGGGAAAAGATTGAAGGATTGGAAGACAAGTCCAAAATGCAGGCGATTTTGGCGCTTTTGCGAATCGCTTAGTTTTTTATGCACTTCGGCATCAAAAATAGTCTTATCGTCAACAACGATTGTTCCGCCGTCTGCGGTCTCAAGGAAATTGAGACAACGTAAAAGAGTTGTCTTACCGCTTCCCGAGGAACCGATAATAGAAACAACCTCGCCCTTATCGATGCTAAAACTGATGCCTTTTAAAACCTCTGTTTTACCAAAGGATTTTTGCAGATTATTAACTTCTAATAATGCCATATCGTCGCCCCCTAATTTTTATAATAGTCGAGCTTCTTTTCAATAAAGCCAAACAGAAGCGTAAGTATTCCGCAGAAAGCCAAATAGAAAACGGCGGTATAGAACAGGGGCCAAATTAAGCCCTTTGTGCTCATTTTTTCGGCAACCTTGATTATCTCGATAACGCTAATAACGCGAACAAGAGATGTATCCTTAACCAGTGTGATTATTTCATTGCTCATTGGCGGAATAATGCGTTTAACAACCTGCATCAAGGTAATTCTAAAGAAAATTTGACTCTTTTTGAGACCTAAAACCTGACCTGCTTCATACTGTCCGCGCGGAACACCTTCGATACCGCCACGGTATATTTCCGAAAAATATGCGGCGTAGTTGATAACAAAGGTTACAAGAGCGGCTAAAAATCGGTCGGTAAATAAGGGTTCATCAAAAACAATACCCGGGCCATAAAAAACAATCAATATTTGGAGCATAAGCGGAGTTCCGCGAATTATCCAAATAAATGTTTTAGTAAGGTATGCCAGAGGCTTGAATTTCGACATAGAACCAAACGAAAGAATCAAGCCAAGCGGTAGGGCGAAAAGCAGTGTTAAGCCAAATAGCCTAAGAGTTACCTCAAAACCCTCAAGTAGCAAAAGATTAACTTCCTCAAAACTATACATAGAAAAAATCCTTTTAAAAATTTTGTCCTATAACAGGATAATAGCGGCAACCGTTTTTAAGCGGCTGCCGCTTTAATGTAATTTTAAATTATAAATTAGTCAACGAGTGCGTCAGTAAGGCCGTATTTAGCGGCGAGAGTTGCGAGAGTTCCGTCCTCTTTAAACTTTTTGAGGATTTCATCAACCTTTGCGGTAACGTCACTGCCCTTACGGAAAGCAACAGAATAATACTCTTCTGCCGATTCAACAACACCATCAACAATCATAAGAGAGCCAAAATTGCTGCCTTCCTTATTGATAAGGTAGTTAGCCATTATGTAGTCGATAACGGCGGCATCCGACTGCTTTCCGAGAACCTCGGTAAGCGCGCCAAGCTGGTCGTCCTTCTCAACATAGTTAGCGCCGGAGAAGTTACTGCTAATGAAGGTTTCACCTGCAGAGCCGGACTCGGCGGCAATAGTAGCACCATTCAGAGCATCAACAGAATTATACTTATCCTTATCGGCGGAATTGATAACAACTGCCTGCTTGTTCTTTAAATAGTGAACAGTAAGGCTCATGTTTGCGGCACGGTCTTCATCCCAAGTAAGACCGTTCCAGATGCAGTCAATTGTTTTGCCTGCAAGTTCGCTTTCTTTGGTTCCCCAGTTAATAAGCTGGAATTCAACCTCAACACCGAGTTCTTTGCCAACGAGTCTTGCGAGTTCGGCATCAAAACCGGTCCATTCGCCATCAACCTCAAAGTCCATAGGTTCAAAATCAGTAATACCAACAATCATTGTTCCCTTACCCTTAATATATTCAAGGTCGGAACCGCTATTGTCAGAACCGCAGCCTGCAAATACTGTCATAACGAGCAGCATTGCCATAATTAGTGCTAATAATTTTTTCATAAAAAACAACTCCTTTTTGTGTATTGGCATTTTACCACATTAGCACACTAAAGTCAAGGCTTTTCGGCAAATAAAAAGAAAAACCGCCGAAAGGCTTACCTTCGGCGGTTACTTTATTTATCTCTTGCTCAAAACTTCTTCCTCATACTTGCGGATTTCATCGAACCATTCGGGACCTGCGGTAACGCCGCAAACCTCACAATAGCGATTCCAAATCTCGCCGAAGGGCATAGTCTTGAGTTCTTCCTGCATAACCATAAGCTCGGTTAAACGATTCTCGTCCTGAAGCTCCTTGAGCATTGCGTTCGGAGTGCAGAGAGCGGAGAGAAGAGCCTTCTGCCAGCTGCGGAAGCCAACAGTCCATGCAGAAATACGGTTAATGCTTGCATCGAAATAGTCGAGAGCCATGTAAACGCGGTCGAGCGCATCGCAACGAACTATTTCTTTTGCCATCTCTTTGGTTTCATCATCGAGAAGGAGAACATGGTCGGAGTCCCAACGAACACCGCGGGTAATATGTAATGCAATTTCGGGGAAATAGCAAAGCAGAGCCGGAATCTTATCCGAAACATACTCCATCGGATGATAATGTCCGTTATCCATGAGCGGCAAGCAACCATCATGTGTTGCAGCGAAGGTAAGGGTGAATTCAGCAGAACCGGTAGTATAGGATTCAACACCAATACCGAAAACCTTGGATTCAACGCAGGGCTTAACAAGGTTCTTATCGAACGGCTCGGAAAGGATAGCCTCGATAGACTCCTTATAGCGCATACGCGGTCCCATACGGTCGGCAGGGATATCCTTATAACCGTCACCGGTCCAGATATTCATAACGCAGGGAACACCGGTTTCCTCTGCAAAATACTGCGAAATGCGAACGCAGGCCTTACCATGTTCAATCCAGAAATCACGAGTTGCCTTATCGGGGCTCGAAAGGGTTAAGCCATCCTTAACCTTCGGATGAGAGAAGAATGTGGGGTTAAAGTCGATACCCATATTTCTCTCTTTTGCAAACTCAACCCACTTTTTAAAGTGTTTGGGTTCGAGCTTATCGCGGTCGGCGTATTCGCCATCCTCAAAAATAGCATAGCAAGCATGAACATTAAGCTTTTTAGCGCCGGGGCAAAGCGAAATAACCTTATCCATATCAGCGAG
>SVPK01000015.1 GCA_015065875.1 Oscillospiraceae bacterium
AAAAGAGCGAAGTTGAAGAATATTTTGAAAATTGGAACAAAAATACAACTAAAATATCTTGGGAAGATATAAATTAAAGAAATCTTTCGGTTTTCAGGCACATTTCATTCGTGTCATTAAGTTCAAAACACCCATAAAGAAAACCACCCATCCGGGTGGTTTTTCTTTATGCCGTTTTAAATATGTTTCGAGTCTATGTTACCATGCTAACAGCCGCGTCGCGGCGTTAACTGGCTCAAGCCCTTGCGCTGCCGGGGGCAGATTCAGCAAGGGTTTGAGCAGGAAGAAACCGGGAGAATGCCGCCGCGCACCAAGCAAGGCAGGCGACCTGGGTTTCTGACCGACATCCGCCGAATGCCGCCACAACGCTCGCGGAGAAAGATTTATAATTCGCATTGATTTGTTTGTTGTGTTATGCTTTACTTGTGCTAAAACAGGGAGAAAATGAAAGCAGAGAACTAATCCCTGCTTACATCGTTATTATTTGATTTTTTCTAAACATGCTTGTGCTCGTTCTTGTTCTCTTTTCATTTCTATATGGTAACCATCTTTCTTTAATGCATTAATGATGAAAAGCCAAGTATCATACGCTTTTTTATAATCGCCCATTTCTTCATAGCAAAAAGCTTTTGAATATACTGCATCAAGATATTCAGAATTAAGTTTATATGATATGTCGCTGTATTTTATTGCATCATCAAACTTTTTTAGCGCTCTACATACGTAACTTGCAATATCATAAATCTCCCACTTATCAGAAAACCTTTTGTTCGCTTTTATAAAGCATTCATATGCCTCTTTGTATTTACCAGCATAATAATATGCATAAATTAAAACCGTCCATTCCATATAATCATCGATATATTCTTTTAATCGACTTTCTTGGCTTTGACATATTTGTTCTGATTGTCCTATTTCAATACAGTAATGTATTATTTGATATCGGGTTTTCCAATAAATTTTATTTTCGGGTGAAATATTGTTTTCTTTCTCAAACTCATTGATGATATGGTTGAAATTTTTAATTGCCAGCCGTTTGCAAGAACACATCATGGATGAATGAATTACTCCGTGTATTCGACAATCTTCAAGTGTATAATTGCCTGTTTTCTTAAGTCTATTAAATTCTATATCTGCATTTAAATAATCTTCGGCTTTATGTGTAATTTCGTAAACACTGGCAAGCCTTTGAGCATAATTTTCATATGCAGATGAATCCTCTTTAAATAAGTCATCAATTGTCACACAATAAAGTCGTGCAATTTCTGGTAGCAACATTATATCGGGGTAAGTTGTATTACATTCCCAGCGAGAAATCGTTTGTGTGCTTACACCTAAAACCTCTGCAACTTGCTCTTGAGTAAGATTTTTTTGTAATCTTAATTTCTTTAAATTATTAGAAAATAGGTTATTCATAAAAATACTCCTTTTTGTTGTGCTTAGAAGTTTCTAATTCAATTATACTTATGCTTACTCTAAAGTCTATATCTTATTTTGTGAATGAACTCTCAATAATTGTTTAGTGTAAAAGGGCAAGGCAGGAATAGCCATCATAGTGTTTTACCCCCCATGGGTGAGAATTTTGAATTGTTGAAAACAAAAGACACAGAGACTACAATTACGGGTCGTAGCTCAAGAGCTACGGTGGATCCGTACATCGCCTCCGTGTCTAATAATAACATACACGAAATTAAGTCAGAAAGCAATACAAAATTTTCTGATAAGGATTTTGTAGATATTTATGAGAAAAAAGTAAAAAACTTTGGATTTCAGTAAAGTCGCTCATGTCTATAAATAATGAATAATTATTGCGGCTTTTATGCTTGTATGCTATACTGAAAAAAAGGAGTGTTAAATTATGAGAAAATTTTTATCCTTTGCATTGAGTGTAATAATTTTTATGTGTCTTTTCGTTGGTTGCGGTTCATCTACCGATACTTCGGCCTTTGTGAAGCCTGAAAAGTATGCCGCCATCGTTAATGTTTCAATAAACCCGTCTTTTGATATTTATCTTGACGATGATGCCAAAATTTTGGCGGTTGAACCCAAAAACGAGGATGCAAATAAAATTGATTTTTCTGGTGTAATCGGTTTGGAGCTATCAGATGCTATGGATGATTTGGTAGGTATTATGCAAGAAATGGAATTTTTGAATAGTGATTCGCTGATAGTTGTAACTATGATTGAAGGCAATGAAAACTTTGCAAATGTTAATGTTGTTGAGGTAATTGAGGACGCTTTTGATGAAAGTATTGCCAAAGAAACCGTTAATTCTTCGATGGATTCTGCACTGATGGTTCGCCTTAAAGAGTGGTATGGCTGCAAATGCGAGGAATGCATAGATTGGTATGGACGTTTGTATTCGTTTGGGGATTGGCATTGGAACTGGGAGGCGGACTTTAATGATTACAAAGCGCGTGTAAAAGAACACATAGATAATTTGGATAAAGAGGATCCGCAGTATCAATCAATGTTAGAATCATATCAAAACTTAACCCTCGAGAAATATAAAACGGTTATTGCAAAATTAGAGTATTATGCGGGGCATACAGCAACATATAGTTATTGTCCCCATGAGGAAAAAGAAATAACCTATAAAATCATGGAATCTGTCTCAAAGCCTAACGGCAAGGGACAAAACGGAACAAAGGAATATACTGCTGAAGAATTTTTTGCGGAAAATCCGGACAGGGTTGGAGAAATTGATGGGCTGCAAAAGGCTATTCATTTAGTGCTTGAGGTGTATGTGAATGGTGAACTTCAGGGCGCCGAGAGCCAAAGTTATTTTTCGTGCTATGCGTATCAGTGCAATGATAAATGGTATCTTAATAACGGAATGATTGTTTCTCTTAATCCTTAATTAAATACAGCTATTCTGTTTTAAGACGATAATAAAAAACCACCCCTTCGGGTGGTTTTTTTATTTAATCAACCGTTAAAACTGCGGTTACATCCTCTTTTTGGCAAAGGGTATGTAGCATTTTTTTGCCGATTTTGCTCTTTTCACAAAGAAAAATGCTTTGCGCCGAATTCTTGAGCATAATCTTTCTTATAAAGAGCTGCTTTTCGTCAAAATCCGAAATAACTCCGTCGTTCGAATATGCGGCGGTGGTAAAAAAGGAGAGGTCAACATTAAGCTCGCGGGCATCCTGCTCGGCAATCGAGCCGACAAGACACATATCCTGTTCGTAATAGTCACCACCGATTAAAATGCAGGGGATATGAAGGCTTGAGGCGGTCATAAGCGCCTTAACCGAGTTGGTAACAATCTTCATATTCTTAAATGTTGCGATATGGGGAATTATGTATTGGCAAGTTGAGGAGCTATCGATATAAATAACCATATTATCCTTTAAAAAAGGCAGGCATTTTTTTGCAAGAGCCTTTTTTTCATCCTCATCAAACATAATTCTATGCGAGAGCGGCATAGCTCTTTGATTCGCCATAAGCACAGCGCCACCATGATAACGTCTTAAAAATCCGCCCTTCTCCATAGCGGTAAGGTCGCGCCTAACCGTCATTTCGGCAACATATAGCCTTTTGGCGAGGTCGGCAACCGTTATTTTGCCCGTTTCATATAAAATATCCAATATCTCCTGCTGCCTGGCATTTAACTCCATACTATCGCCCCCTGTTTTGATAAATGTTCGTTTATGAACATAACGAACATTTATTGACACTAATTTGTTCGAATAATATAATTATACATAGGCAATACAACCATGTCAATCAAAATTTGGAGGAGATAATATGTTAGTTACAATGAAGGAAATGCTTGCAGATGCAAAGAAAAATCACTATGCGATTCCTGCGTTTGATGTTAGCAATTATGAGATGATGAGAGCAGTTTTAGAGGCTTGCGAGGAAGAGAAATCTCCGGCTTTACTTATGGGCTTGGGTGTTGATTTGGAGGGTAAGGGCCTGCCGCTTATTACCTCGATGGTAAAAGAGGCTTCAAATTATTTTGATGTTCCCGTATGCTTCCATTTAGACCACGCAACAGATTTTGATTTTATTAAAAAAGCAATAGATACAGGCTTTAGCTCGGTTATGTATGATGGTTCGGTTCTTGATTTTGAGAACAACGCTAAAAACACTGCCGAGGTTACAAAATATGCCCATGCACACGGTGTAACCGTTGAGGCAGAGCTCGGTCACGTTGGTAACGCGAGCGTTGGAAGCATTAGCGAAACCGGAACCGATACCGACCCCGGCGAGAGCCTAACCGTTCCCGCAGAGGTTGCAAAGTTTGTTGAAATTACCGATGTTGATGCACTTGCGGTTGCAATCGGCACCTCGCACGGTGTTTATAAGAGCACCCCTGAACTCAGAATTGACCGACTTGATGAGATTGTTGCCGTTTGTGACAGACCGCTTGTTCTTCATGGCGGAAGCGGCACCCCCGACGACCAGATGCACAACGCAATCGAGCACGGAATAACCAAGATAAATATTTATTCCGATGTTCTTTATGCTCTGAATAAGGGACTTAAAGATAAGCTCAATACTATGGAAAACCCCTCAACCTGGCCCTTTATCGTTTTTGAGGACGCAAGAGCTATGATGAAGGACGTTGTAAAGAGCAAGATAAGACAGTTCGGCAGTGCGGGAAGAATATAGGTGATAAATATGAAAACAAAAGCAGTTAGACTTTATGGTGAGCAGGATTTAAGGCTCGAGGAGTTTGAGCTACCCGAGCTTCGCGATGGTGAAATTCTTATAAAAATCGTTTCGGATAGTGTATGCATGTCTACATACAAGACCGCAAAGCAGGGAGCAAAGCACATAAGAGTTCCCGATAATGTAGCGGAAAACCCCGTAATTATCGGACACGAGTTTTGCGCCGAGGTAGTTAAGGTAACCGATAAATATAAGGATAAGTTTAGCGTAGGCGATAAGGTAGTTATGCCGCCGGTTCTTTCGTATCTTGGCGGAATGCAAACTATAGGCTATTCCTTTGGCGAAATCGGCGGAGTTTCTACCTATTCGATTGTTTATGAGCATATTATCGAAAACGGTTATTTGATTAAAATAGATAGCGATTCCTTCTTTAATGGCTCGCTAATTGAGCCTGCATCCTGCGTTATACGCGGCTACAAGGCAAATCTGCATTTGGATAACGAATTAAAGCCGTATACCAATATTAAATCGGGCGGTAAGGTTGCGATACTTGCAGGTTGCGGACCGATGGGATTGGTTGCGATAGATATAGCGCTTCACGGAGATGTTAAGCCCTCGCAGGTTGTTGTAACCGATTTGAGCACCGAAAGACTTGAACGCGCTAAACAGCTATTTAATCCCGAGGATGCAAAAAAGGACGGCATTGAGCTTATATTTGTTGCTACCTCCGATAAGGATGAATTACTCAAAATTTCGGGCGGAAACGGATACGATGATGTATTTGTTTATGCTCCGGTATCGTCTGTTGTTGAATTAGCAGATGCGATACTCGGATTTGACGGATGCCTTAACTTCTTTGCAGGTCCGCTTGACAAGCAGTTTAGCGCTAATTTCAATTTCTATAATGTTCACTATGCTCAACATCACGTTGTTGGAACAAGCGGAAGCACAACCGATGATATGAAGGATATCGTTCGTCTGATAGGCGAAAAACGCATAACTCCTGCGGTTATGATAACCCATATCGGCGGTATCGATGCGGCTATTGATACAACCCTTCGTCTGCCCGAGATACCCGGCGGTAAAAAGCTTATATATACTCATATAAATCTGCCGCTTACTGCCATTACCGATTTTGAAAAGCTGGGCGAAACCGATGAGCGATTTAAAAAACTTGACGATATCGTTAAGAAAAATAACGGCTTGTGGTGTGCCGAGGCGGAAGAATACCTGCTTTCAAACTTTTAATTATTTGTTTTGAAAACGATAAAATATTTAAAAGCCATCATCTTGGATGATGGCTTTTAAATATTATTGAATATTCTATCCTAAAATGTTATAATATAGCAAACCGCATAATGCGGTAAATAGAATATTGTTTTGAGGAGTGTATTTTATGCAACGCGAACGACTTGGAAGCCGCCTCGGCTTTATATTGCTCAGCGCGGGTTGCGCAATCGGTTGCGGAAATGTTTGGAAATTTCCGTGGATGGCGGGTCAGTATGGTGGCGGCGCCTTTGTGCTCGTTTATCTCATTTGCTTAATTGTTTTGGGACTTCCTGTTATGGTGATTGAGTTTTCCCTCGGTCGTGCCAGCCAGGCAAGCCCTGTAAAGCTTTATCAAAAGCTCGAAAAACCGGGTCAGAAATGGCATATTCACGGTAAGGCCGCCCTGGTCGGCAACTTCTTTCTTATGATGTTCTATACCTCGGTAACCGGTTGGATGCTTTATTATTTTGTTAAGTTCTTAAAAGGCGATATGACCGGTCATGTAACCGGAACTGCAGGCGCCCGTTTTGGCGAGATGCTTGCAAGCCCCGGTGTTATGGTTGGCTTTATGGCAATCATCGTTGTTATCGGATTTCTTGTTCTCTCGTTTGGTCTCCAAAAGGGAGTTGAAAAGGTAACCAAGTATATGATGGTTGCGCTTTTAGGCCTTATGGTTATCCTCGCAATCAATAGCTTTACCTTGAGCGGTGCTAAAGAGGGTCTTGCCTTCTATCTAAACCCCGATGTATCTAAAATTGATATAAACGTTATAGTTGCCGCGATGAATCAGGCCTTCTTTACCTTAAGTCTTGGTATCGGCTCTATGGCCATATTCGGAAGCTACATAGGAAAAGAGCGCTCGCTTCTCGGCGAATCTATAAATATTTTGGTTCTCGATACCTTTGTTGCAATTACTGCGGGTCTTATCATATTCCCGGCTTGCTTCACCTATGATGTTGTTCCAAAAGAGGCGGGCCCCGGAGTATTGTTTGTTTCTATGTCGGAAGCATTTAACGGTATGGCGGGCGGCAGAATATGGGGTTCTATATTCTTCCTCTTTATGCTCTTTGCGGCTTTCTCAACCATTATTGCCGTTTTCGAAAACATTCTTGCCTGCATCCGCGAGCTTACCGATTGGTCGCGTGTTAAGGCCTGCGTTATCTGCGGAATCGCGATATTTATTCTTTCGGTTCCCTGCGCCCTCGGATTCAACCTTTGGTCGGATTTCAAACCCTTTAATTCAAATTCGGGTATTCTCGATTTAGAGGACTTCATCGTATCTTACTGCCTGTTGCCGCTCGGCGCCGTTTGCTATGTTATTTTTGCAACCAGCAAAAAGGGTTGGGGCTTCGATAACCTTATGGCCGAGGCTAATGCAGGAAAGGGTTTAAAGCTAAAGCGTTGGCTCCGTCCGTATTTAACATATGTATTGCCCGTTATCATAATTATAATATTTGTTATGGGCATACTTGAATTCCCCTTTACCGATGGACCAACCCTCCTCGCAAGAATTAAATCACTTTTCTAATAAAGGAAAATATATATGATTTATAAAAATTTTCAAGATAAAAAACTCTCGGCTTTAGGGCTCGGCTGTATGCGCCTGCCTGTAATAGAAGGCGATTTCAGTAGGATAGATATTCCCGCAGTTCGCGAGATGGTATCCTTTGCCATAAAAAACGGCATCAATTATTTTGATACCGCCTGGGGATATCATGAGGGCAAATCCGAGCTCGTTATGGGCGAGGTCTTATCCGAATATCCGCGCGAGAGCTTTTATCTTGCCGATAAATTTCCGGGCTATGACCTTGAGAATATGGATAAGGTTGAGGAAATTTTTGAGAAACAACTGCAAAAGTGCAGGGTTGATTACTTCGATTTTTATCTTTTCCATAATGTTTGTGAGCTTAATATCGATGGATATCTCGACCCCAAGTTCGGAATTTATGATTATCTAATCGAGCAGAAGAAAAACGGCCGAATCCGCCATCTCGGCTTTTCGGTTCATGGAACTCTCGAAACAACCAAGCGCTTTTTGGAAGCCTATGGAAGCGATATGGAGTTTTGCCAGATTCAGCTTAATTGGCTCGATTTTAAGATGCAGAATGCCGAGGCAAAGCTTCGGCTCCTTCGCGAGTATAATATTCCCGTTTGGGTAATGGAGCCGGTTCGCGGCGGAAAGCTCGCAACCCTCGCGCCCCAATATGAGGAAAAGCTTCGCGCCGCAAGGCCGGGCGAGACAACGGTTGGTTGGGCCTTTAGATATTTGCAGTCGATTCCCGAGGTTGCTGTAACCCTTTCGGGTATGTCGAACTTCACCCAACTCAAAGAGAACACAAAAACCTTTGAAACCGATGAACCGCTAACCGAAGCAGAAACCGCATTGCTTTATGGCATAGCGGGGGAGATGACCTCGAAAACAAGCCTGCCTTGCACCGCTTGTCGCTATTGCGTTTCGCATTGCCCGCTTTCACTCGATATTCCGAGCCTTATCGACCTCTATAACGAACATGTTTATACAGGCGGCGGATTTTTGGCTCCAATGGCAATTGGCGCACTCGACGAGGATAAAAAGCCTTCGGCCTGCCTAGGTTGCCGCTCCTGTGAGGCGGTCTGCCCGCAGAATATTAAAATAAGCGAAATGATGACCGATTTTGTGAAGCGTCTTAATAAGTAATCTAAAAAGGATACATAGGTTTTCGCCTGTGTATCCTTTTAGAAAAATTAATCATAAAAGGGGAAAATCTCTATGAGAGTATTTGCCGATGATTTCTTTAAAATATATGACCCGAGCGAAGGCGAGGATAAAGTATGGTATATTAATGACCATACCATTATAAAAGCATCCGATGGTTGGCACCTTTTTGGAATAACCCATGAAGAACCCGCCAAGCCTCTTGAGGAGATCTTGTGCGGTCATGCTGTAACCGATAATCTTTTATCGGTTCCTTTCTCAAAAGCGGCCGTTCCTTTTTCGGCCGAAAGGGAGCAAGGCGAGCTTCATTTTTGGGCGCCCCATATAATAAAGTATAATGACCTTTATTATATGTTTTATTGTGCGGGAAGCCTTGAAGGGCATGATAAATACCGCATTCATTTGGCAACCTCCAAAAACCTCAAAGACTGGACTCGCCATAAAGATAATCCGTTGCTTATCGATGGCTTTGATGCGCGTGACCCTATGATTTTGAGGGTTGGAGATGAATGGGTTATGTATTATACCTGCAACAGCACACCGCAGGGCGGAAATTATTGTGTTGCTTGTGTTACATCGCGTGACCTCGTTCATTGGGGCGAAAAGAAGGTTGTTTTCACCTCTCATTTAAGCGGCACCTTTGCAGGCCCCTGTGAATCTCCGTTTGTTGAGAAGGTTGGAGATTGGTATTTTCTGTTTATCGGTCCTTATGGGGGATATGGTGCTTCATATTGCGATACCGCAGTGTATGCCAGCCGCGACCCATTCGCCTTTTCGGGAGACCCTGTCGGTCGTATCCCATCCCATGCGTCAGAGGTTGTAAAAATAGAAGATAATTATTATATAACCCATTGCGGTTGGGGGCAGGGAGGAGTTTTCCTCGCTCCGCTTCATTTTGAATTGGATTAATTTTGATATAAAAAACATTCGTGTTTAAAAAAACGCGGATGTTTTTTTATTTTTAATAAAACAGAAACATTTTTTAAAAATAACATAAACAAAGAAAAAATAAAATATGGTTGTAAAACGCGAAAGCGAAACTAAAAAAACAAAAAACGAAAGGTAAAAGGTGAACTAAAATGGCAAATTTTTTAAAGAAAGCATTCTCTGATATGAAGGAGTCCGCAAAGGCACAACATGAGGTTGATAAGGCAGAGTTCAGAGCTGCCAAGGCCGAGAGCAAAGCAAACTTCGAGGAAAACAGAGGTCATAACACCTTTGCAAGAGCAAAGGCCCAAGGAAAGCAGAGTTGGGACGATGCTCATATGACTCCTGCCCAGAGAGCAGAAAAAATGCAGGCAGATAGAGAAGAAAAAATTGCCGCAGCCAACGAGAGAATCGCTGCTGCAAACGAACGTTACGACGCCGCAAAGAAAAAATAAACCACTTGCATTTTAAGGCGCCATTTTGGCGCCTTATTTCTTAGAGGAGTATTTTATGGAAAAACAGATTAATGCAATTGAAATACGCGGGCTTTCCAAAAGCTTTCGCGGACTTTATGCAGTAGACAGCCTTAATATGACCGTTCCGGTTGGCGCTATTTATGGCTTTATAGGCGAAAACGGTTCAGGAAAATCAACAACCGAAAAGCTTATCTGCGGTCATTTGGTTGCCGATAGCGGAAAAATTAAACTCTTTGGTCGCGATTATACCGACCCGGGCGTTAGAGCCAGGGTAGGCGCCCTTATAGAAAACGCAGGTTGCTTTCCGAACTCAAGCATCTATCAAAACCTTCGTATGCAAACCATTAATTTAGGACTCGATAATCCCGATAGCGAGATAGAGCGAGTGCTAGGAATAGTTAGAATGGAAAAGCATCGCAACCTAAAATTCAAAAAATGCTCCCTCGGTATGAAACAGCGTGTGGGCATTGCGATGGCGCTTTTGGGTAATCCCGCTTTACTTATTCTCGATGAACCGATAAACGGACTCGATACCGATGGAATGCGAATAATGCGCGAAATACTGGTTGATATAACCCAAAACTATGGTTGCACCGTTTTAATCTCCTCTCATATTTTGGGAGAACTCCAAAAAATCGCAACCCATTATGGAATTATCCGTCGCGGCAGAATGATAATGGAACTCAGCGCCGAGGAAATGGAAAACCGCGCGCAGGTTTTCGTTTCGCTCAAAACCGCCGATATGGAGGGCGCCAAAAGGGTCCTCTCGGAGCGCTTCGCCGATGTTAGATTAAAGGATGACTACATCTTTGTTTATGATACCGATGACTCTGCGGCGATAGTCGACCTTCTAATGAAAAAGGATTATATCGTAAGCGAAATATCCAAAAACAAAATAGGTCTTGAGGAATATTATATCGAGCTTATGTCGGAAAAGGAGGAAAACTGAAATGACTACATCCCTAAAATTCAAAAGCCCAAGCTTCTCGCGCAGATTAGGCGGAATGCTCGGAGTTGATTTTTATCGCCTTTTCCATACCCCCATGTTTTATATTTTCCTCGTGATAGCCGCAATAATTCCTGCAATGGTTTCGGCAATGACTATGATGCCCGACCAAAACGGTAATACTATGCAGCCTCTTTATTCTAATGTTTGGCAGATAATAGCCGCCAAAGAACCGCTCTATGTTATAAATGGAATCGCAGATTATGCAAATATGAATATGGTGTTCATTTTCGGCGGCATTATGGTTTCGATATTTATAGGTCATGATTATAAGAGCGGATATGTTAAGCAACTCTTTACAACCCATCCCAAAAAGCAGGATTATATGCTTTCTAAAACCATCTGTTGTGCCTTTGCTATGGCTTCAATGTGTGTTTCGTATTTAATCGGCGGAACACTGGGCGGCATACTTGCGGGATATTCGCTACAAGTTAATGTGCCGTCACTCATAATTGCAATACTTGGCAAAATGATAATGAGCCTCGGTTGGGCAAGCCTTTATACCTTCCTAAATGTAATTTTCAGAAGATATTTTGGCATTTCGATAGCCTCAAGCTTCTTCTTCGGAACAGGTATTCTTATAATCGGTGTTGCCGCCGCGGTCGAAAATTTTGCGCTTCCCGATGCGTTTTTAAATATGTTCTTGTATGGCGCATCTGTAAATGCCTGCCTGCAAAGTGATTTAATAACTCTGCTAATTTGTGGCGCTTGTTCACTAATGTGGACTATTATTTATAATCTGCTCGGAACAGCGATACTGTCCGGATGTGATGTTTATTAAGGGGGGATAAGAATGAATGCAGTAGAGATTAGAAATCTTTCTAAAAACTATTCAAAAAAGAAGGCGGTTTGCGGTCTTAATATGACCGTTCCGATGGGCGCAATATATGGCTTCATCGGCGAAAACGGCTCGGGCAAATCAACAACCGAAAAAATAATCTGCGGTCTTATCCCTAAAAACGGCGGCAGGATTCTGCTTTATGGTCGCGATTATAAAAACCATGCGGTTAGAGCGAAGGTTGGAGTTCTTATCGAGTCTCCGGGTTGCTTTCCGAGCCTTTCGGTTTGGGATAACCTAATGTTAGAGGCCGAGAACTTGAGCATTAAGGACCCAAAACGAGAGGTAATGCGTGTGCTTCGCTTGGTTCGTATGGAGGGTGCGGCAGGCAACAAATATAAAAATTGCTCGCTCGGAATGAAGCAACGAGTTGGTATCGCAATGGCTCTGCTCGGCGACCCAACTCTATTGGTTCTCGATGAGCCCTTAAACGGTCTCGATGCCGATGGAATGCGAATAATGCGCGAGGTTTTCTGCGATATAGTAAAGGATGGAACCCGCAGTATAATCGTTTCATCCCATCTGCTTGGTGAGCTTCAAAAGGTAGCAACCCATTATGGCATAATTCGCCATGGAAAAATGATAGCCGAAATGACGGCCGATGAGCTCGATGCAAACTGCCGCAACTTTGTGAGCATAAAGGCAGAACGAATGGATGTAGCAGAGGCTCTGCTCGCCCGCCGATATTCCCGCGTTGAACGTGATGAGGCCGATTATATTCGCGTTTATGATGCGCTCAGTGCGGAAGCGGTTGTTATTTATTTATATGAAAACGGAATTCCCGTAACCGAGGTTAAAACACAAAAGATAAATCTCGAGGAATATTATATCGACCTTATGAAGGAGGGGAGAGACTAATGGAAACTACCGTTAAATTTAAAAAACAGAGCTTTAAGCAACGTTTTCATAGTATGTTGGCGGTTGATTTAAAAAGAATGAGAAAATCAAAAACCTTCTATATTTTGATAGCAGTGGCTCTCCTTATTCCCATAGTGATGAATGTTATGCTAACCATGATGGATGGAACCGTTATGGTTGATGCACAAACAGGTGCCGAAACAATTATGAAAGGCCCCGAAAGCGCTTGGCAGATGATAGGCGCATTCCCCGGCGAGAAACCCACCGACCCGCAGGCGGCCGCAATGGGCGGAATGGATGTTATGAGTATGTGTAATATCAATATGATGTTTATGCTCGTATCGGTTTTTATCTGTCTGTTTATATCCGATGATTTCAGAAGCGGTTTTGCCAAAAATTTATTTACCGTTCGCGAGCATAAGGGCGATTATGTTCTGTCTAAAACAATAGTCGGCTTTATCTGCGGCTCATTAATGCTTATCTTTTTCTTTTTAGGCTCAATGATAAGCGGCGCAATGTGTGGCCTTTCGTTTGCTCTCGTTGGAGTAAATATGGTAAACATTGTTATGTGTATGCTATCGAAGCTTTTGCTTATGCTGGTATTTATCCCGATTTTCGTTTTGGTCAGTGTTTCGGCAAAGCAAAAGGCTTGGCTTTCTATCTGCGGCTCGCTCGGCGCAGGAATGCTTCTTTTTATGATGGTTTCTATGATAACCCCGCTTGAATCCACCATAATTAATGTTTTTCTCTGCCTCGCAGGCGGAATAATGTTCTCTTGGGGACTTGGAGCGATAAGTAAATTGGTTCTTAAAAAGACCGCCCTCGTATAATTGAAGGCTATGCTTTGCGGCATAGCCTTTTCGTTTATTGACATCTGCGCGAGTCTATGGTATACCAAAAATATCAGAAAAAAGGAGAACCGTTATGACCGAAAAGGATATTAAGCAATTACTCGAAAAGCAGAGAAAATTTTATAAAAGCGGGGCAACCATTCCCGTAAATTTCAGAATCGAGCAGCTTAAAAAATTATATAGCGCAATAAAATTATATGAAAATGAAATTGCCGATGCGCTTTTGGCCGACCTTGGCAAAAGCCGCTACGAGGGCTTTATGTGTGAAATCGGGATGGCGCTCTCCGAAATCTCATATATGCTGCGCCATGTAAAGCGTTTTTCAAAGAAAAAGGCGGTCAGAACTCCGCTCGCGCAGTTCCCCTCAAAGAGTTATACCAAAGCTATTCCCTATGGAAATACGCTTATTATGAGCCCTTGGAATTATCCCTTTCTTTTAACTATAGACCCGCTCGCAAATGCCATTGCCGCGGGTAATACCGCCATATTAAAGCCGAGCGCCTATTCGCCCGAAACGAGTAAGATTATCGAAAAAATAGTAAGCGAGTGCTTTGCGGATGAATATGTTGCAGTGGTAACAGGCGGTCGAGCCGAAAATGCGGCGCTCCTTGAGCAAAAGTTCGATTTCGTTTTCTTTACAGGAAGTCAATCGGTTGGCCGCGAGGTTCTTCGCCATACCGCCGAGCATCTAACCCCAGCGGTTTTGGAATTGGGCGGAAAAAGCCCCTGTATTGTTGAAGCCGATGCTAATATAAAGCTTGCCGCAAAAAGAATCGTTTTTGGAAAATTCCTCAATTGCGGTCAAACCTGCGTTGCTCCCGATTATATCCTCTGCGAAAAAACGGTTAAGGATAAATTTTTGAGCGAGGTTATAAATGAGATAAAGAAACAGTATGGCGAAAACGCGCTCCAAAATGAAGCCTACGGCAAAATAATAAACCAAAAGCATTTCGAGCGCCTTTGCGGTCTTATAAACCGCGATAAGGTCGCCTTCGGCGGTGAGAGTGATGCCGATTTGCTTAAAATCGCTCCAACCGTTATGGATAATGTAACCGAATCGGATGCCGTTATGGGTGAGGAGATTTTCGGCCCCATAATGCCGATTCTAACCTATGACGATTTTGATACAATGATTGATTCCTTAAAAGAAAAGCAAAAGCCGCTTGCGCTTTACCTTTTCTCCTCCAATAAAAAGCATATAAAGCGCGTAACCGAGGAGCTATCCTACGGAGGCGGATGCATAAACGATGTTATTATCCATCTCGCAACCAGTAATATGGGCTTTGGTGGAGTAGGCGAGAGCGGAATGGGCGCCTATCATGGAAAGGTAGGCTTTGATGCGTTTTCGCATTCAAAATCGGTAGTCCATAAAAAGACCTGGCTCGACCTTCCAATGCGATATCAACCGTATCGCGGAGGCCTTCGCGAAAAACTTCTGCATTTTTTCTTAAAATAGGAAAATTTTTGCCAAAAATCCAGTCGCGTAAACAAAACTTTAACATTTAACCGCTATACTCATAATGTAAAACAATGCGGAGGTATTGCCATGTTTAAAATCTTGGTTTTAGAGGACGATAAAGAACTCAATAAAACAGTCTGTTCATTTTTAAGCCATAGTGGCTATGAGGCGGTTGGATGCCTTAATGCCAATGATGCCTATGATGCTTTATATGATAATATGTTTGACCTTATCGTTTCCGATATAATGATGCCGGGCATTGATGGCTTTGAATTTGCGAAAAATGTTCGCGAGCTAAACGAAGAAATCCCGATTCTTTTTATGACTGCGCGTGATGATATTGCCTCAAAGCAACGCGGCTTTCGTATAGGTGTTGATGATTATATGGTAAAGCCAATCGACCTGGATGAACTATTCCTTCGTATCGGTGCGCTTCTGCGCCGCTCAAAGATTGCCGCCAGCCGAAAGCTTGAGGTTGGTGCCTTCTCGATGGATGCCGATGAGCATACCGCATATTTGGGTGATGAGGAAATAAATCTAACCAATCGCGAATTCAGTATTCTATATAAGCTTTTATCCTATCCCAAAAAAACATTTACCCGAACTCAACTTATGGATGAGTTTTGGGATGCCGATACCGAAACTGCACCTCGAGCGGTCGATGTCTATATGACCAAACTGCGCTCAAAGCTCGCCGATTGCGAGGATTTCGAGATAAAAACAGTTCATGGCCTCGGCTATAAGGCGGTGATTAAGTGAAAAAGAAAAACCGAGTAGCACCCGTTTTGCGTTGGCTCAATCATTATTTTGTTTTCTTTTTGCTTGTAGCCTTTGTTATAACCTGCTGCACTATGCTTTTCGTATCGGTGTTGCGCGATTCTTTGGGACTTACCCTAACCGATGAAAATATCGGAACCGCCGCCAAGATAACCTTTGTTAATGTTATACTTTTAAGCCTTATTTTTACGGTTATTGATGCCCTCCGCCGAAAATGGACGGTTGAACGCCCGGTTAAGCAAATAATTGAGGCGGCCGAAAAAATTATCGAGGGCGATTATTCTGTAAGGGTAAAGCCTGTGAGCCCTGTCGGCTCGGATGATTCGCTCAATCGCATTACCGAATGCTTTAATGATATGGCAGAGGAACTCGGCGGGGTTGAAACCCTGCGAACCGATTTTATTGCCAATGTATCGCATGAGATGAAAACCCCTCTTGCGGTAATGCAGAACTATGGAACCCTGCTCCAAAGCCCCGAGCTTTCGGATGAAAAGCGAATGGAGTATGCAAAGGGCGTTGTTGATGGTTCGCGCCGAATGGCCGATATGATGACCAATATTCTAAAACTCAATCGCCTCGAAAATCAACAGATATTTCCGAAAACCGAGGAATTTGACCTTGGTGAGCAGATATGCGAATGCTTGCTCCAATATGAAAATGTTTGGGAGAAAAATGATATCGAACTCGAAACCGATATCGCCGAAGGAGTAACCGTTCGTGCCGATTCGGAGCTTTTGAGTCATGTTTGGAATAATCTTTTCTCCAATGCCTTTAAGTTTACCCCTGAAGGCGGAAGGGTTAGGGTTTCGATGAGCGCAACCGAGCATCATGCTAAAATTCAGGTTAGCGATACAGGCTGTGGAATGACCCCCGAGGTAGGCGCCCATATTTTTGAAAAATTCTACCAAGGCGATACTTCACGTTCCTCCGAGGGCAACGGCCTCGGCCTTGCGCTCGTAAAGCGGGTTGTTGATATTATGCAGGGCGAGATAAGCGTTGAGAGTGTTCTCGGAGAGGGAACAACCTTTACCATTAGAATTCGCAGATAATTATAAAATCTTAAGGAGTTATAAATGGATATTAAAGAAAAAAACAGCTTTAGCTTTACCTATTCCGCAAAGGAACAGGCCGAGATTAAGGCTATAAGAGAAAAATATATGGGCCCAAAGCCGGAGGATAAAATGGAAAAGCTCCGTCGTCTTGATGCCTCGGTTACCCAAAAAGCAACCGTCTATTCGTTAATCGTAGGTGTTTTGGGCGCTCTTATCTTGGGATTTGGAATGAGCCTTATTTTATCCGATTTTGGAGTTTTGCTTTTTGGTGCTCGCCGCGTTTTAACCCTCGTTGTCGGAATTCTTTCGGGTATCGCGGGAATAATACTTACGGGTTATGCCTATCCCGTATATAACGCAACCACTAAAAAAGAGCGCGAGAGAGTGGCACCCGAGATACTGCGCTTGAGCGAAGAGCTTATGAAATAACCTGCCTTGACTTTTTACCAAATGGTGGTAAAATAATAGGGTATTTTATAAAAAGGGCAGGGGATAAATATGGAACCGCATCATATAGTGCTTTTAATACTCGTTGGCGCGGGCGGCGGCTTTGTTCAGCGAGTAAGCGGTTTCGGTCTCGGCATATTTGTTATGATGTTTTTGCCGCATTTTCTGCCTAATCATACTGCGGCTGCAGCGGTATCGGCGCTTTTCGCCTGTGCAACCGCAACCTATAATGCCATTCGCTACCATAAAAATATCGCCTATAAAACCGCGCTTCCGATGATGTGTGCGGCGCTGGTATCAATTCCCGTTGCGGTTTATTTTTCGGCCCGCGTTCCCGGGGATATATTTAAAATACTGCTCGGCTCCGTGCTTATCATATTAAGCATTTATTTTCTGTTCTTTAATAAAAAAATAAAAATAAAACCAACCGTTACAAACGGTATTATATCCGGAACCCTGGGCGGTGCGCTCGGCGGTCTGTTTTCAACCGGCGGCCCTCCTGCAGTGCTGTATTTAACCCATGCGGCAGAGGATAATCTAACCTATTTCGCAACCATTCAGTTTTATTTTTGCTTTACCAACCTTTATGGAACGGCCAACCGCGCCATAAACGGAATCATAAACGGCGAGGTGCTTATTTTCGCCGCGGTTGGCATAATCGGTTGTATGCTGGGCGATTTCCTCGGAAAGCTTATATTCGATAAGCTCGATGGCAAAAAGCTCAAAACCATTATCTATACCGGAATGATAATAAGCGGAGTCATAATGTTCTTTTAAGCGGGAGAAATATCTCCCGCTTTTTTGTTTTTAATATCATCATTTCTTGTTGTTTTTGCCGATGTTTTGTGGTATATTCAAGATGTAAATTTAGATATAAGGAGTCTTTTATTATGAAGGTAATGCTTTTGGGCGATTCGATTCGCCTTTCATATAGCGAGGGTGTAAGAAAAGCGCTCGGAGCCGATTTTGAGGTTCATTCTCCCGCCGATAACAGCCGCTTTTCAAAATATCTGCTTCGTCAGATTTTTGAGGAACGCGAAGCGCTGAAGGATACCAGAATCGTTCATTTTAATTGCGGACTTTGGGATATTTGCAATCTCTTTGGCGACGGAACCTTTACAAGCGAACAGGAATATATCGATACCGTTTTGCGAATAGCCGATATTTTGCTGGCTCGAGTTGATAAGGTTATCTTTGCAACAACCATTCCCGGCCGCAAGGAGAATATCTATAACAGCAACAGTGATATTATCCGCTTTAATGAGATAATTGTTCCGCTCCTTCGCGAAAAGGGAATAATAATAAACGACCTTTATACCCCCGTTGCATCCGATGTATACCGCTATATATCCGATGATAATCTGCATCTCTCGGATGAGGGTGTAGAGATGTGTGCTATTATGGTGGCAGATAAGATTCGCAATGCCGCGGCCGAACTCGAATAGGAGAAAACCATGAAAAACTTCTTAATCGTTGTTGATATTCAAAATGACTTTGTAAACGGTGCGCTCGGAACTGCCGAAGCGGTAGCAATGCTTCCCGCCGCCGAGCAAAAAATTCGCGAATGGGATGGCGAAATTTTTGTAACCTATGATACCCATTTTGATGATTATATGGATTCCTCTGAGGGCGAAAAGCTCCCGGTTGCACATTGCATAAAAGGAACCGAGGGATGGGCGCTTAATGCCCGCATCGCCGAGGTGCTTGATGGTAAAGAATATACCGCAGTCGAAAAAATAACCTTCGGTTCAACCGAGTTGCCCGCGCTTATTAAAAAAGCAGCAGGGGATGAGGAGTTTTCAGTAACCCTTATCGGCCTTTGTACCGATATTTGCGTTGTATCAAATGCACTTATTCTAAAGGCCAATTTCCCCGAAGCCGATATTTCGGTTGATAGCGCCTGTTGTGCGGGTGTAACCCCCGAGAGCCATAATGCCGCGCTCGATACCATGAAAATGTGTCAGATTAATATAATCTAAATGAGGTTTTTAAATGAAAAAATATCTATTGCCTCAAAACGGCAACTTCTATAAGGCAAACCTTCATTGTCATTCAACCTTTTCCGATGGTTGCCTTTCGCCCGCCGAGATAAAAAAGATTTATAAGGAGCGCGGATATTCGGTCGTTGCCTATACCGACCATGATGTTTTTATCCCTCATCCCGAGCTTCGCGATGAAACCTTTTTGCCGCTTAACGGCTATGAAATGGAGATAAACGAAGCGCGCGACGAGCCCTTTGATTTCATAAAAACCTGCCATATGTGTTTTATTGCGCTATCGCCCGAAACCGAAAATCAGGTTTGTTATCATCGAACCAAGGACCTTTTCGGCAATGCGCGCAACTTCCGTCATCTTTTAAAATATGATGAATCGCTACCCGATTATGAGCGCGTTTATTCGCCCGAAGGTATAAGCGATATGATGCGAATCGGTCGCGAAAACGGCTTCTTTGTAACCTATAATCATCCTGCCTGGTCGCTCGAGGAAAAGGAGCAATACTGCGGATATCATGGTATGCACGCAATGGAAATTTGCAACTGGGGTTGCCTTGTTGCGGGATATACCGATTATAACGAAAAGGAATATGATGAAATGCTTCGCGGCGGAGAGAGGATTTTCTGCATCGGCGCCGATGATAACCATAACGGCGGCGATATAAACTCGCGCGACTATGATTCCTTCGGAGCCTATACCGTTATCAAGGCTGAAAGGTTAGAGTATAAAACCATAACCGATGCGCTCCTCAAGGGCAACTTCTATGCATCGCAGGGCCCCGAAATTCACGAGCTTTGGTTCGAGGATGGCAAAATTCATATAACCTGCTCCGATGCCGACCGTATAGTTCTTAATACCGGCATCCGCAAAACCTCGGCGCGCTATGCCGAGGGCGAACCGCTGAATAGCGCCTCGTTCGAGGTAAAGCCCGAATACTCCTATGTTCGCATAACCGTTACGGATAAAAACGGCAACCACGCAAACACCAACGCCTATTTTACCGATGAACTGTTTTAATTAAAAAAGCACAGGTTTTTACCTGTGCTTTTATATTTTAAAAATTTCGCTATATTCGGTTTTCAGTATCTTCTTTAAAAGGATTATCTCGTCGGGGTATAGATGTCGTTGACCTACCTCGATTTTAGCCAAAGCACTTCGGGTTATATCGCAACCCTCGGTCTGCATTCGTGCCGATAATTGCTCCTGCGTTAGCCCTGCGACCTCGCGCAATCTTCGAATGTTTCCGCCGATTTTCGTTTCGATAATCTTATCCAAAGGCAACACTCCTTTTTGCACTCATTTAAGAACAATTTTCTTGACATAATTATATTGCAGATATATAATCATATTGCACCTATATAGGTGCAGTATGATTATTGGAGGGAAATATGGGAGTAATGGTTATGGCAATAAGCGCCGTAGTTACGTTTATTGCTGCAATTAATTTGAATTACTTTATTGTTTTTTTAGGAATTGTTGGATGTTTTGCAGGCGCTTTTATAATATCGCATGAAAGCGATAAAGAAACGCAAGAAGAAATACGCACAGCCAAGGAACAGAGAAATAAGGAATTTGCTCAAAAATTTTATGAATTATATGATGACCAGGAAAAGGATTTTTTGTCTCAACTTGCGTCACTGAAATCGAAGTATCAAAATGTTTATCAAGAGAATTCCAAATTAAAAGAGCTTGTTCTCTATGATGATTTGGAAATTGTTCACTATGAGTTGTATGCTTACGATAGTTATATGAGTTCCAATGAAATTTTTCAAAACTTTGATGCCGTTAAGCAACGTCAAAAGATGTTGGACTATATAATTAATGGTTGGTCAAATGTTACAGAAAAATTCTTTAAGGTTGAAATAAAAAAGCTCTTGAAAACAAACGATATTTTGTATTTTGAGATGATTGGCGACGTTCAGTATACAACCAAGGTGTCAGGCGGCGATGTTAAGATATCGGGTGGCGGCAGTTCAATTAAAGGAGCTGTCGTTGGCGGAATTATTGCCGGCGGTGCGGGCGCCATAATCGGCAGCCGCAAAGAGGTAACAGGTGAAGGAAAACCAATAGTATCGACGACCCAGACACATGATAGTCGAGAGGTTTTGATTAAATATAAGAATGGAAAAGAAGAAAAATTAGAACTATGGTGGTATGAGGTATTAATGGAAATTATACCCCAAAAAGAAAAAGGATATATTGATTTTAACAAGAGTCAAGATTCGGTTGATATCGAAAAGCTGAAACTTATGAAAGAACTTTTTGACCAAGGAATTTTAACCGAAGAAGAGTTCAGTAAGAAAAAGGCAGAATTGCTTAAATAAGAATGGTTTTATGCCCCGCCTCCCTCTGACGAGGGAGGTGTTTTTTTGCTGTGCAAAAAAGCGGAGGGAGAGAAATACGAGTATTACCTGCCTGTTCCGCATACCTATTGTTTCGTTTTGTGTATTAAAATACCATTTTGTGCATTTACTTTTTACCCTCGCGGTGATATACTCAAATTAAAGAGAAAGGGGAGAGCCTAATGCCCATTTTAACCTATAACGATAAGGATTTTTTATTGGATGGAAAACCCTATAAAATTATCTCGGGTGCGATTCATTATTTTAGAACCGTTCCCGAATATTGGCGCGACCGCCTCTTAAAGCTAAAGGCCTGCGGCTTTAATACCGTTGAAACCTATGCCTGCTGGAATCTGCATGAGCGCCGAGAAGGCGAGTTCGATTTTTCGGGCATTCTCGATATCGAGCGCTTTATCTCGATTGCCGAGGAATTAGAGCTTAATGTTATCGTTCGTCCCGGCCCGTATATCTGCGCCGAATGGGAGTTTGGCGGACTGCCTTCGTGGCTTCTTAAATATGAAAATATTGCTCTGCGCTGTAATGACCCGCTATTTTTCGAAAAGGTAACTCCCTTTTATCGCGAGCTTTTTCGCCGTATTCGTCCCCATTTAGCATCAAATGGCGGCCGAGTATTTATGGTTCAGGTCGAGAATGAATACGGAAGCTACGGCGACGATAAGGAATACCTCCGCAAAACCCGCGAATTCTTTATCGAAAACGGAATCGATTGCCTCTTATTCACCTCTGATGGAACCAACCCTTCAATGCTTGGCGGCGGAACCCTGCCCGAGCTTTTGGCGGTTGCGAACTTCGGTAGCGCACCCAAGGATAAGCTTGCAAAGCTCCATGCATTTAAACCCAATCAACCCTTGATGTGCGGTGAGTTTTGGTGCGGTTGGTTTAACCATTGGTATGAACAAAACCATGAGCACAAACCCGAAGAAATCTCGGCAATGCTCGATGAATTTTTTGAAATTGGCGGCTCGTTTAACTTCTATATGTTCCATGGCGGAACCAATTTTGGGTTCACAAACGGAGCAAACCACATGGGCGGCACCTATCAGCCAACCATAACAAGCTATGATTATTGCGCCCCCTTAAGTGAGGCGGGCGATATGACCGTAACCTATGATGCGGTTAAGGCCAGTATCGAAAAAAATACCGGCGTTCCCGCTCCCGATATCGCGGTTGCAAACAGCGAAAAGAAGGCCTATGGCGAGGTTGAGTTAACCGAAAGCGCAGATTTGCTTGAAAATATAAACGCGCTATCAACCCCGGTCAAGAGCGTTATTCCCCAAACCATGGAGCAGCTTTCGCAGGATTTTGGATATATCCTTTATTCTACCGAAATCGATGGTCCCATAGAGGGTCAGGAGCTTGAATTTACCCAGCTTCACGACCGCGCCCATATATTCATAAACGGCGCTCTTGTTGGTATCCGTGAGCGTAGTCGCCGTAGAGATGAGGTTAATATTGCCCTCGAAAACGGCGAAAAAATTCGCCTCGATATTCTTGTTGAGAATATGGGTCGCGTAAACTATGGACCCAAACTTTTGGATAAAAAGGGAATCGTTGGCGGAATTCGTATCGGCTCGCGTTTCCATTTCGGTTGGAAAAACTATAGCCTGCCTATGGAGGATTTATCGGCCCTTTCTTGGAAAAAGGCTACTAAAAGCGAGATGCCAACCTTCTATAGGGGAAGCCTTAAAATCAGCGGCAAGCCCTGCGATACCTTTGTAAAACTCGATGGCTTTGAGAAGGGCTTTTGTATGATAAATGGCTTTAATCTCGGCCGCTTCTATAATTCGGCAGGCCCGCAGAAAACTCTCTATGTTCCCGCTCCGATACTCCGCGAGGGCGAAAATGAGGTAATCGTTTTTGAATCCGACCGTTGCGAGAGCCCCAAAATAACCTTCCTCGATACTCCCGATTTAGGATAAATCAAAAAAACCGCAGAAAACTATCTGCGGTTTTTGTTTTATGTAATATATTATTATTGTTTTTAAAAATCGTGTGTGGTAAAATTCTATTATAAATTTAAAAGGGGATATCTTATGAAAATCAAGGCTGCAATATTCGATATGGACGGAACCCTGCTCGATTCTCTCTGGTTTTGGGAAATGTTTTGGGAAAGGTTAGGAAGAGAGTATCTAAAGCGAGAAGGTTTTCGCCCTACTGCCGAGGATGATAGAGCTATCAGAACCATGACCCTTTATGGAGCCATGGAGTTTATACATAATAGATATAATATAGGCAAAAGCGCCGATGAGCTTGCCGCCTTTTGCGATGAAGCACTGGTCGATTTTTATAGCGAGGATGCCAAACTCAAGGATGGTGTTATAGAGTTTTTAGAGCATCTTAAAGCGCAGGGAACTTTAATGTGTATCGCATCTGCTACCGAGGCCATACGGCTTAAAATAGTTATAGATAAGTTCGGGTTAGAAAAATATTTTAGCCATGTTTTGTCTTGTGCCGATTTTGGGGTTGGCAAGGATGTTCCCGATATCTATCTTGCCGCCGCCGAAAAACTTGGTGTTGGCGCCGAGGATGCTTGGGTTTTCGAGGATTCTTATATTGCAATCAAAACTGCAAAAAGCATTGGAATGAAAGCGGTTGGAATCTATGATAAAAATAATTTTTCGCAGGATAAAATAAAGGCTACCGCCGATTATTATATCGCTTCGGGTGAAACACTCAAAAAACTAATTTGATTTTGGAGATAAAAATGATTAGAGAAAAGCTAAAAAATCTCGAAGAAACCTGTTGGCGCAATCCTAATATAAAGGATGCGTCTCTCGCGATATCCGAATGCCCGCTCGGAATGAAGGAAGTTTTGGATGCCGCCGCTCGATGGGAGCGCTTTGCCCCGTATTTCAAGGTCGCTTTCCCCGAAACCGAATCGCTTGGCGGCATAATCGAGAGCCCTTTCCGTGAAATACCGAAAATGAAGGCCGCGCTCGAAGAGGCGCATAACATAAAAATCGGCGGAAATCTTTGGCTCAAGATGGATAGCCATTTGCCCGTTTCGGGTTCTATTAAGGCTCGCGGCGGAGTTTATGAGGTGCTGAAAACGGCCGAAGAAATAGCCCTTCGCGAGGGGCTTATAACTAAAGAGAGCGATTATAGCATTTTTGCAACCGATGCGGTAAAACAGGTTCTTTCAAAATATTCGGTAGCGGTTGGCTCAACAGGAAATCTTGGCCTTTCAATAGGAATTATGAGCGCCAAGCTCGGATTTCGAGTAACCGTTCATATGTCGGCCGATGCGCGAAAATGGAAAAAGGATATGCTCCGCTCTAAAGGCGTTGAGGTTATCGAATATAGCGCCGATTATAGCGAGGCCGTCCGTCAGGGAAGGCTTTTGGCCGAATCTGACCCATATTGTCATTTTATAGATGACGAAAACTCAAAAACCTTATTCCTCGGCTATTCTGTTGCCGCTTTGCGCTTAAAGGAGCAACTGCGAGAGGCGGGAATAGCGGTTGATAGCGCCCATCCGCTTAATGTTTATCTGCCCTGCGGAGTCGGCGGCGGACCGGGCGGCGTTGCCTTTGGTCTAAAGCTGGTTTTTGGCAATAACGTTCGTTGCTTCTTTGCCGAGCCTGTTAATGCCTGTTGTATGATTCTCGGAATGTCAACCGGGCTACATAATAAAATCTCAACCGAGGATATCGGCATTACCGCCAAAACAACCGCCGATGGCTTGGCGGTCGGCCGCGCATCAGGCTTTGTGGGAAAACTTATGGAACCCTTTATGAGCGGTTGCTATACCTTAACCGATGAGCGTATGTGCCGAATGCTCACAAAACTTGCCGATGCCGAGGATATTTTCCTTGAGCCGAGCGCCCTCGCGGGAATGTATGGCCCTGTGCTTTGCGAAACCGATGAGGAGTTTTCACCCTTCAAAAGCCAAAACGCAACCCATATAGTTTGGGCAACGGGCGGAAGTATGGTTCCGCCGGAGGAAATGAAAAAATATTATCTTTCAGGAAAATAAAAAAACGGAGGCAAAAGGGAGTTGCGGTTAGGGATAAAACGCCTAAAAAAGCAAATTTTTGCGGTCTAATGTGTTAAAACCCCGTGATACGCGTCAGCGTTACCACGGGGTTTTGCCTTTTACTCCACTAAAAATTTATCTTTTTTAGGTGCGTGCAGTTTTGTAACCTAAAATTTTGCTTTATGGCGAAGCCTTTGCCACGAAGTAATACTTTGTGTCTTACAAGGGGGAAAGGCAAAGCATTAAGGCA
>SVPK01000076.1 GCA_015065875.1 Oscillospiraceae bacterium
GCTATGAGAGCACTTAAAAGATGTTTACTCATCGTTTCGTGCTTGCATCTCCATTAATTGTTCCTTGGATATCAAAACCTGACGCGGCTTTGCGCCCTCAAAGGGACCTATAATTCCCCTATCCGCCATTTCATCAATAATACGGGCGGCACGCGCATATCCAAGCTTTAACTTACGTTGCAACAAAGATGTTGAGGCTTGTCCCGCTTCAACAACAACCGCAATAGCATTGGGTAGCATCGGGTCATCTGCGGGGCCATCCTCAGGCAGGCCGGTCTTTTGCTTTTTCTCAATAGCGGCTTGACGCTCAATCTCGTTCATAACATCTTCATCGTATTCAGTTACATGGTCGGTTTTAACATATTCAACAACCGAGGCAACCTCATCATCGCTAACAAAGCATCCCTGAACACGATTTGCCTTAGTAGAACCAACGGGGCTAAACAACATATCGCCACGGCCTAAAAGCTTTTCTGCGCCGCCAACATCAAGTATGGTTCGGCTATCAACCTGCGAAGAAACGGTAAACGCAATTCTCGAGGGAACATTTGCTTTAATAAGACCGGTAACAACATCAACCGACGGACGTTGGGTTGCAATAAGCAGATGCATACCTGCGGCACGAGCCTTTTGAGCAATACGGCAGATAGATTCCTCAACCTCACGCGGAGCGGTCATCATAAGGTCGGCCAACTCATCGATGATTATAACAATCTGCGGCATTTTTTCTAAATTTTCATCCTGCTCGGCGAGCTTATTATATCCGCCGAGGTCACGAACATTATTATCCGCAAAAAGCTTATAGCGCTTTTCCATTTCACTAACTGCCCAACCCAAAGCGCCCGATGCCTTTCTCGGGTCGGTAACAACCGGAACCAAAAGATGCGGAATTCCATTATAGATTCCAAGTTCAACAACCTTCGGGTCGATAAGCAACAGCTTAACATCATCAGGACTTGATTTATAAAGCAGGCTTATAATTATAGAGTTAATGCAAACCGATTTACCGGAGCCTGTAGCACCCGCAATCAGTCCGTGCGGCATTTTAGCAATATCTGTAACAACAACGTTGCCCGCAATATCACGTCCGAGAGCAACCGTTAAATTACTCTTAGAATTAGCAAACGCAGGAGACTCAATAACCTCACGAACGGTAACACCGCAGGTTTGTTTATTGGGAACCTCAATTCCAACGGCGGCCTTATTCGGGATGGGAGCCTCAATACGAACTCCCGCAACGGCCAAATTAAGCGCAATATCGTTTGCCAGGTTAGTAATTTTACTAATCTTAACTCCCGCGCTGGGTTGAAGCTCATAACGGGTTACCGCAGGGCCTCGACTGATATCAACAATTCGGGTTTCAACCCCGAAACTACGCAGCGTATCAACAAGGTGTGTTGCGGTAGCATCCAAATCGGAGCTTGCGGTTTTCGAATCCTCAAAGCGGGGCTCATTAAGGAGCGATAGCGGCGGGAAACGATATCCCTCATCGGTTATCGAGATTCCGCTGCTGTTTTTTATCGAATCAGACTGCTTTTCTTCGCCGGCAGGCTCGATTTCCTTTGCCTCTTCGGCCACAGTATTCTTAACCTCTTCTGCTATTTCCTCGCTCTTTTCCTGGTCGATATCGTGATAGGTTTTAACAACCTCGCGTTGCATTTCGTTCATATCAGGCTTAACGCGTTCGCGTTCAACCGGGATATCGTCAACAGGTATATCAACAAATCGGCTATTTTTCTTGTTTCTGCCTTTTTTGCCGCGAGCAGGCTCCTCTGCGTTTTCTGCTTCTGCCTCCTCGTCCTCTCCATATACCTCATCGGCATGCTCGCCGATTTTCTCAACGGGACGCATAAAGGCTCTGAATATGGCAAGCAGGGTTGTTCCTGTTATAAGCATCAAGAACACCAAGGCTAATAAAATGACGGTTATGGCCGCTCCGGTTGCGCCAAAGGCATTAAACAAGGGACGTCCTATTAAAGCGCCTAACCAACCACCACCGCTTATACCGGCATAAAACGAAGCCGTAAGATGAGTTCCGAGGTCGGGAGCGGGTCTCGCAATAAATATTTCAACCGCCGCCGCTACAAGAACGATAAAAATTATCGATTCAATAATCTTGGCGGTAATTGTTCCATGAAGCTTGTCCAGTGCATACATGACTGCAATAAGACCTATAATAATGGGCAGGCATATAGCATTAAAGCCAAATACTCCATATAAGAAATTATGTAACTTAAACCAAAGATTTTCGCCCTTAATACAAATTACAAAAAGCAAAAATATAGCTATCGCAAACCAGATAATAGAGTATAACTGGCGGCGTCCGCTTTTGGCCTTTTTCTTAACATTTTTTTGTTCAATCTTGGTTGCGGTTGAACTTTTTTTCGGTCTTCCCTTTGTTTTAGAAGCCATTAATACATCTCCTTTATATGTAGCGTGCGACCGGCGCACGTATTATCATTTATTTTCAATCATTTCATAAAGGCAAGCAATAACATCAGATAAATTTCCGAGTTCGTCAATAAGCCCCAACGATACGGCCTTTTTACCCTCAATTACCGTTCCCATATCGGTAACCAATTCTCCCGTATTCATTAGAAGCTGCATAAAATCCGATTCGGATATGCCTGAATTTTCGGTTACAAATTTAGTTATTCGGTTCTGCATTTTTTCAAAATAGTTAAGGGTTTGCGGAACGCCGAGCACCAACCCCGTTGTTCTGACAGGATGAATGGTCATGGTTGCAGAGCCTACAATAAAAGATTTTTTGGCCGCAACGGCAAGCGGAACTCCAATGGAATGACCACCGCCCAAAACCAGTGAAACCGTTGGCTTTTTCATGCCCGCAATGAGCTCTGCAATCGCAAGCCCCGCTTCAACATCTCCGCCAACCGTATTTAAAATTATAAGAAGCCCTTCTATTTCGCTATCCTGTTCTATACTAACAAGCTGCGGAATGATGTGCTCATATTTGGTTGTCTTACTTTGGGGAGGTAAAACCGAATGCCCTTCTATTTCACCAATAATGGTAAGACAATATATTTTATGCTTTCCGCAACAGGTAGTAACAGAGCCGATATCCTTTATTTGGTCATAAAGGGTAGCTTGCTCATCAAGGTCTTTTTCATTTTCTTCAGTTTGATTTTTAATGTTCATAAGTTTAAACCTCCATTAGAATTATTATTCTAAAAAAACTTATGAACATACACATAATTTATTATACTATTATATCTTTATTATTTCAAGCAATAAAAATAACGCAAACCGGGAAGTTTGCGTTATTTTTAAAACTTTTTACTTAATACTTACAATATATTCTCCATCGACCACATCGCATATAGC
>SVPK01000077.1 GCA_015065875.1 Oscillospiraceae bacterium
TCAAAGGGTCGAGTTGATGAGGTGTTGCAGTTCATTGCCGACCATCATAGCGAGGAGCTAACCAATATATCGCTTGGTAAAAAATTCGGTTATCATCCCAATTATATAAACCATCTCGTTGTTCAGCACACGGGAATGTCGCTCCATCGCTATCTGCTCGCCTACCGAGTTAATAAGGCGATAGAGCTGCTTCAAACAACCGATATGCCTGTATCGGAGATTGCCGAGCAGGTTGGTTTTTCGGATTATAATCATTTTCTTAAATATTTTAAAAAGGCAACCGGATATACAACAAAAGCCTTTAGAGTTAGATAAAAAATTGTTAGTTTTCTGTTGCAGGAAACGGCAGATTGTGATACAATTAGACTTGATTTGAGATGGGGTGACGAAAATGGTAAAAAAGGGTTTTGACAACCAACTTTATATGGATAAGCAGCGCGAGAATATTCTTTCGCGTATTGCCCGTTTTAACGGCAAGCTGTATTTAGAGTTTGGCGGAAAGCTGTTCGATGATTTCCATGCATCGCGCGTTTTGCCGGGCTTTGCTCCTGATGCAAAAATCCGTATGCTTCAAACCCTTAAGGACCAGGTTGAAATAATTTTCTGCCTCTCGGCCGAAAATATCGAAAAAAGCAAAATCCGAGCCGACCTCGGCATCAGCTACGACCTCGACCTTCTCCGCCAGATTGACCTTGTTAAATCAATGAACATTGAGGTTAACAGCATCGTCATCACCAAATATGGCGGCCAACCCGCGGCCGACCAGTTTATGCGTGTTTTAGATGCGCGCGGATTAAAATATTATGTTCATAAGCCGATTCCCGGCTATCCGCATAACGTTGATTATATCGTTAGCGATAAGGGCTATGGAGCAAACCCCTATATCGAAACAAGCAAGCCGCTTGTTGTTGTAACTGCGCCCGGCCCGGGAAGCGGAAAGCTCGCAACCTGCCTTTCGCAGGTGTATCATGAGTATAAAAGGGGAATAACCGCAGGTTACGGAAAGTATGAAACCTTCCCGATTTGGAATATCCCGCTTAACCATCCTGTCAACCTCGCATACGAGGCCGCAACCGCCGATTTGCAGGATGTTAATATGATAGACCCCTATCATCTTGAGCATTATGGCATTACAACCGTTAACTATAACCGCGATGTTGAGGCTTTCCCGATTGTTCATAGAATTCTAACCAAGATAACCGGCGATGACCAGTTTTATTGCAGTCCAACCGATATGGGCGTTAATATGGCGGGCTATGGAATCTTTGATGATGAGGCCTGCCGCGAAGCCAGCCGCCAAGAGGTTGTTCGCAGATATCTGCGCGGCCTTGCCGACCATAAGCAGGGCAAAGAGCCGATTGAAACGGTGCTTAAGCTTCGCAACATAATGGAGCAGCTCGAAATAACCGAGGATGCTCGCCCTGTTGTTGCCCCCGCGCGCCGAAAGAGCGCTTCCTGCGGCAATGTTCCCGCCGCGGCGATTGAATTGCCTGACGGACGAGTTATAACAGGTAAAGCAACCGCCCTTATGAGCGCCTCGAGCGGAGCGCTTCTGAATAGTATTAAGGTTTTGGCCGATATCCCCAAATCAACCCTTCTTATGAGCCCCGCGGTTTTAGAGCCGCTGCTCTCCTTAAAGAATGAGCTTTTGGGTGGTAGCAGCAGCGGAATAAGCGTTCTCAAAACCGATGACGTTTTATCTGCCCTTTATATCTGCGCGGTTACCGACCCCGTTGCAAAGCGCGCGGTTGAGCAGTTGCCAAAGCTTCGCGGTTGCGAGCTCCATTCAACCCATATCCTAAATTCGGGCGATGAATCGGTTCTCCGCAAAATGCGAATGAACGTAACAACCGATACCCGCTTCGCAAGCGAAAAACTATTTAATGCATAAAAAAACACACCCCATCGGGGTGTGTTTTTTATTGTTATCAGGCACGAAATATGTTAAACTGATTTTGGTGATAAAATTGCAACTCCCAAAAAGAAAGAGAACAAGACTCAAAGAGTATGATTATAGCAAAGATGGATATTATTTTATAACAATATGCACGCATGGCAGAAAAAACATTTTCGGCAACATTGTAGGGCAGGGGCTTGCTCCTGCCGAAATGCAGTTATCCGCATTGGGTAAAATTGCAAACGAAGAAATTTGCAACCTCGAAAAAAGATATCCAAGCATAAAAATTGATAAATATGTGATAATGCCGAATCATATTCACGCAATAGTTGTTATACAAAAAACCACGGCAGGAGCAAGCCCCTGCCCTACGTTATCGGATGTTGTTTGTGCTTTTAAATCGTTGACAACGCGAAAAAGTCAGGAAGAAAAGCAAACTCAAAAAATTTGGCAAACCTCATTCCATGACCATATTATTCGCGGAGAAAGGGACTATTTGGAGATTTGGGAATACATCGACACTAACCCCGCAAAATGGCAAGACGATTGCTTTTTCTCTATACACTAAACCCCACCCTATATATGGGAGGGGTTATGTTTTTAAGGGCATACCGTTTGTAGGGCAGGGGCTTGCTCCTGCCGCTTTTCCCCTACATTATATAAATAAAAGGGCCCGATGGATTTCCATCGGGTCTTTTTGTTTACATTATATTTATTCCCTGGCCGTCGGTTGATTGCAGCGAATCAACAAACTGTCTTGCGGCGCGGGGGCTTCGGCCTCCGCGTTCGAGTGCGAAGCGCTCGGCTTCCATTTCGAGCTTTGCGGGCTCAAAATCAAGGCCTCTCTGAACGGCAAGACTGCGAACAATATCGAGATAGGTCGCCTTATCGGGGCGGCGGAAGGTTATGCGGATTCCGAATCGGTCGGAAAGTGATAAAATCTCCTGCAGGGTATCGTTAAAGTGGATATCGTCGCCCTCGCGGTCGGCAAAGCTCTCTTTAACGAGATGGCGGCGGTTGCTGGTTGCATAGATAACAACATTCTGCGATTTAGCCGAAACCGAACCCTCTAAAATCGCCTTTAGGGCGCTATAGTTATCGTCATCCTTGCCGAAGGAAAGGTCATCGATAAACAAAATAAATTTTAAGGGGTTGGAATTAAGCGAATCGATTATAGCGGGTATGGCATGAAGCTGCTCCTTGCGAACCTCTAAAACGCGGAGACCCTCTGAGTAAAGCTCATTAACTATCGCCTTAACGGTTGAGGATTTTCCTGTTCCTGCATCGCCGGTCAATAAAATATTGGCCGCGGGCTTGCCCGAAAGCAGGGCGCGGGTATTATCGAGAATGATTTTTTGCTCGCGCTCATAATCAACGAGGCT
>SVPK01000078.1 GCA_015065875.1 Oscillospiraceae bacterium
GAAAGCCAGGCGCGAAATCGCTATTCGTTCGCCGCAGAGCAGGCGGCAGGGCAAGAAAATTATGTTCTGGAGGCCATTTTTAAATACACCTCGGACCAAGAATGTGAACACGCAAAGGTGTTTTATAACCTGCTTTCGGAGCTTTCGGGCGAGAATATCGAGATAGACGGCGCCTATCCTGTTGATATCTCGAACTCGCTTTGCGACCTGCTCGATGCCGCAACCCATAACGAAAACGAGGAGTTTGAAATCGTTTATCCGCAGTTTGCCGAAACAGCCGCGGCCGAGGGCTTTCAGGGAGTTGCCGCAAAGTTCCGCCTGATAGCCGATATCGAGCGAAGCCATGCTAATCGCTTTGCGCTTTTCGCACAATGGCTTCGCGAGGATAAGCTTTTCGTTTCCGATGTAGAATGTAAATGGGTTTGTCTTAATTGCGGAAATATTTTAGAAGCCAAGCAGGTGCCGCCCGTTTGTCCCGCCTGCAGTCATCCGCGCGGATATTTTATAAGAATCGAATTCGCACCCTATACAACCCGCCCCGGCGAGTAAATTAAAGCCTTTCCCAGAGATGGGAAAGGCTTTAATAATTGTCATTGAAAAAAGCGCGGGTGGGTGGTATAATCTAATTGAATTATTACCTGTATTAAGGAGTGAAAAGATGAAACCGATTTTATATTTTGTTATCCCGTGCTATAACGAGGAGGAGGTTCTCCCCGTAACGGCGCCGATGTTCCGCGAAACCTTATGCGGAATGATAAAGGATGATATGATAAGCGAAAAAAGCCGTATTATGTTTGTTAACGATGGCAGTCGCGATAAAACCTGGGAGATAATCGACCGTCTTTCAAAAGAGGATGAATATTTTGAGGGAATAAGCCTTTCGCGCAACCGCGGCCATCAAAATGCTCTGCTTGGCGGTCTTATGTATGCCAAGGAGCGCGCTGATATTACCATTAGTATTGATTGCGATGGTCAGGATGACATTAATGCTTCCCGCGAGATGGTTGAAAAATATCTTGAGGGCTGCGATATTGTTTATGGTGTTCGCAACTCGCGCAAGAGCGATAGCTTCTTTAAGCGCACAACCGCTCGAGGCTTCTATAAGCTTTTAAAGGGTATGGGTGTTGAAACGGTTTATGACCATGCCGATTATCGCCTTATGTCCAAAAGAGCGCTTGAGGCTCTTTCGGAATATAAGGAGGTTAATATATTCCTTCGCGGAATGGTTCCGCTCGTTGGCTTTAAGAGCACCAGCGTTTACTATGACCGAACCCCTCGCCTCGCAGGAGAGAGCCATTATCCCTTAAAGAAAATGCTTGCCCTCGCCTTCGATGGCATAACAAGCCTTTCAACCAAGCCGATAAAGATAGTAACCGGTCTTGGATTTTTCGTAACCTTCATAAGCTTTATCGGAATTATTTGGTCTGTTGTTCAGTATTTCCTTGATTCGGCTATTGCGGGTTGGGCATCAACCGTTTCGATTGTTTGCTTCCTTGGCGGAATCCAACTCTTGAGTATCGGAATTATCGGTTCCTATATCGGAAAAATATATCTCGAAACAAAGGCTCGCCCGCGTTATATAATCGCAGAGGCAACCGAGCAAGAGGAGAAAAAATAATAATATTCGGAGGGGCATATGATAGAATATTATGATAATTTATATTGCGGCTCGCGAGATGAATTTTTCGGTTTTATAACCGCTCGTGCCGAAAAGGGCGAGAAAACCTTTGTTGTAACCGCTAACCCCGAAACCTTTATGCATGGTTCGAGAAACCCCGAATTTGATAAACTTCTGCGCGATGAAAAAACCGTTATAACCGCCGATGGAATTGGCGTTGTTAAGGCGGCAAAATGGGCAAATAAGGAGCCTAACGGTCGCGTAACGGGGGTTGAAACCGTATCCGAGCTTTTGCGTTTCGGAAGCGAAAAGGGCCTTTCGGTATATTTCTACGGAGCCAAGCCCGAGGTTTTGGAAAAGCTTAAAGAGCAGATAGATAAAAACTATCCCGGCCTTAAAATCGTTGGTATGCGTGATGGCTATAATAATAAGGATGAAGAGGTTTTTGCCGATATGAAGGAAAAAGCTCCCGACCTTTGCTTTGTTGCCCTCGGAATACCGCGCCAGGAAATACTTATCTATAAAAACCTTCCCGATTTCCAAAGGGGAATCTTTATAGGAATCGGCGGCTCGCTCGATGTTCTTTCGGGAACCAAAAAGCGCGCACCGAAGCTCTTTATTAAGCTTAATTGCGAATGGCTTTATCGCATTATGTGTGAGCCCAAGCGAATAGGTCGCTTTTATAATAACAATGTTAAGTTCTTCAAATGCATCAAAAAGGAAGCGAAGAAAAGAAATGAAAAAAATTAAGGTTATGACCGTTTTCGGAACCCGTCCCGAAGCGATTAAAATGGCGCCGCTCGTTAAGGAGCTCAAAAAGCATGAGGATAAAACTGAAACTGTGGTTTGTGTTACCGCGCAGCATCGCCAAATGCTCGACCAGGTTTTAGAAATATTCGATATAGTTCCTGACCTCGATTTAAACCTTATGAAGCAGGGACAAACCCTCGCATCGCTGACCTCCTCGGCGCTAACCGCGCTGGATGCCGTTATGGAATCGGAAAAGCCTGACCTCGTTTTGGTTCACGGCGATACAACAACCGCCTTCGTTTCGGCAATGGCGGCATTCTACCGTCAGATACCTGTGGGCCATGTTGAGGCGGGACTGCGAACATACAACAAATATTCTCCCTTCCCGGAGGAGATTAATCGTCAGTTCATTTCGTTGGTTGCCGATTTTAATTTTGCGCCAACCGAAAAGAGCAAAAATAATCTCCTGGCCTGGAATGTTCCCAAGGAGAGCATCTTCGTAACGGGAAATACCGCTATCGATGTTATAGCAACAACCGTTAAGGATTCCTATACCCATGAGGCTCTCGAGTGGGCAAAGGATAGCCGACTCATACTTCTTACCGCCCATCGCCGCGAAAATCTTGGCGATATTATGCATGATATGTTCTCGGCAATTCGCGAGATAATCGAAAAGCATCCCGATATAAAGGTTATCTATCCCGTTCATATGAACCCCATTGTTGTTAATACCGCTAATGAGGTTTTGGGCGATTGCGATAAGGTAAAGCTTATTTCTCCGCTCGATGTTCTCGATTTTCATAACTTTATGAATGCCGCTCATTTAATTTTAACCGATAGCGGCGGCATCCAAGAGGAGGCTCCCTCGCTCGGCAAGCC
>SVPK01000016.1 GCA_015065875.1 Oscillospiraceae bacterium
TTGATAAAGCAAAATATCCGACTATCACGATAACTCCAACCGTTACAACACCGATAATTGCCAACTTTCTTGATAAGCCACCAACAAATATCAAGACGATGCCTATCGCCAAAATAAGAACGGTTGCGGAAACGTGCGTTTCGAACACAACCAATGCGCTAACCAACGCCAATAGTCCTAACAAGATTAGTATAAAGGAAAACTTATCCATACTTGATGAATTCTTGGAAATCAAATGCGCGAAAATTAAAATAATAGCGAACTTTCCGATTTCCGAAGGTTGGAACTGAATTGGCCCAATCGTTATCCACCTGTGAACATTAGCGATAGGAGCAAAGCCATAAACCGCAATAAGCATTATTATTGCTATAATATACACAGGTATGGCAAATTTCCTATAAACATGGTAATCGATTTTTGAAATACCGAGCATTATGATAACGCCTGCAACAGCAAAAAGCGCCTGTTTTGTTATAAAGTGAAAACTGTTGCCATAATGAACGTAGGCATATGAATAACTGGCGGAAAAAAGCATAACTAATCCAACAACCAACAATGTCATTACCAATCCAAAAAAGGATATATCCATTTTTCCGGATGAAATCAACGGGCTTTTTGAAGCCGCGCTTTTACCCTTTCGCATTTTTCCGCCTCCTTTTTAAAAATTAAAGAGCAACTATAAGAACTGCTATAGCACCTAAAGCCAAGGTTACTGCCGAGAAAACAAAAACTATCTTCTCTTCCTTCCATCCACACATTTCAAAATGGTGATGGATAGGGGTCATTTTAAATATACGCTTTTTAGTCTTTTTAAAATAGGATACCTGAATCATTACCGAAAGGGCCTCGATAAGGTATACTATTCCAACCAAAATAAGCAAAATCGGTTTTCCGCTACTAAATCCGAGGCCAACAACGGCACCGCCCAAAAACAGCGAGCCGGTATCTCCCATAAACATTTTTGCGGGATGAATGTTCCAAACCAAGAAGCCAACGCAGGCGCCCGCAAAAGCGGCAGATGCAGTATTGGCGGATGCCATACCGGTAAGACCGGTTATAAGCATAAATACACAACAAACAACCAAGGTTACCGAGCTTGCAAGACCATCAATACCATCTGTTAAATTTACTGCGTTAACAAAGCCATAAACAAAGAATAAAGCGATTATCCAAAAAAGGATTCCTGCTCCGCTTACAACACTTATCTCGCCCACAAAGGGAATCCAAGTTGTTCTAACACCAATAAGATATAAGGTGACAAGATATGCAACGGTAACCAACAACTGAAGAAATGTTTTTTGTTTTGCTGTAAGGCCGAGGTTGCGTTTTTTAACAACCTTAATATAATCATCCATAAAACCTACAATGCCCATAGCAACCGCCAAGGCAACACCCGCCAAGGTAACCGAAAAACGATATGTCATTCTCTCGTTTGCAAAAGCGGTTTGTGCGATAGCGGAAAAGGCATATGTAATACTAAAGGAAAGCAAAACACCGGCAACCATAATGATGCCGCCCATTGTCGGTGTTCCCTGCTTACTGCTATGCCATTTGGGACCATCCTCTAAAATTGTTTGCCCAAATTTCAGCCTTTTAAGCATCGGTAAAGCAGGTAGGCCCAGGGCCGCCGTTACTATAAATGCTACTGCCGCCGCAATCACAGGTGAAAAATCGCTCATATTAACACTCCCTTAACGCTTCCCTAACAACCTCGCGTTCATCTAAATGAATGGTTTCATCGCGAAGGATTTGATATGTTTCATGACCCTTTCCGGCAAGAACAATTATATCGCCGGGTAGGGCATTTTTTATTGCAAACTTAATTGCCTCTATACGGTTAACGATTATCTTATACGGAGTTGAAGTTCCCTTCATTCCTGCAACAATATCGTTAACGATAGCTTTGGGGTCCTCAGTTCGCGGATTATCGCTTGTAACAACAACAAAATCGGCATATCGAGCCGCAACACCACCCATAAGCGGGCGCTTGGTTTTATCGCGGTCGCCGCCGCATCCAAAGACTGCCACAAGGCGATTTTTTTCACATTCACGGAAGGTATGCAGTATATTTTTTAATCCATCGGGGGTATGCGCATAGTCGATAATAACGGTAAAATCCTTACCCGTTGGGACAACTTCAGCCCTTCCCTTTACGCCGTTCAAATGCTCAAGCGCCGCCGCGATATCGCGCAAATCACAACCCAAACGCAAAGCGGCCGTTGCGGCGCACATAGAGTTATAAACCGAGAACTTGCCGCCTGTTTGCAGTTTTAGTCGTGCGATGGTTCCAAGGCCGACAAACTCATATTCAACGCCATCGGGACGATAGGAAATATTTTTTGCGGTATAGGTAGCGGAATCACTTTTAATAGAATAAGTAATAACCTCACAATCAAGGCCATTAACCAATCCTTCCATATATGAATCATCAAAATTCATAATTGCAGTTTTGGATTTCTCAAAAAGCTTACGCTTTGCAAGCATATAGTTTTCCATGGTTAGATGATAATCCAAATGGTCTTGAGTTAGGTTTGTAAAGAGTCCGAGTTCAAACTGCAGTCCCTCAACGCGTCGTTGGTCAAGCGCATGGGATGATACCTCCATTATAACATGGGAGCATCCCGCAGACTTCATCTTGGCAAAAAGCTCATTTAGCTCATATATGCCCGGGGTTGTGTTCTTTGCTTCAAAGACCTCATCCCCTATCATATTTTGAATCGTTCCGATAAGACCGCATTTCTTTCCGCATTGTTCTAAAATAGATTTAAGCATATAAGAAATGGAGGTCTTTCCATTGGTTCCTGTAATTCCGATGATTTTTAGGGATTCTGCAGGGCGACCAAACCATTCGGCACACATATTTGCATAAAGTCCTTGAGTATCGCTAACGATTATTTGATTCTTAAATCCTAAATCGCGCTCAGCTATAACAACCGAAGCGCCGTTATTTATAGCGCTTTCGGCATAATCATGGCCATCCGATACTGCACCCTTAATGCACACAAAAGCAAAGCCCTCGCCAACCTTGCGAGAATCACTTGTAACTCCGCATACATCAATATTCTCATATTTAGCATCAAGATTAGGAACTAATTGTTTTAAAAGCATTTTCTGACCTCTTTCAGAACTATCCTGCCGCCGCAAAATCAACTGCGGTATTATCTCTAAAGTATACTGTTATTACCGTTCCGGCATCAACCTTTGTTCCGGGAGCAACACTCTGTTTATACGAGATAACACTGCTACCCGCAATGGTATTACCGGAGAATTCAACATTTATTCCGGCACTTGCCGCGCTGCTGTTAACAACCGACGGTGTCATTCCGGATAAATCGGGAACCTCAACCTTAGCAGGCTCCGTATTATCGGTATAAAGAACTATTTTGCTTCCCGCCGATACAGATTGACCTGCTGCAGGAACCTGTTTGATTACGGTATCGCCGTTTCCGATAATCTTATACGACATTCCAACCGTTGTAAGCTTTTGTTTAGCCGATGCGATAGTTGAATCGATAACAGACGGAACCGAAACCGAAAGATTTGCAAGCTCTTCTTCACTATATTGCGGTTCATATCCGAGATACGGAAGAATATCGGCTAAAATTTGTCCGCCAACGGGGGCACTAACTGTTCCGCCGTAATAACTGCTTCCCATAGGTTCATCAAGTAAAACAAGAACCGCAACCTCGGGGTCATTTATCGGCGCAATTCCGCAGAAGGATGCAACATAAAGGTTATCCTTACCTGTCATATTAATTTCAACCATCTTTTGCGAGGTTCCGGTTTTTCCGCCTATTCTATAGCCCGGAACATAAGCATTTTTACCGCCGCCGCCGTCTACAACGGTTTCGAGCATTTCACATAACAGTTTACTCGTTTCTGCCGAAATAACCTGTCGTTTTACGGTAGTTGAGGTTGTTTTTTTAATATTACCATCGGCATCAAGTATCTGCGAAACAACATAAGGTTCTACAAGATATCCGCCGTTAACCGCCGCAGAAATCGCGGTTATAAGTTGAATTGGGGTTATGGTAAAGGTTTGACCAAAGGATGCCGACGAAAGCTCAACGGGGCCCATTTTATCGGCAGTATAGTAAAGCGAAGAAACCTCACCCGGCAGGTCAATACCGGTTTTTTCGGTTAAACCAAAGGCTTCAAAATATTTAGAAAACAAATCGGCACCTAATCTTGTTCCAAGGGTTATAAACGCAGGGTTACAGGAGTTGGAAATCGCCTGTTCAAGCGTTTGTGTGCCGTGACCTATCTTTTTATGGCAATCATAGCGATGGCCCGCAATAACTATATATCCGGGGCAATTATAAGAACTGTGACGCGATGTAAGATTTTCCTCCAATGCGGCCGCCGCAGTTATGATTTTAAATACAGAACCCGGCTCATATGAATCTGAAACCGCCTTATTGCGCCATTGCTTGTTGCGTAGCTCTGCGAGCTTTTTAGAGCGCTCATCACCTTCTAGCCCTTCTAAAAGAGCATTATCGGATTCAGAAAGAGTAAAAGGCTCATTCGGGTCGAAATCGCCCAAAACCGCCATTGAAAGTATTGCGCCGGTATTAACATTCATTACAATGGCAACACCGCGATTAGCAACCTTATTTTCAATTACTGCAGCCTCAAGATACTTTTCGGTAACATGCTGAATATAAGAATCAACGGTTAAAACCAAAGAACTTCCCGCTTGAGCACTTATAACCTTCTCATAGCTAAAGGGCATATCCGCACCTTGGGCATTCTTGGCAGCAACAACTCTACCGGGAACACCGGTAAGCTCCGAATCGTAAAAACTTTCGATTCCTGCAAGACCTTGGTTATCATCGCCAACAAAGCCTAAAACCGCAGAAGCTAAATTATCGTTTGGATAATATCTCTTGGTGGACTCATCAAGACCGATGTATGTAGAAAGCTCGTATTCGCTGAAATTTGCTATAAACTCGCGAACGGCATCTGCCTCCGGCTTTTCCACCTTTCGCTTAACCGTCACATAATAACTATCGGTTTTTTCGGTCATTGCATAAACATCATCGTATTCAAGGTCTAATATTTCGGATAATTTTTCTGCAATTATCGCCTTAACCGCCTCAAGTTTTGAGGAATCTTTAATATTTTTAAAGTTGTTGGGCGAAATATAAACCGTCCAACAGGTGGCACTGGTAGCCAAAACCTTCATATTGGAATCATAAATATTTCCCCTCGGAGCGGCTAACGTAGTATCATAAAGCAGTTGGTCGGAAGCTTCTGCCTGCAATTCATCGCCCTTAACAACCATAAGGTAAAACAGACGACCGCCCGTTACGCCGGCAGTTAAAAATATCAACACAAGCAATACGCACATACTGCGTCTAAGCATAGCTTTATTAAGTTTTCCACTTTCGCGCTTTGCTTTTGCCATGCCAATCACCTCTCTGCTTTTTGCCTTTTTAACCTCGAAAACGAGAGCCGAATTTTTGGTTCAACTCTCGTATCCTTATATATTATTTATTATACTGTAAATATATTCATAAAGCAATGTCAATATTATCCCACCCGTCAGTTTACTGCGGCCGAGAAAACACCATCGGATGTTATCGCCGCATTTGTATTGTTGGTTTTGATATATACAACCTGCGATTTATCCGTTTTGCTCATTCCGAGAGCGGTTGCCTGCTCCTCAAGGTTTTCATAAGAAATACGATTCTCAAGTTCAACATTAAGGCGGGTTTTTTCGCTCTGGAGTTCTACTATTTCATTATTTACATTATTTATCTGTGAATCAACCTCTGTTATGCGAACACGCAAGAAAATATTAGCGCAAACAACAGCAAGAACAAAGCCAATCGCAACGATGGCCTTTATCCTATTGCCGACCTCCTTGGCAGCAGCATTTCTTTTAGCCTGCTTTTGGGCGGTCTGCGGCATTTTAACTATTTTAGCTTTAGGTTGAGGTTTTTCCTTCGGCAAGAACATATCAAAATCATATGCCAAGCTATCGTTATAATACCTGCTGTTATCCATGCCTTTTCCTACTCCTTAATTTTTTCTATAACACGAAGCTTTGCGCTTCGGCTTCTTTGATTTTCCTTGATTTCCGCCTCACTGGGCTCAATCGGTTTGCGAGAGGTTAATTTGCCGCGAGGTGTTCTGCCGCACACACATATCGGTATATCAGGCGGGCAAACACAACCTTTGCAAAGTTCCGAAAAACAACGCTTAACTATTCTATCCTCTAATGAATGGAAGGTTATTATAGCTATCCTTCCGCCAACGTTTAAATGCTCAAAGGCGGAATTTATAGTTTTTTCGATGCAATCAAGTTCGCCATTTACCGCGATTCTTATAGCTTGGAAGCATTTACGAGCCGGATGACCGTTTCGTTTATAAGCGGCAGGAACACTATCGGATATAATATCGGCTAACTCAAGGGTTGTTTCGATTCGCTTATCTTGGCGCTTCTTAACTATCGCAGCGGCTATCTTTCGAGCAAACTTTTCTTCGCCGTAATCAAAAAATATTTTTGAAAGCTCATCGGCGCTCATTTCGTTTACTAAATCGGCGGCGCTTATTCCCTCTTTGCTCATACGCATATCAAGGGGAGCATCATTATGAAATGAAAAGCCTCTCTCGGCGGTATCGAGCTGATAGGATGAAACTCCCAAATCAAGAAGGAGTCCATCAAATTTTTCTATTCCCTGCTCTGCGAGAACCTCTTCTATCTCGGAAAAATTATGATGCAAAACCTTCGCCGGCAAACCGCTTAACCTCTCGATTGCTACGGCTACGGCATCGGGGTCGCGGTCGAGCGCTAAAAGACATCCGCCATCAAGCTTTGAAGCTATAACTTTTGAATGACCTGCGCCACCTGCGGTGCCATCAATATAAATTCCGTTAGGTTTAATATTTAAAGCATCAACTGCTTCATTTAACATTACAGAAATGTGTTTAAATTCCATATACACACCTTAAAAGTTCAGTTCTTCCATAATAGAAGCAACCGATTCGGGAGTATACTGTTGAATCTTTTCTTCCCAACTTGCGCTATTCCAAATTTCAAGGTTGGTAGACATACCAACTATTTGAGCTTCGGATTCAAGCTGCGCGTATTCGCGAATGGTTGTTGGAATTAGGATTCTTCCCTGCGCATCACACTCAACGGTAAATGCGCCGCTAAACAGAAAACGTTTTACACTGCTTGATTTTGTATTGGGCAGTGTATTTATTTTTTCAACAAGCTTTTCCCATTCCTCGTTCGAATAAACACAGAGGCAACGCTCACCCGATATGCCACAGCATATCATAAAGCTTTCGCCTAAACTATCGCGGAGTTTAGCAGGAATGAAAACTCTACCCTTTTTATCAACGGTGTGCTTATAATTACCGAAAAGCATAGAATTTTCACCTCCATACACACCACTTCGAAACACTTTAGTGGTTTTTTAATCCACTTTAAACCACTACACACAAATTATAAGGCATAAAAAGTATAAAATCAATGTTTTTTTATATATATCGGTAACTTTTTTTACAAAATTGTGGTGTGTCGTTTTTGCGACCACAATATGTTGTGGTTTGTCGTTTTTTGAAATTTAAATAAAAAATTTTTTAGTTTTTTTAATTTTTATTATTGACATCGCGAAACCAAAATGATATAATACATAGGCTTGATTTGCGAGTGTGCTGGAATAGGCAGACAGGCACGTTTGAGGGGCGTGTGTCCACGACGTACGGGTTCAAGTCCCGTCACTCGCACCAGCAAAAAACAAGGACGCCACACGCGGGCGTCCTTGTTTTAAGAAAACGGGTTTATTTCCCCATATAACGAGATGTGGCTCAGTTTGGTAGAGCGCTGCGTTCGGGACGCAGAGGCCGCAGGTTCGAATCCTGTCATCTCGACCAATAAAAAGAAACCGACCTTTATGGTCGGTTTCTTTTTATTCTATCTGAACTGCAAGAATTTAACTTATAGCCTGTGTCCCGAACGCAGCGAGGGACACAGGGCAACACACTCGACCGCCGCCTGTGGCGGATGAAGGGAGAGTTTGTTGGCGCAGCGGTCGAACAACGCGCCGCGCTCCAAGCGAGCACGTGTTCGGGCAACCGCAAGAGGGCCGCGCACCGAATCCTGTCATCTCGACCATAAACACAAGTCTCTTTTCGGAGACTTGTGTTTTTTTATAAGCGCAAACCGCCCTGCGATGCTTTTTGCACCACAGGGCGGTTTACTTTTAAACTAAGGGAAGTATTTTATTTTTCATTTGTTTGGGAGCAACAGCTGCAGCATCCGCTACAGGCACCATTCCCATTCTTTAAGCCGCAAGAACCGCTATCGGGACATCCGATACACTTCTTGCCGCTCTTTTTTGCTTTATAGATATAAAAGCTGGCCGCGCCGACCACAAGCACGATAACGGCGATAATTATTATATCCTTATATCCCATCAGCATTCTCTCCTTTTTTATTTTGCTGTAGCAGTTTCTTTTTTCTTGGCACCGAGAGCATATTCATCCTTAAACTTCTTATTGTTTTTGCGGATAATTACTGCGATTATAGCGGCAGCACCCGCAACAATCACCCAACCCAAAATCGGCATCCAAGCAGAGCCCATGCTCTGACCAGTAATAAGGCAACCAAAGAAGAAGGTTAAGAAGCCTAATGTAAATCCAACTGCCAACTGAAGACCGACACCGCCAAAGAGCCATTTTTTGCTCTTGATTTCAGAGTTCATGGCGCCGATTGCCGCAAAGCACGGAGGAGTGAACAGATTGAACATAAGGAACGCAAGCGCAGCAACCGCGGGGATTCCCATTCCGCTTGCGATTACCGAGCCACTGCCGATAACCTCTAAATCCTCATTAATCATACTCTCAAAAGCAAACAGAGTTGCCAAGGTTCCAACAACACATTCCTTTGCAATAAAGCCTGTTACTGCGGCGGCGGCAAACTGCCATGCAACAACACCGATAACAGGTGCTACTACATATGCAACAGGGGTGGCAATATCGGCAAGAATGGAAAGCGAGGGGTCATCAACCGCCTGAAGCTTCCAGTTATAATTCTGCATAAGGAATACAATAAAGTTACAAACAAGAATAATGGTTCCGGCTTTTACTATATAAGCCCAACCACGACCGCACATCGATTTAAATGCTCTCCAGAACGAAGGCACCTTATATTCGGGCAGTTCAATAATAAAGAAGGATTTTCTAACCTTATAGCCTGCAATCTTATTTATAAGCAACGCACAAAGGAGAATAACAACGATACCAACAAAATACATGGCGGTTCCGACCCAAGCGCTCTGCGGGAAGAATGCGCCAACAAATAGCGAAATAACGGGGAGCTTTGCACCACAAGGCATAAAGGGCGTGAGCATTGCGGTTGCGCGGCGCTCGCGCTCATTGCGGATGGTTCGACAGGCCATAACGCCGGGAATAGCACAACCGGTTCCGATAACAAACGGAATAACCGACTTGCCCGAAAGACCAACCTTTTTGAAAATGGGGTCTAATACAACCGAAACGCGGGACATATAACCGCAATCTTCAAGAAGCGCAATGAGGAAATACATAACCATAACGAGAGGCAGGAAACCAACAACCGCGGCAACGCCCTCAATTAATCCCTCTAATACAAAGGCCTGAAGCAACGGACTTGCACCGGCCATCCAACCTTCAACAACAACCTTGAAATCGCCTATGTAACCAACGAGTCCCTTGAAAGAGAAGCTACCAATCTCAACACCCTCGGCAAGCCAAACGCCAAGCCAAGCCTGGGAGATTTGGAAAACGAGGAACATTACAACGGCGAAAATCGGAATACCAACCCATTTATTGGTTATAACGGCATCAATTTTATCCTGAAAGCCTTTTTCGCGGGTTAAAACCTTGCGGGTTTCAACGCTCTTAACAATTCCGTTAACGAAGCTGAAACGCTTTCTATCGGCGGCCTCAACCGCCTTTTTATCGGTTAAATCGATATCACCCTGAACATAGGGAGCAACCTGGGTGTGACCTTTAAGCTCGACGGCAACTTTAATCACCTCGGAAAGTCCCTCTGCGGAGGTTGAAACAGTTTCAACAACAGGACAACCAAGTTTTTCAGATAAAGCCGCAACATCTATAACAGTTTCCTTTTTATTATTGATATCGGTCTTATTAAGGGCGATAACAACAGGAACTCCAAGTTCAAGCAGTTGGGTTGTAAAGAATAAGCTACGGCTCAAATTGGTCGCATCAACGATATTAATTATCGCATCGGGATTCTCATTTTTAACATAAGAACTTGTTATACTCTCTTCCGATGTGAACGGCGACATTGAATATGCGCCGGGAAGGTCAACGGCTATAAGCTCTTCCCCACCTGCTGAAAAAGATTTTTTAATTGCGTGTTCTTTTTTCTCAACGGTAACACCCGCCCAGTTGCCGACCTTTTCGTTTCGGCCGGTCAGCGCATTAAACATGGTTGTTTTACCACTGTTTGGATTGCCTGTAAGTGCAATTCTCATTTGTTTTCCTCCGTATCATATTTATGGTTATTTTACAGCAAAGCCGATAAAATACTAAAGTTAGTTGCCGCTAACTCAAGGGTAAAAAAGTAATCAGCAGATTACCTTTTTTGATTAAACGATGATGGCTTCTGCCAACTGGCTATCGATATTGTATCTTCCATCCTTAATTGATACAACGCAGCCGCCCCTCAAATGGGATATAACGGTTATCGGTTCTCCGCTATAGCATCCCAAGGAAAACAAAAACGCATCAAGCTCTTCATCATCGGTTTCTATCCGCTGAATGATATACTCTTTTCCTTCCTCGGCACTTAACAAATTCATATACTGCTCCTGAAAATGAATTAGATATTGCTAACTCGTTGATAAAAATTTAATTAGCCTCGGCTAACTTACTTGAATATATTACCACCCACTTCCCTATTTGTCAAGCGGCTTTTTTAAATTTTTCTATATTTTACCTGCTTATTTTCACCCACTTGAAAAAAACATATCGTTATGTTAAAATATTGTATAGTATGAAGGAGTGATTATAATGCCCCTGCACGAATCTGCCGAAATGTATCTTGAGACGATATATGTTCTCTCGCAAAAAAACGGCTTTGTTCGCAGCATCGACATTGCGGAGCATATGGGATATTCAAAGCCCAGCGTTAGCCGCGCGGTTGGCCTTTTAAAACGCGGCGGATATCTTAATATGGCCAAGGATGGTTCGCTTTCTCTGACCGAAGAAGGTCAATCAGCGGCCTTAAAAATATTTGAGCGGCATACAATTTTATCCGGTCTTTTGACCCGAATCGGCGTTAGCGAAGAAACGGCCGCCAAGGATGCCTGCAAGATAGAACATGTAGTTAGCGATGAAACCATGAACGCAATAAAAAATTATATACAAACGCAATAATAAATGCCGTCGATTTTCGACGGCATTTTATTTTATAAATTATAAAGACTCTTTTTCTTTTTTCGCAATATCGCGAGCGCTTACCTTTCCCTCGGGTTTTATATCCCCCGCCTTTAGAAGTGCTTGCTTGGTTAAGAAGGGACCGATTAGTTCATAAACCAAAACCGAGAACAATGTAAGACTTGAGACAATTGCTCCCGCGGGGCCAAGGCTTTCGGCCTTCATAGCCATTCCAAGCGCAACACCCGCTTGCGGCAACAAGGTAATTCCCAAATATTTAACAATGTTATCATCGCATTTTACATACTTTGAACTAGTATAAGCGCCAAAATATTTTCCGAATGAACGGCTTATGATGTAAACAACACCTATAAGCACTATAATTCCATCAGTAAATACCGAAAGCTCAAGCTCGGCACCGCTCAAAACAAAGAATAATATAAAGAGCGGAGCAGTCCAACGGTCTACCCTATCCATAAGCTCTTCGGAAAAATCGCATACATTGCAGAAAACGGTTCCCAACATCATACAAACCAAAAGCGAGGAAAATGCAATATGTATTCCAAAAATTTCGAACTTAAGCATTGAAATCGCAACCGTTACTAAAACGAAGGTTACCGACATAGAAAGGCGCTTCGATTTAGAATGGAAAAATCTTTCAAAATAGGTAAAGAACATACCCATAAGGAAGCCCAAAAGCAATGAGAGAACAACCTCTAAAAACGGCTCAACCACAACCGACAGAACATCAATACTGCCGGCCATTAAAGCCTTTGCAACACCAAAGGATATTGCAAACAGCACAAGTCCTACCGCGTCATCAAGAGCAACTATCGGCAAAAGAATATCGGTAAGCGGACCCTTCGCCTTATATTGTCTAACTACCATAAGAGTTGCCGCCGGAGCAGTTGCAGAAGCAATGGCTCCCATAATAATAGCGGTTGGAAGCGGAAGCTTATCCGGCATTATGAAATGTAAGGATATAAAAGCGGCATCAACAACCAAAGTTGTAAATACAGCCTGGAAAATTCCAATAACAGTTGCTTGCTTTCCGGTCTTTTTAAGTTGCGAGAGTCGGAATTCGTTACCTATCGAAAAAGCGATAAAGCCGAGTGCAACATCGCATAAAACCGAATAGCTCTTAACATCAGCCATACTAACAAAGCCGAAACCATTAACATCCAATGAACCCAATACATAAGGGCCTACCAATATTCCTGCAACCAGATATGCCGTTACTGCCGGCAAGGATACGCGTTTTGCAAGTCTCGAAAGCATTAGTCCCACAAAAAGCGATACCGATATACTAAGCAGAAAATGCATATTGGAATCAATTATGATTTTCATTATATCATCCCTTTTTTATTTCTCAACTTGACCATTTTAGTCCTCTATAGGTAATAAGTCAAGAAAAAAATAACCCCCTATAAAAAACATAGGGGGTTATTTTTTATTCACCAAACGGAAAATCGAATTCTTCGGTATTATTTCCTTCGTTTCCGTTATTTTTGTTTTGAGAATAACTTGAGCTACCCTTATCCGCTAAAAGCTTGGCTTTAATACTTTTGGTTTCCCCTTCACTCACAACAGTAAAGGTTAGACTATCGCCCGGTTTACTGCTTTCGATTACATCGAGCATAATATCGGCTCCGGTTATTTTTTTATCATTTACTTCGGTAATTATATCGCCCTCTGATACCTTACCATATAACTCGCTATCGGCATCAACCGAAGCAATATAGAGACCGATATCCATATCATAAACCTCGGCCGTAACCGAATTTATTTCGCTATAAGATATGCCCAGTCTTGCCCTTCCCTCAACGTATCCGTTTTTAATTAATGAATCGGCAACGGACTTAGCGATATCCATCGGAACGGCATAGCCCATTCCCTCATACTCTGTGCTGGCAAGCTTATAAGAAACCACTCCCACAACCTGACCATACATATTAATCAGCGCCCCGCCCGAATTGCCGGGATTTATAGCCGTATCGGTTTGGATAAAACGCATAGTATAGCTCGAGGTTGCCGAGGAACGGCGTCCCAAAGCGGAAACATAACCGGCAGTAAGATTATTGGCGGTTTCGGCGCCCGTAGGTCTACCGACCGCAACAACCGGCTCACCTATAACCAACTCATCGGGATTTCCGAGCTCCGCAGGTTGCAGTTTAACCTTATCGGTTATTTTAAGCACCGCCATATCGCTTCGGGTGTCACCCGCTATATATTTAGCGGAATATGTTGCTCCATCGCTGGTATGAATTTTAAATTTAGCCGCCGCAATACCATCATATATATGGTCATTGGTTATTATATAGCCATCCTCACTATAAACAATACCGCTGGCATTTGCCATATACTCGTTATTATATATGGTTATACCAACAATGGAGTTATTAACCTTCTTATAAACCTGCGCCGCGGTCATCATATCAGTATCGGCGGGTTTAGCAGATAAATCAACCTCAATAAAGCTTTTGCCGGAATCCCCATTGTTGCGACCAATATTATATCCGATAGCAAGCGAGCCGCAAAGCAAAACAACGGCCGCCATAATAAGTGCAAAAATCAACAGTCCTTTTTTCTTTTCGGGACTCGGCGCATCTATTGGTGTAACAGCAACCGTGGGCATTACGGGGCGATAGGGATTATATGCATACGCATCCCCAGAGGCGCTTTGAGACTCAAAATCATATTGGGGTGTTCCCTGTTCTGTTTGCATTGTATTTACCGCTTCAGGCTCAATATTTGGCATACTGTTTTCCTGATTGTTATTAATGTTTTGCTCGTCCATTTTCTTTCTCCTTATCGGTATGCTCTATAAGCGAAAAGCAAAATTCGGTATATTCTCCTGCTCGAGAATCTGCACTGATTGTGCCACCATGAATATCTATGATAGTTTTGGAAATATAAAGTCCAAGGCCTGTTCCGTTTTTATTAACCGAACGCGATTTATCAGCTTTATAAAAACGGTCAAAGATATATTTAATATCTGCCCGTTCTATATAACTGCCTGTATTTCTTACAGCGAAGGTAACCTTGACGCCCTCTTTTTGAATTATAAACTCGATAATTCCGCCATCGTTTGTAAATTTAATTGCATTATCAGTTAGATTAAAAATCACCTGATATATTAAGTCATAGTCGGCATTAACGGTTATGCCGTCATCCTCAAGCCCTTTAATCTCGATATTCTTATCAGAGATTCGGCGGTCCTGCGAAACAACTATATTTCTTGTTGCCTTAACAATATCGAAAACCTGCGGATTGATTTTTTGCTCGCCCGATTCAAGCTTTGCCAAGCAGAGCATTGATTCAACCAGACGAGATAACCGTTTAATTTCCTCCGAAACTATCATTAGATAATGCTTTTGGGTATCCCCATCTATAGTTCCATCAAGGATGGCATCGATAAAGCCTCCTATGGTAGTCATAGGCGTTCTCAGTTCATGCGATACATTTGCCACAAAACTTCGACGCATTCCTTCAAGTTGAGCCAACGAATTAGTCATATTATTAAACGATATCGAAAGCTCACCTATTTCATCATCCGAAACAACAGGGATTCTTCGCGAGAAATCTCCCTTCGCCATTCGTTTAGCGGCATCGGACATCTGACGAAGCGGGCGCATAAGTCTATACGACATTAAGTAACCCGCTACAAGCATTATTAAAATAGGAACTATAGCGGCAAAGAGATAAATCTTTATAAGACTTTTAAAGAAGGTCATCGGCTGCGATGACGGCGAGGAGGAAAAAATCACAATCTCTGCCCCGTTATTATATTTTACCGTCCTTGCAGCCGTAAAATGGTTGTCATTATGGAAACCATCAAGATTTCCGCTCTCGAAAAAAGCACCTTCCTTTGCGGCAGACATTATCTTACTTGATATCAAGGTTCGGCTCATCTGACATGTGCCTTTTTCCTTATATTCATCACAGCTGCAGGCCATAACGGCTCCGCTTTGGTCGGCAACGAATATTTCAATATCCGACGTTGATGCCAAAGCATAGATTACCTCTGCGAGAGATTCATTCAAAGAATCGTTGTTCTTTGCAATCTCGGCAACAACACGGCAGTTTTCGTTTAAAGTGTCCTTTTTATCATTTACTAGATAGTTTATAACAACAAATCCAAGAATTGTAGATAAAAAGGTTATACCAACCAAAAAAATAGCCGCATTTGTTAAAAAGAACTTTTTAAAAAGTCTTGAATTCATACCCTGTTACTTAACCTCAAATTTATAGCCAACGCCCCAAACAGTTTTAAGAGACCATTCATTTGAAACGCCCTCCAGCTTTTCGCGCAGACGCTTAACATGAACATCAACGGTTCTCGAATCGCCATAATAATCGAATCCCCAAACCTCATCGAGGAGTTGGTCGCGGGTGTATACCCTGTTTGGATTGCTTGCAAGATGATAAACAAGCTCAAGCTCTTTAGGCGGAGTATCAACAGAGACTCCGTTAACTATTAGCTCATAGTTAGTTAAATTAATAACCAGCTTATCAAATTTTACTTCCTTAATATTGTTTTCGGTATCCGGAGAGGAGCGACGCAAAACGGCCTTAACACGTGCAACAACCTCTTTTGCGTCAAAGGGCTTGGTTACATAATCGTCTGCTCCAAGTTCCAGACCCAAAATCTTATCAAAGGTTTCGCCCTTTGCGGTGGTCATAATAATCGGAACATTTGATTCCTTTCGAATAGCGCGACAAACCTGCCACCCATCCAATTTAGGCAGCATAATATCGAGCAATATAAGGTCAGGAGTATTCTCAAGCGCAATCTTAAGCGCAGTTTCTCCATCGTTGCATACAACCGTATCGAAGCCCTCTTTGGTAAGATAGAGTCTTAAAAGTTCACAAATATTAATATCATCATCAACAATAAGTATCTTTTTAGCGGACAAAACCATCATCTCCTTATACCTTCAATAATACACTTAATATTATAAAAGTTTATTAAGAGTTTGTGAATATTCTTTTCATAAAACCAACGAAAGCCGCCTTGAAAATCAAGGCGGCCGGGAAAACAAAAAAACTTATCTTATTAGTTGTTCTCGTTTTCTGCTTCTTTCATCTTTGCGAAGCATTCGCTGCAGTATACCGGACGATCCTCGCGCGGAGCGAACGGAACGCGTGCTACACCACCGCAAGCATTGCAAACTGCCTCGTGCATCTCACGGGGAGCTCTGCCGGCATTTTTGCGCTTGTCGCGGCAAGGCTTACAACGCTGGGGTTCATTCTCGAAGCCTTTTTCAGCATAGAACTCCTGCTCTCTGGCCGAGAAAACAAACTCCTCTCCGCAATCCTTGCATACTAATGTTTTGTCTTCAAACATTTTCTGTACCTCTCTCGATTGGTTTTTTGCCCCGGCCGGAATCGCACCGACATCTTTGAGAACAACGCTCTTCTATCTTAAGCTACTTGGGCATATATTAACGGCCGAAGCCGTTATAAATCAGATAACTTGCTACGAATACGGTATAATGCATTATTAACGGTTTTTTCGGATACGTCTAATTCCTGCGCCGTATCGGCAATGCTATAGTTATGCAAATAAAGCATTAAAACTTTATATTCAAGGCGAGAAAGACGACGACGCAATGTATGTTTAAGCGCCGAGGCATCCTCGGTTTCAATAAGCATTTTTTCAGGGTCAGACGGGGCGGCAATAACCGCTATATCATCAAGCCTAACAAGCTTGTCCTTTGGGATTCTTTTTTTTCGCGAAACTGCTCTTATCTCAGATATAAGCGCTCTGTCGATACAGAGGCGAGCAAAGGTTGGAAACGATGAAGAACCCTCACTAAAACTTTTAATGCACTGATATAGGGCAATTATCCCCTCTTGCATTAAATCCTCCATTTCGATGGAGCCATTATAAAATGCAAGAGCGCGGCTTTTTATAAGCCCTGTATATCTACGCAATAACTCAACGCCGGCTTCACCATCACCCGATTGAGAAATAGCGGCCAGTTCGTTATCCGACATTTTTTTGTATTTTTCAACAAAACTTATACCCAAAACAACACCAAGATAATATAAAATTAACTAATAACATAATACAATACATATTTTAAAATGTCAATACCAAAAATATTTCCGCCATTTTATACAATTTGACTATTTTTTACTTATGCAAAACGAACTGTAAAATTTTAACATAAAATAAAGTTGACAATACTTTTCCGCTGGGGTATCATTATTAATAAGGACGTGTGTCCTACTAAACGATAGGAGGAATTGTTTTGAACGAAAAATATGAACTCTGGCTTAAAAATGCCACAGCAGATGAGGATGTTGTTTCTGAATTGCTTTCTATTAAGGGCGACGACGAAGCTATAAACGATAGATTCTATAAGGATTTAGCCTTTGGAACCGGCGGTCTGCGCGGTGTTATTGGTGCAGGAACCAATCGAATGAACATATACACCGTTGGTCGCGCAACACAGGGACTTGCAGAATATGTTAACTCTGTTTCCAAAAACGGCAAGGTTGCAATTGCATATGATAGCCGCATTAAATCCGATACCTTTGCAAAACACTCGGCTTCAATTTTAGCCGCAAACGGAATCAAGGTTTATATATACCCCGAGCTTATGCCTACTCCTATGCTTTCCTATGCAGTAAGATATTTTAAATGTGATGCCGGTATTGTTATAACCGCAAGCCACAATCCCGCCATATATAACGGCTATAAGGCATATGGCCCCGATGGCTCGCAGCTCAATCTCGAGGCCAGCGAATACGTTCTTTCGATAATGAATAAGGTTGATATCTTCAGCGAGGTTAAAACCTGCGACTTTGATGAAGCAGTTAAAGCCGGCAATATCGAATTTATAGGCCAGGATGTTATTGATTCCTATCTCGAAAATGTTAAGGCTCAACAGGTTAATCCCGATATATGCAAGGATAGCGATATTAAAATCGTTTATACACCGCTTCATGGCGCCGGCAACAAGCCCGTTCGCGCCATTCTATCACGTATAGGACTCAAGGATGTGACTGTTGTTCCCGAGCAGGAGCTTCCCAACGGCAACTTCCCGACCGCCCCCTATCCAAACCCCGAGCTTCGTCAACCGTTTGAGTGCGCTTTAGCTCTTGCAGAGACCCTCTCCCCCGATTTATTGTTAGCAACCGACCCCGATTGCGACCGTGTTGGAATCGCAGTTAAATCCGAGGGCGAATTTAAACTTTTAACAGGCAACCAGGTTGGCGCACTGCTTCTTAACTATATACTCTCCCAGAAGACCGAAAAAGGAACTCTTCCCAAGAATCCGATTGCGGTTAAAACAATTGTTACAACCGAGCTTTGCCAGAAAATAGCCGACAAATATGGTTGCGAGCTTATAAACGTTCTTACAGGCTTTAAGTTCATCGGCGAACAGATTGGTATTCTTGAAGCAAAGGGCGAAATGGAACGCTATCAGTTTGGTTTTGAGGAGAGCTATGGCTACCTGGCGGGCGGATATGTTCGCGATAAGGATGCTGTTGTTGCTTCTATGCTAATATGCGAAATGGTTTGCTATTATAAAAAGCAGGGCAAAAACCTTATTGAGGTATTGAACGGACTTTATGAGGAATTCGGTTACTTCAATAACTCGCAGGTAAGCTTTACCTTCGAGGGTCAGACCGGAATGGAAAAGATGGCCGCAATGATGAAAAAACTCTGCGCCGAGCCTCCCACAGAAATCGCCGGCAGCCCTGTTGCTTTGATTTCAAACTATATAACATCTGAAAAGACCGATTGCAAGACCGGCGAAAAATCGGTTATCACATTGCCGAAATCCGATGTTCTTGAATATGTTCTCGAAAGCGGAAGCTCGGTTATTATCCGACCCTCCGGAACCGAACCCAAAATCAAGGTTTACGTTTCCAGTGTTGGTAAGGATGAAGCCGATGCAAAGAACATCTCCGATGCACTTGCCGCTTCGGTTAAAGGAATTCTTGGAATCTAACTTCTATAAACTAAAAAAGCAGTCAAGGTTATCCTTGACTGCTTTTTAATTTTATTGTGCCGATGAGGTTGTTGCCTGACCGGAGGAGGTTGAGCCAGAGGCGGTTCCGCTGGATGTTCCGTCGGCATCCTCTTTTTTCTCAACTATTGCCTCTCTGATTGTTCCCTCATGAACATCGCAGGTTTCGCGATACGAGGTTTTATACCAACCAACTGCCACCTTTTCGCAGGCATCGGTAGCAAGCTTACCTGTTTCGGTGCAGTAATATCTACTTTCAACATACTTGCTATCCTCAAAGTTTTCAACCGGTAAATCCTTATGGATTTTTTGCATTACAGCACCCCAAAGGTCTCTTGCAAGTGTTGTATCGCTTAGGGTTGCGGGGATATCATATCCATACCAGCTGGCGCCGATATAATGGGTTGTTCCGCCAACAAACCAAGCATCCTTATCCTCATTACTGGTTCCTGTTTTTGCAAATATGCGATGCTTGGGCATATAGTTTTTAACAACGTCTCTACCCGTTCCCTTGCTGCCATAGATAACGCATTGGAGCAAATGGTTCATAATGCAGGCGGTATCCTCGCCGATAGCAACGGTAATATTCGATTTCTTTCTTAAAACGGTATTATCCTGCTGGTCGGTAACGAGGGTATAGAATATCGGCTCATAATATACGCCGCCATTTCCAAACATGGCATATGCCGCGGCGGCTTCAAGCGTTGTTACACCGCCGTTAGTTCCTCCCATTCCCATAGGCGAAAGGTTAACGTCTTCGGATGTGAGATGGGTAAAGCCAAGCTTTTTGGTAAGAAAATCATAGCTTGTTTGTCCCTTATGGGGTAAACAGTTGACTATTTGAACCGGTATGGTATTGGTCGAACGCTCAATAGCGGTTGCCACCGTTATCTTACCTAAAAACGAGGGGTTTTTATACCAGTTATTAGGTGTCCAATCCTTTCCGCCGCTCGGGTAAACTGTTTTCTTATCATCGACGATTGAGGAATATGTTATCTGTGTTCCATCCTCAAGTCTTATATTGTTTTCAATGGCCAGTGCATAAGCAGTAAGAGGCTTCATCGAGGAGCCCAACTGTCTGGGCGACGAGGTTGCACGGTTAAGACCGCGGCTTTCCTTCTTTTCGCCAAGTCCGCCCGCTATACCAACAACTCTGCCTTGATAGTCCATAATTGTGATGGCGCCCTGCGCCTTCTCGCCGGTTTCTTTGTTCTCAAGACGCTTTGTTTCATCGCTATATACCTCTTCAACGGCCGCCTGAACATCGGGGTCCATAGTGCAGTATATTTTATAGCCGTTGGTATAAAGTGCGCTGACGGCGGCATCCTTGCTGTCGAACTTACCTTGCTCAACCATATCTGCCGCTACCTCTTCAATAAGGGCATCAACAAAATATGAATTTACCTGCGATGAAGCGGTTGTTCCGTCCTCGGCGATTATGGTAATTTCTTCTTCGAGAGCAGCTTTATATTCTTCATCGGTTATTCTTCCGAGCTGATGCATCTTATAAAGAACGGTTTCCTTACGGGCTTTATTAGATTCATAGTTATCAACGGGATTATAATATGTTGGTCCCTTAACTATTGATGCCAAAACCGCACTTTCGGCGATGGTTAGCTCATCAACCGATTTATTGAAGTAGTAATTGGCCGCGCACTCGACGCCATAGGCGCCCTTGCCCATATAAACGGTATTGAGATAGCATCCGAGAATGGTATCCTTATCGTATTGCGACTCCAGCTTTCGAGCACACAAAATTTCCTGCACCTTACGCTTGATGGTATGGTCATCGTTACGAGTGAGGTTTTTAACAAGCTGCTGGGTAATGGTAGAACCACCGAACTCGGAATCGCTATAGTTAACAACCATATTAACGAATGCGAGGAAGGTTCTCTTAAGGTCAACACCCGTATGCGTAAAGAAGCGCTCATCCTCGATAGCAACAAAGGCATCGCCGAGATACTTGGGCATATCATAATAATCAACCCAAATTCGGTTTTGCGCGCCGCTCAAGGATTTATACGGAACATATTGCCCTGTTTCCTTATCAACAACATAAATAACGGTTGATAACGCAAAATCTACCTTTCCGTCGGCCAAATCGTTTTTAGATTGCTCCTCCAAATAAACCTCAAGATGGTTAAGGTCGATATGGTCTAACTGGTTATCACCAACGATGATAAACGCCCAACCTAAAAACAAGCCTATTACGATACAAACTGCAATAATACCAATTAGCGACACAAACAAAACATTCTTTAAAATCTTCTGCCTTCTTGCCGCGGCATCAAGCTTTTCATGACTCTTCTTACCCTTCTTTTGGGGGCCTTTAGAATCACTATCTTCGTTTTCTGAAACTGTTGAAAAGCTGTTAAGGTCAAAAGTTCCGCCTTCGTTTGAATTAACGTTATCGTCAAATTCATTATGCGGAGCAGGACTTGGGTTTTCGGGTTCTTTTCCATCAGAATTGATATCCCGTTCAAAATCCCATTTAGACATATACCTTAACCTCCTTTGTAAATAGTTCTAAATAACAAAACATACCTTCGCCATTATTAATACTGTTTTGTGAGGTTATTATACCACAATTTTCAAAAAATGGGGTTACAATATTGTATTTTTTTAAAAATTAACAAAATGTATATAAAAACACAAAAATGTTCACAATATTAAAAAGGAGATGGTGATACATTTTGAAAAGGAAGGCAATTATACTGGCATTCTCCATAATATTAAGTTTTTCCTCGGTTTTAGCTATAAATTCGTATGCCGCAGAACGCAAATCCCAAATAATACATTCCTCCCTGCCAATCGTTTTAAAGCAACATCACAACTGCATTGCCGCATATCGAGGCGATGAAATTATTGAAATTTTTACCGATGTTGTTTATGATACCCTACCGGAATATGACCGTAATACACTAAAAAAAGGCATTCCCTTCTCTAATATCGACGAGGTATACTCGGCTATTGAGGATTATGATAGTTAACATAGGGACATTCTAAAAAAACATATACTTCATTGGAGATGATGTATATGTTTTTTAATTTGGTCGCAGAGGTTATGCGGGGAATTATCTACCTCGCACTACATGTTACAAATGCAGGGGCTTTTCCAAAGGCTTTATCTTTAAAGGAAGAAACCGAGCTGATTGAGCAAATGGCAAACGGAAGCGAAAAGGCCAAGAACAAACTTATAGAGCATAATTTACGGTTGGTTGCTCATATTGTTAAGAAATATTATAGCGGTCAGGTTGAGCAGGATGACCTTATTTCGATTGGAACAATTGGTCTAATAAAGGCGGTTTCAACCTTTAAACCTACCAAAGGTATTCGTCTCGCTACATATGCCGCCCGATGCATTGAAAACGAGATTTTAATGTGTTTTAGAAACATCAAAAAAAGCGCTAATGACGTTTTTATAAGCGACCCTATAGATACTGATGGTGAGGGCAATGCACTAACCCTTATAGATATTATTTCGGATAATGAGGACATAGTTGAGAGCATTGACTTGAAAATCAAAACAGAGAACCTGCGGCGATTCGTTATGACGGCGCTTGATGACCGCGAGCGAAAAATAATAATACTTCGATACGGTTTATATGGTAATCATGAGCTTACACAGCATCAGGTTGCAAAAAGGCTCGGTATTTCGCGTTCATATGTTTCGAGAATCGAGAAAAAAGCGCTGGAAAAGCTATACTCCTGCTTCGCTCGGCAATAAAGCCGCTAGTATTTAATTTTTTGACAAAAAAACCATTAATACTTTACAAAAAAAACATTTGGATATATAATAAATTAGTAGCAAATTTTAGGAGGCAAATCATGAGAATCATACATACTGAAAACTACGAACAGCTAAGCCGTCAGGCCGCTAACATTATATCGGCACAGATTATTTCAAAGCCCAACTGCGTTTTGGGACTTGCAACAGGCTCCACTCCCATCGGTACATATAAGGAGCTTATCAGCCGCTTTGAAAACAAGGATATCGATTTTTCCGAGGTAACTACGGTTAACCTCGATGAATATTGCGGTCTCACCCCTGATAACGACCAGAGCTATCGTTATTTTATGAACACCAACCTATTTAACCATGTTAATGTTGATATGGCAAAAACCAATGTTCCCAGCGGTATCGCAGATGACCCGCAGGCCGAATGTGAGCGCTATGATAATCTTATTGAATCTTTGGGCGGCATCGACCTTCAGCTTCTTGGAATCGGTCATAACGGTCATATCGGCTTTAACGAGCCCGACGATAAATTTACCAAGGAAACCCATATTGTTAAGCTCGGCGATAGCACCATTGAAGCTAACTCTCGTTTCTTTGATAGCTATGATGATGTTCCGAAATCGGCAATTACTATGGGTATAAAGGCCATAATGAATGCCAAGAAGGTTTTGCTCGTTGCATCGGGTAAGGATAAGCAGGAAATCCTCAAGAAATCGCTCTTTGGGCCCATTACTCCCAATGTTCCCGCTTCTATCCTACAGCTTCATCCCGACCTTACAGTTGTTGAATGCGAATAATAAGAAAGAGCCGCAGGTTAATTCCTGCAGGCTCTTTTTCTTTTAATTAATAACGATATACCCCAAAAAATCGAGCATCCCAAAAGCGCACCAAAGGTATCAATTATAACATCTCGGAGTTCGCAACTGCGGCCGGGAACAAAGCTTTGATGAATTTCGTCGCTTATCGAATACAGAACGCACACAAAAAGGCTTAAAACAACGCCAAAGACATTTTTTAGCCTATCGAAGGTAAACACCCCTGTTGCGACCAAAACCGCCAAAAGCGCATACACATTAAAATGTGCGGCTTTTCTAACGATATACTGCAAGCTCTCAATAAAGCCCTCTTGTTCGGGTGACGAGAGTTGATGAAAATTGCTCTTGATTAGCGGAGCAATCGAGCGAATAAAGCCGCCGCTTGCAGCACTGGAACGAGTTGCATCCTGCGCAGACATAACAAAAATCAAGGTCATTATTCCGAGAGCGAATGCAAACGCGGTATAGCGAATGATATATATTTTATTCGTTCTCATTAAACCATTCAACCGCCTTTTTGATATAAGGATTATCTTGGTCCTTTAGCAGATAATAATGCGTTCTTTCATGCTCGTTAAGTTCAAACATTACATCGGGGATTATTCCGCCATCGCTAAAATCAGTTTTGCTTTTTGAAAAGAACTGACCAACCGTAAACTTAACCGACGAACCATCATCGAGGCTATAGGTTGTTTGCATAACACCTTTACCATAGGTATTTTGGCCGATTAAGATTCCCTTATTATAATCCCTGATAGATATAGCAAAAAGCTCGGCG
>SVPK01000017.1 GCA_015065875.1 Oscillospiraceae bacterium
TAAGAGCCTTCGGTCAGTCTTGCAATATAGGGAAAAAGGTTGGGAGCGCGATTGCTCCAATATGCAGGGTCACCCTGCCAAAGGTATTCGCAACCATCGGATTTAATGCTCATAAGCTGTGCGCCCATGGTATCAATCGCAACCTCTATTTTATCATTTTTTATGGTTATCAGCATAGTAAAACCACCCATCAAAGTTTTTCTTTGAGTATATCATAAAAATTTTCCATAATCAATAATCGGCATTAAAAAACTCCGCCTCAACCAAACAGAAAGCGGAGTTTTTAACTTATTTAAATGTTATCTCGGCAACCCTAACGCAAAGATTGGTGCCGTAGGCGAAGCCTTCGGGCGCAAGGATTAGCTCATCGCCCTGCTGTCTAAAGTCTAGTTTTTCGTCGTTATCCATCCAACAAATCGATTCTACCTCTTTATCGATTTCCAAAAGGGGTAAGAAGGTGTTTGAATCGGAATCGAGCGAAACATTTTTATTGCCGCTCGATTGCTTTAAATCGAAGGCAAAAAGATAGGCGGTTTTAGGGCTTTTGGCATCGCGCAGTAAAAACTCGCGCCTTCCCGCATAGGTGCGATAAGGGCGACCGTTATAAATCGCTCTGCCGAAAACGTTCATCCATTTTCCGATGCATTCCATAATACCTTTTTGCATAGTGGGAACCGAACCATCGGCATTGGGCCCGATATTGAGCAGAAAATTTGCCCCAACCTTTCGGCATTCGCAAAGCTCCTCAATTAACTGCTTTACGGGCTTGAAGTTTATATCGTTCGCGGCTCCCCAATGGTCGCACAGTGTTTCACACATCTCTCCCGCAACATATTTCTTATGACCCTTACGGTCGATAGGCGAGGGCATACCGCGCTCATATGTAACGGCATCAATCTCCTCCGCGCCGAGCGCGCCGCGGTTTGAAAGCCCCGTATTATTAATGATTATCGCCTCGGGTTGCAGGCGGTGAATCATTTTATAAAGGCGGTCCTCTTTCCAATCCTCATTCGGCTTCGACCAGTTTCCGTCAAACCAAAAGCCGCCTATTTTGCCGTAGTTTGTGCAGAGTAGTTCAATGCTTTTATATAAATAATCGAGATATGCCTCAAAATTATCGCCGAAATCCTTATGATGCCAGTCGAGGGTAGTATGATAAAAGAAGGGGGTTATATCCTCGGCGCGACATAGCTCAACGAATTCGGCTAAAATATCGCGACCGGTAGGGGAATGGATTATATCAAAATCCGAAAGCCCCTTGGTATCATAAAGCGAAAAACCCTCATGATGACGGGTGGTAAGGCAGAGATACCTGCATCCCGCAGATTTTGCAGTCATAACTATATCCTGTAAGTTATCAACCTTAAAGGTATCTATGAGTGTTTCATATTCGGCCATATTTCGCTTATGAATAGTATAGGTCCATTCGCCGGCACCGAGCTGCGAAAACAACCCCAAATGAACAAACATACCAAAAGCCATCTGCTCAAAATTTTGAATATAGGGCTTCGCTATAGGGTAATCCTGCATTAATACCACTCCTTCCCCCGCAGTGTAACATATATATATAATAAAAACAAGGTAGAAAAAGGAAAAAATGTAGTAGATTTTTCGCCAACCCGATTATATATATAATGTATAAAAAAAGAAGCACCAACCATAAAGGTTAGTGCTTTTTTGGCTGAGGAATAGGGATTCGAACCCCAACAAACAGAGTCAGAGTCTGTCGTGCTACCGTTACACTATTCCTCAACATCTGACCGACAAAGATTATTATATTACTTTTTTAAAAAATGTCAAGTATAAAATATGCTAAAAATAACCTTTTTATTCAAACTTTTAAAAAAACACTTGATTTTTCTATTTATATATGATAGTATATCTTTTGCAGTTTATGGGGTTTTAGCGCAGTTGGTAGCGCACCACACTGGCAGTGTGGGGGTCAGGGGTTCGAATCCCCTAAGCTCCACCAAGAGACATTGCTTTTGCAATGTCTCTTTTTGTTTTGCTTAAAATTAATAACTGCTATGATTTTTGTTGTATATACATATTATATATATACCTCAAAAGGGAATACTCTTTTTGAGGTGTATTATGAAATGCTTAACTAATTTCATCGGTTTTTTGCTGGTTGGGTTATTGTGCGCTATATTCATATATCCCTTCTTGCATGAATGTGGTCATTTGTTTTTTGCGATTTTTGCAGGAATCAAGGTTGCCGAAATAAAACTGTTATCGGTTTCGTATGTAACGTGTGAAATGCCGATACAGGCGGATTGGCGATGGGTCCTTGTGGCATTTGGTGGAACGGTTTTTCCTATGATTTTTGTCATGTGCTTTCATAAAGTAAAAAACTTTTGGATATGGTATGCAGGCATTGTAATAAGGGGAATCGTTTGCTTGTCAAGCATATTATCGCTTATAGGTGTATTCGCTCATATATCAGGGCTTTATATTCTGGAAAATGATGATGCTGTTGCGCTTTTAAATGCGCGGAACGGAATGGAAAATACAATCGTTTTTATATTATTTTCAGTTAACATAATATCGTTGATTTCGATTTATTTTCAGCATCCTTTAAAACAACTTGAGAGTTATTTTTCAATATAAAAAGGCGGGCGCAAAGAAAAATGCGTCCGCCTTTAATTTCGTAGAACTATAGGTTCTAAAAGAAAAAGCGGATAAGCCCTTATTTAGGCTTATCCGCTTATGTTTTTGACCCCTATAGACCACATTCAGGCCGAATACTCTAGCTTTTCCATTTGCTTTTTCATTATATCGATTGATGGATGCACATAAATATTAAGTGTTATAGTTGCAGATGAATGACCAAGTATTTCGCTTATGGTTTTAGCGTCCATCCCGGATTCGGCACAACGGGTTGCAAAGGTATGGCGAAGGGCGTGGAAATTAACAACTGTTAAATTATTTTTTCTTAAGAAACTCTTATATCTATATTCTAGGGTGCGCGGTTCTATAAAATCTTGAGTATCGGAAATAACAAAATCCGATTTTGATGTTTCGCGTGTTTTTATCAAAACCGACTTCAAAAGTCTCGATATGGGAATAACTCTGTTGGATGATTTGGTTTTTGGAACATCCAACACGGAAAGAGTTTTTCTGTTATTATCGTTAGTGTTAATTCTTGATACGGTATGCTTTATATATATAAGGTCATCATTAAAATCGATATCACACCATCGTAAAGCGCATATTTCACCTATTCTCATACCGGTTTGCAGAGCCATCAATATACCGGTTGATGTGGTATTGTTTTGGTGCAATAGGACATCGGTAATCCGCCTTTCATCCTTTGAGTTTAATACTGTTATATCTTTTTTGGGAATAGATGGCTTATGTATTGCGGCGCCCAAAGGAGGACAAAAGCCTTCCTGTGTGGCATATTTAATGGCCGCATCAATTACAATAGCGATTGTTCTTACATATGAGGGAGAAAGTTTACCTCCGTTTTCAACCTTTCCGCTATTCATTTTTTTGTTTAAAAAATCATTAATTAGCATTGCATTAATTTTGGCTATGCTAATTTTCCCAAGTTCCGGGATAATTTGTGTTCGTATCAGATTTTCGTATTTTGTAATTGTTGCGCCCTTTAGCCTTATCCGATTAGTGTTTAACCAATTCATAAGAATTTCGGCAAACTCTACATTAACTCTTTCCTTTGATGTAGCGCCATCGGATAAAGAGGCAACACGCAATTTTTCTTTGCATTCAGAAAAAGTTTTCGCATAAACTGAACTGTATTTTGCATGACCGTTATTTTTTATTCCGCTTTTATACCTTCCTTCCCACCTTCCGTCTTTTCTCTTGTGAATATTGTCGCCCCTCCGTGGCATAAAAATCATCCTCTTTTCGTTAATATTTTTTGACCATAACGGTTGACCACAAATATTTTTATCGCAGTTAAAAAACCGCTAAATAATTAAAATCCGCAAAAATATGTGAAAAATTTGCCAATAATATTGACAAATAATTTGTCAAATGCTATAATATGGTATCGTTAAAAATCGAGTATTGTTTTTGATTGCCGATTTTTAGAACCTATAGTTCTACGAAAAGGTTTTTGAATGGTGTGTTATGCGGTAAAATTTCGGGAAAAGAAGGGAAATTTTTTGAATTTTAAGCTATCTGAAACACAAAAGGATATGATCAGAACGCTAACCGCGGCGTTACCGTATTTAAGAAAGGAATTGGGCATTAGCCAAACCGACCTTGCCCATAAGGTTGGACTTAGCAGGCAAATGATATCCTTAATTGAACGAAAGTTAAACCCAATGACCTGGACGCAATTCCTTGCAATAGTCTTTTTCTTTAAATCGAATAACGATTTTGAGAAAGGTAAGCGAGCGGTAGCTAAAAAATATCCCAATATCGTTGAACAATTGTTACTATTGGAATTCGATATGAATGAATACGAAAAAAGGAGCAAAAAGGATGATCATTAATCTTATCAAAACGAAGCAAATGTTTAGTTTGACGTTGCCGCATAAGGTTAAAGGTCAGTATTGGGTAACCGATATTGACGATAACGGCAAGCCTCGTGATTTAATTAGTGTTGAAGCTGTAGATGGAAAATGGGTTGTTAAGAGCAATAAATCTGTTTCGATTTTGAACTCGGAGAATAAACCTGTTGAAAATACAGTTTTAAATCCTTCCAACTTTTTCAATCTTAAGATTGTGGGCTCGGATGAAATAGTGAAGTTATTTACCGAAAGTGTTGATGCTTCTAGGCAGACCTTTCGCAAGGTGGTTATTCGTGCGGCTGACTCTCTTACCATAGGAAGAACGACCGATAATAACCTTTGCTTTGAAAACAAATTCGTTTCGGGAAAGCATGCAAAGCTCGCATATGATGGTAGCAATTGGGCAATTCTTGATGCCGGCAGCACGAACGGAACATATGTAAACGGCTATCGAGTTGATGCTAAAAACTTATCCGCAGGTGACCACATTTATATAATGGGCCTTCGCATAGTTGTCGGTCATAATTTTTTAGCCATAAATAATCCCGATAACCTGCTTAAAATTAATTCGCGAAACTTAAGCGAATATAAACCGCAGGAAATCGATACCGGACTTGAACCCACCGAACCGCCCGAGAAGGAATATTTTTTCCGCTCGCCGCGCTTCCATCGAGAAATAGAACATACACAAATCACAATTGATCCGCCACCGCAGATTCAAAAAGCCGAAACTGTTCCCATGGCGCTAATGTTAGGCCCGTCGCTCACTATGGGTATGACCTCATTAAGCACCGGTATTTTGTCGGTGAGCAATGTAATATCTCGTGGTGGTGAGATATCACAGGCATTACCTACACTATTTATGTCTGTTGGTATGTTGTTGGGCACTGTTTTGTGGCCGATTATAACCAAAAAATATGAAAAGAAGCAAAAACTTAAGAATGAAAAGAAGCGTCAAGAAAAGTATCTTGCCTATCTAGACCATATTCGTGATGAAATAAAGCGCAAATGCAAAGAGCAAAGTGATATACTTGCGGAAAATATGATTTCTCCTGAAGAGTGTGCCAATCGTATTGCCGAAGAAAGCACAAAACTTTGGGAGCGCGGTATAGGTCAGGGAGATTTTCTGCGCCTGCGTCTTGGTCTCGGAAATTTACCGCTCGATGCGGATGTTAAGTATCCGGAAAAGAAATTCACCATGGATGATGACAATCTTCAGGATGCAATGCAATCCTTGGGTGCCGAGCCGAAACAACTTAATAATGTCCCTGTAAGTGTTTCTTTCGTCGAGAACATGACGGTTGGTATATACGGTCAACACGCGGCAACTCAAAATATGCTTAAGTTATTAATCCTTCAGATGATTGCATTACATAGCTATGATGAACTTAAGATTTTGCTGATTACTGATGAATCGGAAACCGATGAATGGAATTTTATCCGTCCGATTCCGCATTTTTGGAATGATGATAAAACAATTCGCTTTTTTGCATCGAATGCCGATGATGTTAAGGAACTTTCGGCATATATCGAAAAAGCTATAATCTCGCGTGGCGATGAAGCAAATAAGGAATATTCAGAGAACCTACCTTATTATGTAATAATTTCAACCAGCAAGAGATTGAGCGAAAAGAGTGAAGCCATTCAGCAACTGCTTAAGTTTAAAAACAATTGCGGATTTAGCATTTTGTTTGCTGCTCCTGAACTTCGTGATTTGCCGAAGGAGACCAAAATGGTCGTTTCGGCCAATGGTGTGCAATCGCGCCTGTTCGACCGCGATGATACAACAGGAAAAGGAGTTTCCTTTGTTGCCGATAACTTTAATGAGGCTGCGCTTGAAAATCTGGCATGTGATATTGCAAACATAGAGCTTGATTTGGGAAGTCAAAGATATTCTTTGCCTTCTATGATAACCTTCCTCGAGATGTTTAATGTAAGTAAAATTGACCACCTCAATTCGCTTACAAGATGGAAGGAAAACAACCCGACCATCACCCTTCAAACACCTATAGGTGTTGATTCGTATGGTGAATCCTTTACACTGGACCTTCACGAAAAGTTCCATGGACCTCATGGTCTTGTCGCAGGTATGACCGGTTCCGGTAAATCGGAATTTATCATTACATATATTTTATCACTTGCTGTTAATTATCATCCGGATGAGGTAGCCTTTATCCTTATTGACTATAAGGGCGGAGGCCTAACCGGCGCATTTGAGGATACCGATAGGGGAATAAAGTTACCGCATTTAGCGGGAACAATCACCAACCTCGATGGTGCCGCAGTTAAGCGCTCGCTTATATCTATTCAGAGTGAATTGCGACGTCGTCAGGCGATATTTAATGAAGCTAGAAAGATATCTAACGAAGGAACAATGGATATCTATAAGTATCAGCAGCTGTATCGCGATAAGGTTGTTTCCGAGCCTGTGCCGCATCTGTTTATAATCTCCGATGAGTTTGCCGAGCTTAAAACTCAACAGCCGGAGTTTATGGAGCAGTTGATAAGTGCCGCGCGTATAGGTCGAAGCCTAGGTGTTCACCTGATTCTTGCAACCCAAAAGCCGAGCGGCGTTGTTGATGACCAAATTTGGAGCAACAGTAAGTTCCGAGTTTGTCTTAAGGTTCAGGAAAAGGCCGATAGCCAAGATATGATTAAATGTCCCGATGCTGCAGAGCTTTCACAAACAGGTCGTTTCTATCTGCAGGTTGGATTTAATGAGTTGTTCGCTCTCGGTCAGTCAGCTTGGTGCGGCGCTGAATATATTCCAACCGAAACGGTTGAAAAATCAATCGATTCAAGCATTCAGGTAGTTGATAATCTCGGCCGTGTATTGATGAATGTTAAGCCTAATAAGAAAAAGGTTGCCAAGGGTAGCAAGGTTAAGCAGATAGTTGCAATTGTAAAATACTTGTCCGACCTTGCAACCGAGGAGAAAATCTCGGTTCGCCCGTTATGGCTTGACCCAATACCGCAGAGAATTTTTGTTGATGAACTTGAAAACAAGTATTCCAAGAAGAATAGCGGATTTGTTTTAAATCCTGTAGTTGGTGAATACGATGATCCGTTTAACCAAACCCAAAACGTTTTAACCGTGCCGTTTTCGGCAGAAGGAAACTGCTTGGTTTATGGTGCAACGGGAAATGGAAAGAGCACCTTCTTAACCTCTCTTGCCTATTCGCTTATCAAAAACCATACTGCAGATGAGCTAAATCTTTATATTATGGATTTCGGCTCTGAAACCTTAAAAGCATTCGAGAAGGCACCGCAGGTTGGCGGAGTTATGGTTTCTTCTGACGAAGAAAGGGTAGTCAACTTCTTAAAGATGCTTTACAAGGAGATTGAATACCGTAAGAATCTTTTCTCCGAATTTGGAGGCGATTATGCAAGCTATTGCCGCAATAGTGGAAAAACAGTTCCTAATATTGTTGTATTGCTTAATAATTACTCCGGGTTTGCAGAGCAGTTTGAAGATTGGCAGGATGCGATAACCCTGCTCACCAGGGATGGTGTTAAATACGGTATTTACTTTGCCGTAACCGCAGGAACAACAAATGCAGTAAGGTATAAGACCCAGCAGAACTTTAAAACGATGCTTACAATGCAACTCAATGATACAACTGATTATGCTGTTGTCGTTGGCAAAACCGATGGATTGGTGCCCTCTAAATATAAGGGCCGTGGTTTGGTTGCACTTGATAAGGTATACGAGTTCCAAACTGCATACTGTAGCGATGTTGAGGATATGCAAGACTTTGTTCGTGCTTATTGCTCAGGACTTTGCGAAACGGCAAAGAGCTTTGCAAAGCCGGTTCCTGTTTTACCGCATACCGTTAAGTACGATAACGTTAAGGCCTATATAACTAACCTTAAATCGGTTCCGATTGGCGTTGGCAAGAAGAGCTTAAGTGTTGCAACCGTTAATTTGGAAAATAAGGTTGTTTATCCTGTTATCGCGCAGGATATCGGCGAAATAACTGATTTCATATCGGAATTCACAAAGGTTGTTTCAACCATTGCCAAGGTAAGGGTTGTGGATGCCGATAAGAGCTTATCCGATGCGGATATTGGAAACGCAACGATGGCAGAGGAAGATTACGAGTCTTTGGTTGTAAACATTTTCAATGATATGGTTGAGCGAAACAATACATATAAGGATGCTAACCTTGATATTCATTCGCTCGATAGGTTCGAGGAAAAGGTTTATGTAATCAATGGATTCAAGAAAATGGTTGAGCGTCTTTCGGCTGAAGCCAAGGAAAAACTGTTTACCCTGATTGAAAAGGGCGAGGGAATTTACAAACTTCACTTTATTATTGCAGATTCCTCGCTACAGTTGAGCAGTTATAATTATGAACCTTGGTTCAAACGCCATATAACCGGCTCTGACGGACTTTGGGTAAGCGACGGCGTTGCCGACCAGTATTTGCTCAAGGTATCAAAGGTAACCAACGACCTTTATGAGGAGATTGGCAGCGAATACGGTCATTCGATTGTTAGAAATCGCCCAACCCTCGTTAAGCTTTTAACCTCGAAATCCGATGAGGAGGTTGAATAAAAATGGATAAAGTTTTAGTTGAAGTTTTCGTTCCGGTGCTTGAACGCTCGTTTGATATTTTCATTCCCTTATCTTCACCTATGCATGAGGTGTTAGAACTCATAAAAAGGGCAGTAAAAGAGATGTCAGACGGCAGATTTTTGGCCGATGAAAACACAGCAATATGTCACCGTGAAAACGGAACAATTATCAATATTAATTTATCGGTTCATGAGCTCGCGATTAAAAACGGCTCAAAGCTGATGTTAATATAAAATTTTAAGGAGGTCATTTTATGGCAGAAATTATTCAAGTAACCCCTGAAATCTTGGAGTCCACTGCAGGGAAAATTGAGGGCTTAGCAGCTGATTATAAGACCCAGTATGAAGCTCTCTATAATGAGACTAACGCAATGGCTTCGACCTGGCAGGGCAAGGACAACACCGCATTTGTAGACCAGATTGACGGATTTAAGGACGACTTTGCAAAAATGTATGAGCTTATGAACAGCTATGCATCCTTCCTTCGTCAGAGTGCTAAAAATTATCGCGAAACTCAGGAAACCGTTGTTGCTGAGGCACGCAAGTTAGTTAACTAATAGAGGAGGAAAAAAGAAATGGCAGATTCAATTAAGATTTCAACCTCGGTATTAACCGAAACCGCAGAAAAGGTTCGCACTATTAATAACAATCTTGACAATAAGCTCGCAGATATCAACAAGTCGATGAACGACCTTCAGGATACTTGGAAGAGCGATGCTGCTGAAGAAATCAGAGCCGCAATGAACGCACTTAAGCCTCGTTTTGAGGAGTATAAGAACGTTGTAGAGTCTTATGCAAAATTCCTTATGAATACCGCACAGAGCTATGAAAACACCGAAAATGCAGTTCATAGCAGCGCAAGCGCATTTAGATAATGCATTTTTTCGCAGGTGAGCACCCCTCTCTCGTGCTCACCTGCCTAAAGTTGAAAATAATGAGGATTTAATCCTTTTATATAAAAGAAAAAAGAGTCAGAGGGATATTTATGAAACGGTTTATAGCGATTTTACTCGTAATATTAACAATACTGTCTTCGGCCTTTGGTCTTACCGGTTGCGGAACCGATAGTGCAGATTGCATAACTATGGGACAGTGGTTACAACTTTTAAATAGCTCTTTTGGAATGGAATCTTATACCAGCTCCGAACCCTATTTTAGTAATGTTGATAGTTCTAACCCGTATTTTGCAACCGTTCAAACGGCGGCAGAATGGGAGGTTATCGGTGGCGACACCATTAACCTTGATGAAACAATAACCTGGAAGCAGGCGCTTGTAACTCTGGTTAATGCGAGTGGTTTTGCACCTATAGAGGCTTCAGATGGCGAAAAATTTGAATGCGGAATAAAAAACTTTGATAGTTCAATAAGAAACTATTGGGAAAACAGAAAAATCCCTTCTGATAAGGCGGTTGCCCTTCTCGCCGCAGCGCAGGAAAAATGGGCCACCCGTAAATATACCGAAAGAATCGAAAAAGTTGAATATCATGATAATGTTGTGAATTTAGCTTCCGAGAAAGAGGAAATTAAGGTTGTTTCGACATCCGATAATGCAGTTGTTTTAAAGGGAGTAGAGCAGAATATTCAAAAGGATGATATCTGCGTAATACCAAGCACCGAAAACAAACGTGAAGTTTCCTATGTTAAGGTTGCCGAGGTTAAGAAATCCGAAGGTAATACCGTTATAACCCCTGCGACGGAAGAGGTAAAACTCGAGGATGTATATGAAGAAATCTACATCGAGGAAACCCTGGTTCCTACCGCCGAGAACACCGTTATATATGATGGTAACGGAAATGTTATTCATGATAATCCTGCAACTACTTTGAGCAGCAACGGAGAGTCGGCAGATAAGCTTACCTTAAGCAATAAGCAGGAAATGCTTTCTCCGGAGCAGATGGCAAATGCGATATCAAATGATTTTGCATTGCCGCTTGCCAAAGCTTCGCTTTCAAAAAGCTTTAAAGTTGGCGATGATATAAAGGTTAATTTGAAATATAACCTTGATGGCAAGTTGGATTTCGAGGCAGGAATAGAATATGAACCTGATGATGGCATCGCTCTTAGTGCCTCTTTTGGAGTTTCAGATTTAGAGGTAACCCAGAAATTCGATATGAAAACCGAATGGAAGGGAATAATCCCCGTTCCAAATCTCAAATCGGCAGAGTTAAAGATAGATTATGAGGTTGAGCAAAACTATGGCCTTTCTATTGGTGCCGATGCATCATTTGTTGCTGCCCCAAAATACAGTAATGGAAACGGCAAGTTTTTAACTAATTTTAAACGTGCCGTTATGAAGGATAAGGATGGAAAGGGCGCTAAAACAATTGCCAGCAAAAAGGTAATTAAAATTTGTAGCCTTAACGTTTATTCTGTTGGCGTTGCAAAAATTTGCTTGGATGTTAACGCATCAATATCTGCAGAGGGCTCTATAGAAATTACTATAACCGAAAGCGGTAGCAAGGGAGTCGAATATAAAAACGGCAATTTGAGATTCATAAAAACTAAAAATCCGCCGGATATCGAAGCAGAGGTAAAAGCAAAAATAGAGGCAACATTGGGCTTTGGACCGGCATTATATGTTGTTGGTCTTAAAAAGCGATTGGTTGGTCTTGAGGCAAAGGTTGGTATTGGTGCTTCCGGTTCCGTAAAGGCGCATTTGGCAGATGCAGAAATGCATCTTATAGAGGATGCAGATTTTAATGGAGTTCTTCCTTCACAGGCAGAGGGAATGGTTGGCATGAGCATAAGCGCTGATGCTACCGAGATTAAGGCAGTTGCGGCAGCGCAGGGAGGATTTTTTAATGCTCCTGTTGGTGCAACGGTAGAACTTCATATAGATTGGTGCCTTGATGTTAGCGTATATGGCATTTTGAGCATTGGCTTAACCGATGAAGCATACTTGGTTGATTTCATTGGTGATAAAGTTAAGCTTTCGATTTCTGTATTTGATGAATCAAACGCAACCTTCTTTAATTACCATGTTGATAATTGGAAATGGTCCGAAGGAGTTATGTCTTGGGGCAAGGATGCTTCAGCAGATAACTGCACATTAGAATATGTTCCCTTTGATGACAAACCCGAGGAAGAAGAGAAACCCGATGAAAATGTAGATAACAGTGACGAAACCGTTACTGTTGGCGAAATTTTGATGCTCTCAACCATGAATGCAAATCTCGAGGTTGGCGAAACCAAAAAGGTATCAATCGAAAAGATCCCCGAAGGCTATACTGCTGCCGATGTTGTTTTTACATCTAAAGATGAAAGCATAGTAACGGTTGACCAAAACGGAAACATCAAAGCGGTTGGTGCGGGTGTAACAACGGTTAATGCTGCAACAAAGGATGGTAAACATTCTGCGTTTGTTGCAATCATTGTAAAAACTGCAGATAATGTTCATTTCGAAGGCTTGGATTAATTAAAGGTAAACGCAGCTAAAATATACTTTTAAAAGGTAGATGAGGCATGAATAAAATTAAAGTTGTAAATAAGATGGGTGTATCTCAAATCATTTTAAAAAGTCTTAAAGGACAGCAGGTTAATGAGAATGAGGTATATGCAATAAATTCAAATAAGGTTGGAGGGCTTCTCCATCTTGAAATAGTGCCCAAGGGCTCCACCTTCAACCTTATTTATAATACAACAGGATTTATTTCTTTTGGGGAATATCTTGCAACCCCGCTTAATAAGGAGCGTTTTGCAACAATTCTTCAAAATATTTTGGCAAATCTTAAGGCGATAGAACGCTCATACTTTAATCAACAGTATTTACTGATGGACCTTAATAAGGTTATGGTAAATCCTGCAACGCAACATATATATTTCATTTATGTGCCTATTCAGTTTTTTGAAAGCGGAACAACCCTGCGCGAATTCCTTTTGAGCATAATTCAGTATGCAACATTTGCTCCCGGTGAGGATACAAGCTATGTTAAGGAATATATAACAATCCTCAATAACGGAATTAACTTTTCTGTATTTGACCTTGAAGAATATATAAAAACTCTGTTAGGTCAAAAATCCAAAACGCAACAAAAAATTGTATGCCCCGTTTGCCATTCGGAGCTTAAGGCAACAACAAATTATTGCCCGGCTTGCGGTGCAAAGGTGTCGGGAGTTGCTGAATCGGCAGGTAAGGGTGTTTATAACCCGTTAGCCGAGGCATCTGCCGCATCTCAAGTGGTGCCTCAACCCGTGGTGATACCTGAACCCGAGCCCGTTAGAAAGGATAACACCCAGGGCCTTAGCGATGGAACAACAGTTTTAGGCGCCGACCCCGGCGGGACAACAGTTTTAGGGTCTGAAGAATTATATGACCCACACTATCCCTTCCTAATACGAGAAAAAACGCAGGAGAAAATTCTGCTTAACAAACCCTCTTTCCGTATTGGTAAGGAGAAAAAATATTGTGATTACTTTGTTTTTGATAATAATGCCGTAAGTCGTAGTCACGCGGATATTGTTACTCGCGAAAAAAGGTATTTCATTATAGACCTTAATTCAACCAATAAGACATATATCGATGGAAGAGCCATTCCGATTGAGTGCGAGGTTGAAATCTTTTCAGGAGCACATATTCGTCTCGCAAACGAAGACTTTGTGTTCTATATCGAGTAACGAGGGTGATAAGGATGGAATTTAAAATAGCATTACATACTGATGTTGGAATCCGAAAAGATACCAATCAGGATAGTTTATGTGTAAAACAGGCAGTAACCGAAAAGGGCAATATTCTGTTAGCCTTAGTGTGTGACGGAATGGGTGGACTCGAAAAAGGTGAGCTTGCCAGTGCAACAACGATACGAGCATTTTCAGATTGGTTTGAAAAAGAGCTGCCATTAGAGCTCGCAAAGGAAAATGCCATTGCTGAAATTCGCTATCGATGGGAGCGAATGATTAAAGAACAAAACCAGATTATAGGCGCATATGGTATGCAGCATCATATTCAACTTGGAACTACCATAACCGCCCTACTAATATTGGAGGATGGCAGATACCTTATCGGCCATGTAGGAGATTCAAGGGCATATAGAATAACCGATTCGGACATCTCAATTCTAACGGTAGACCAAACCGTTGTTGCACATGAGGTTAGAATCGGAAAGCTTACTCCCGAGGAAGCTTTGCGCGACCCGAGACGAAATGTTCTGCTCCAGTGTATTGGCGCGTCGCGTGTTGTTGCTCCCGATTTTATCGAGGGAGTTGCGGTTCCGGGCGAATGCTATGCGCTTTGCTCCGATGGATTTAGGCATGTTATAACAAGCGATGAAATAAAGATTATGTTTGCGCCGTCTGTTTGCTATGGTGAAACCGAAATGAAGATGAATGTCGTTAGGCTCGTTGAGGTTAATAAGCAACGCGGTGAAACCGATAATATTTCTGCAATACTGATTAAAACGGTATAGGGGGGTGGGATAATGGCAGTTGTCGGACAAATAATTGACGATAAATATGAAATACTTAAGCTAATCGGTCAGGGCGGCATGTCGAAGGTTTATCTTGCAATGGATAAACGACTCAATAAGCAGTGGGCGATTAAGGAAATAGAAAAACGTGCCAAGGATAAAAACAATGAAATAGTTATCCAAAGCGCGATAGCCGAAGCAAATCTTATAAAACAACTTGACCATCCTGCCATAGTTCGTATAGTTGATATCATTGATAACGGCGATGTTATCTATATAATTGAGGACTATATAGAAGGTGAAACCTTAAGCACAATACTCGATAATCACGGTGCCCAACCGCAGGATTTGGTTGTTGAATGGGCGATGCAGATTTGCGAGGCGCTGGAATACCTTCACACTCGCAAGCCGCCGATTATATATCGCGATATGAAACCCGCAAACGTTATGCTAAAGCCGGATGGTAATATCAAGGTTATCGACTTTGGTATTGCACGAGAATATAAGGACCAAAGCCTTGCCGATACGGTAAGCTTGGGAACCAAGGGATATGCCGCTCCCGAGCAGTTTGGCGGTAAGGGTCAAACCGATGCACGAACCGATGTTTATTGCCTTGGTGTAACCCTTTATCACTTACTAACAGGCAAAAACCCCTGCGAACCGCCCTACGAGATATACCCGATACGACATTGGAACCCGCAACTATCGGCAGGTTTGGAAGCAATAATTCAAAAATGCACCCAGTTAAATCCCGATGATAGATACCAGTCGTGCGCCGAGCTTTTATATGCTTTGCATCACTATGAGGAATATGGCGCTGTATATCGTGCAAAACAGAAGCGCAAACTTAAAACCTTCTTTGGAACTATTGCGGCGGCAGTAATTTTCTGTATTGTTGGTGTTTTTGGATTGGTTATGGAAACTAAAACCGAAAATGCCGACTATGACCGAAATATCCTTGAGGCCGAGCGAGCTCATACGGTTGAAGAAAAACTGGAATACTATGCAACAGCAATAAGCATAAAGCCGGGCGAAACAACCGCTTATAAGGGTATGGTAGATGCGGTTAAGGAAGATGCCGTATTTACAACCGAGGAAGAAACCTTCTTTAAAAGTGAACTCAATAAAAACATTGGTGCCCTGCGCGGTGCCGATAATTATGCAGAGTTAGCCTTTGAGGTTGGAAAGCTTTATTGGTATTACTATGATTATGGTTCGCAGAACTCGAAAGATAACGATATTCCTCGAATGTCCAGCGCGATACCGTGGTTCTTTGATGCCAAGGAGTATGGTAACAACTCTGATGATTTCTATACAATGGCCAAGGTTTATCATGATATTGGTGTATTCAAGCGAGATATTGCTTCAAAGGTTAAGGAAGCCGTTGATGGCGAAATGTATGAACCTTATTGGGAAAATATAAACGAGCTTGTAAATATGATTTCAAGGCAAAGCGATAATAGCGAAATCGTTGAGCTTGAGGTTTATAGATTGGCGATTAACTCAATCGAAACCTATGCCCGAAAGTTCAAATCGGTTGGTATCAGTCGCTCGGATGTTGAGGACCTCTTTGATAGAGTAAGCTCCGCGGTTAAAAGAGTATCAACTACCACTCAAAACACCGAGGAAATCAAAGAAAAAATAATCGGTCGCTTGGATGCAACCGAATTTGCGATTGAAAACGCATATAGAGGGTAGGTGAAGATTTAATGAGTGCAGCAACTTGGTTAATTATAGCAATCATTGGATTTTCGCTTGCCGGAATTGCCTTGGTGGCGGCGGTGTTTATGTTTATTAAAATGAACATTCCCGCAATCATCGGTGACCTTACAGGAAAAACCGTAGCCCGCGAGATAAAGGCAATGCGAGAATCAAATTTTGCAAGTGGCGATAAACGTTTTAGACCCAGTGCAGTTAATCGTGAACGTGGGCCGTTAACCGATAAGGTTATGCCCAACGCAGAGGCGCAAAAAATGGCTCATGCCTCAAAGCGCCTTGATAAGACCGATGGGCTCACAGGCGGAACAAGGGCGAGCCGTAGGTTGAGTAAGGAACAAACCTATTCTGCTACTGTGAATCCGGCAGTTCAGGTAACGGCAGGAATGATTTCCGAAGAAACCGAGGTCTTAACCGACCTGAATGCAACCGAGGTTTTAACCGACTCGAATGCAACGGAGGTCTTAAGCGACCCGAATGCAACCGAGGTCTTGACTGACCAAAATGCAACCGAGGTTTTAACCGACTCGGACGCAACGGAGGTCTTAAGCGACCCGAATGCAACCGAGGTTTTATCGGAGGAACCGCCGGTTAACGCAACAACAGTCTTATCGAACACCGACGAGTTAGAAGAAAAAGAAATTCTCCCGGTTGCCTTTAAGGTTACCTATAGCGAGGTTCTGATTCATTCCGATGAGGTAATTTAATCTGTCTCTTTTGTTTTTACCAAAAGGATAAAAACTTTAGATATCAAATCATTCAATGCAAAGGAAGGGTAGATTTTGATGATTAATTTCAAGAACAAAGCATCAAAGGTAATGGCTATAGCCATGGTAATCGTTATGATTATCAGTATGGCAAGCATGTCTTTGATAACCGGTTCGGCTACAAATAGTGACTATACTACAGTCTTTACCGTAACCGTAACCGATAAGCAAACAGGTGCCGCAGTTGAGGGCGCAGAGGTTGCTATAAAGGCAATCGATGAAAACACTCTCGACCTCTCAAAAACTACAAATGCTGATGGTGTTGCAGTTTTCGAGGAAATAACTAACTGCTTTAGCGGTGAGGTTTCCAAGGTAACCGTTACATATACTGTAACTGCAACCGATTATAAGCAGGTTGTAATAGCCGAGGAAAATGCTATAGAGATTACCGATGCGGTTGGAAATATCGATGTTGAACTCGAGGATACCGTAAAACCTGTTATAACCGAAGTTACCGGCAATCCAACCGATTGGACAAAGGATGACATTACTTTAGAGGTTGTTTGCAACGATGCAGATGCCGCAGAGTATAAAATGAACGATGGTGAATGGCAAACCGCCAAAACCTTTACCGTTTCTGCCAATGGTGAATATAAATTTACCGTTAAGGATACCGCAGGCAACATAAGCGATGAGGCAACAGTTAGCGTTACCTTTATCGATAAAGAGGCTCCCACTCTGTCGGTTGAGGTTACTCCCCTTGAGTGGACCAATACTTCCGTAATTGTTAAGGCTATCGCTAACGATAGCGGTGTAGGCTCTGTTGAATTTTCTATTGATGATGTAAATTGGAGCGCAAATAGCGAATTCACGGTTGATAAAAACAGCACCGTAACCGTTAGCGCTAAGGATGCTTTAGGAAATAAAATCAGTGCAGTTGTTGATGTTGATAATATCGATAAAGATGCTCCTACAATTACCGAACTTAAGCCTTCAACAACCGAACCCACCAACAAGGATATAACCGTTACAGTTGCCGCAACCGATGAAAACGGCTCCGGTGTTAATGGTTATAAGATGAATGATGGCGAGTGGCAGACCAAAAATGAGTTTACCGTTACCGAAAACGGAAAGTATACCTTCTATGTTAAGGATACCGCAGGTAATACCACTAGCAAGGAGTTAGAGGTTAAGAATATCGATAAAGATGCTCCTACAATTACCGAGCTTAATCCTTCAACCACTGACCCCATCAACACAGATATAACCGTTACTGTTTTGGCTACATATGAGGGAACCTCTGAAATCGCCGGATATAAGATGGATAATGGCGAGTGGCAGACCGATAATGTGTTTACCGTTACCGAAAACGGAAAGTATACCTTCTATGTTAAGGATACCGCAGGTAATACCACTAGCAAGGAGTTAGAGATTAAGAATATCGATAAAACTCCTGCAAGTGCTAAATGGCAGTTCGAGGGAAATAAAGAGGATGCCTGGTCCGAATTCATTACTGATATTGCTTGGAATTTATTTAAGAATACAAGCGCAACTGTAATAGTTTTCCCTGAAGATGAACAGTCGGGAATCGCATCGGTTGAATATTACAAGCAGTATAGCAGTGCTGACGGAGTAACCCTAGAGGGCATAGAGAATAATACCCAAATCCAGTGGAATTCAGCAGTTAAGGATACTAATAATGATAAGCATTATATTTATATAAACCTCGCTGATTATACAAATAAAAAGGTTGTTGTTTACGTAAAAGTAACTAATAACGCGGGAACAGCTTCTTATTTTATGACCGATGGTATAATTTTTGATAATATCGCTCCTGATGCCGCTCCCGCTATAACAACCGATAAGATTATTGATATTCAACTTTCCGAAACAGAAGTTGAAGGCCTTTATGAAGCAAGTGAAGATATCAATTTCAACCTTACAGTTGAGGATAACTCTACTAATGCGATTGTATCCGGTATTAAGGATATTACAGTTAGCATAGTTGATTCCAAGAATAACGAATTCAATAAGGAAGTCGTTAAGCTTTCTGCCAAAAAATCGGAAATAGATAAATTCAATTCTGAAAATTATTCCGCAGAATTTGAAAAAGCATCAGGCGAATTTTACTTTAACCCCATAGATTTTGCTCTCGATAGTAACCACCTGCAGCTTAAGGTTGTTGTAACCGATTATGCAGGAAACACTAACGAAGCACACGTTAATTTTGCTGTTGACCAAACTGCTCCCGAAATCAATGTTGATTACGAGGATGTTGAAATCACAAACGGTAAGTATATTGGTAATCACCAGAATCGCAAGGCGACAATCACCGTAACCGAGCTTAACTTTGTTAATGATAAGGTTGTTATAACCGCAACTCGCGATGGCGAGATTTTAGAAATAGCTCCCGATTTTAAAGCTAATGGCACTGATGCAAACGGTGATAATAATACCTGGACAATGGATATCGATTATGCCGACTATGGCGAAGGTGATTACACCTTCGATATCACATGCTCCGATAAGGCCGGTAATGCCGCCAAGGATTATGTAGAAGACGTATTCGTAATCGATAATACTGATCCCGTTATTAAGGTTTCGTTTGATAATAATGATGTTCGCAATGGCAAGTATTTTGCCGCAGACAGAACTGCAACCGTAACCATTACCGAACGCAACTTTAAGGCAGAGGAAGTCGATTGGTCCGGTGTAACCCTTTCGCTCGATGGCGCAGCCCTTACTGCCCCTGTTGCAACAGAGGTTAAGAGCGATGACACAACCTATGAGCGAGTATATACCATAAGTTTTGCTGCAGAGGGCGATTACACCTTCAAGATTGACTATACCGACCTCGCAGGCAACGTTGCCGATACCTATGTGGTTGCAGACTTTACCGTTGATAAGACCGCTCCTGCACTTGATATTACCGGAGTTGCCGACAAGTCGGCCAACAACGGAACAGTAGCACCCGTTGTTACATATTCGGATATCAACTTTAATAAGGACGCCGTTACCATAACCCTTTCGGGCGCTAATAACGGAACCGTAAACTATGCTGCAGCATATGCAGATATAACCCATGGACAGACCTATACCTACGAGAACTTTAAGAAGGTTCAGTCGGTTGATGATATCTATACATTAACTGCAAAGCTTACCGATATGGCAGGCAACGAAACCGAAAAGGCCATAACCTTCTCGGCTAACCGCTTTGGTTCTGTTTATAGCCTTGAGCAGGTAGAGGGAATACTCGGCAAGTATCTGCAGAATGAGCAGGATGTTGTATTTACTGAGACCAATGTTGACTCGCTCGACCGCGAGGGCATCATCTTAAAGCTTACCAAGAACGGAACCCCCGCAGACCTCGTTGAGGGAACCGACTATACTGTTGAGTTAACCGGCGGTAATGGTCAGTGGAGTGTTTACAAGTATACAGTTAATAAGGCTCTGTTCGCAGAGGATGGAACCTATAGCATCTCGGTTTATTCCAAGGATGCCGCAGGCAATGTTAACGAAAATATCGATGAGGCCAAGGAGGCTGAAATCTCCTTCGCAACCGATAAAACCAAGCCGGTTATCGTTCCCGTTGATTTTGAGAACGGAAAGCAGTATGCAGTTGATTCCAAGACTGTAACCGTAGAGATTAAGGATAACCTTGCTCTTGAGACTGTTAAGATTTACCTCAACGGTAAGGAAATCGAATTTACTGCAAATGGCGAAAACTATACCTTCACAGTTCCGAAATCCAATAGCAAGCAGGATGTTAAGTTTGTTGCAACCGATGCCGCAGGCAACGAGGAAACCATTGAAATAAAGGGCTTCCTTGTCAACGCAAACATCTTTGTTCGTTGGTATAACAATACTCCGTTGTTTATTGGCTCTATTGTTGGTGTCGTAGTTTTGGCACTTGGAGCAACCGCATTTATTGTCTTTAAAAAGAAGAAGGCATAAGAAATTGTTTCAATAATCCCGACGGGTGAAAACCCGTCGGGAACAAATGATACGGAGGTAGAATTATGTATCCGGAGTTTGTTCCGATTTATGTTGGTTTAATTATAACCATCGCATTATTGGTTGTAATACTTATAGTTTTATTAAAGAAGGGCGGCGGAAATTCTGCTACCCCGAAATCGACAACATCGTCGGTTATGGCCGCTCCCGCACCGAGCGGAAATGTTGTTTTTTGTAAGAACTGCGCCGCAGAGTTCGATGCAGCACAACGTTGCTGCCCCAAATGCGGCACCCCCAGATAAAATAAAAGGGGGGCTATTAGTCCCCCTGTTTTTTAAATTTGAAAATTATTCTCGTAAGAGTTTATATATTTTGATTAATGTTGCAATAGGAGAGTAGGAAAATGAATCACAACGAATACTCGCAAAAAATATTAGATTTTTTGACCCAAAAGTATAAAAAAGAGTTTGAGATTGTGGATTTAATATATGAAGTAGATGGAGACAGAGGAAGTTTTTATAGAGCAATTTGCAAAGAAAAAGAGGAGGGTATAGAATTTATATCCTATTGTTATCTTAATGGAACGGCATATTTGCTTTTTGAGGAAACCGATGAAACCATATCTTCGCCTAATAAAGAAGTAGAAATCCAAGATGATTATTGCGAGTGCGTTTTGGGAGCCAGATTTGCAAAGTATTTTAAAGAAAAAAACATCGATGCCCTGGCAATCGTTGCAGAAATTGGTGCTATAAATTATAAATTCACTCTCGATGACATCGCGAACGGATTTGAATATTGCTTATCAAATTCGGATTTCGATGTTCGTATGCATATGTGTGTGCTTGCTAGCAATGCAATTTGTGACAAGAATTCTTTTGAAAAGAATGTTATAGAAGGTGTTTTGAAGTTCAACTCATATTACAGTGTAATAGATTTTGCTTATGCAGTTGATAACTTTGATGAACAGAATTCGGTTGATTATGCGAGCGATGTCTATTCGTTTGAGGAAAGCGCAACTAATGATTATATTGTTGAGTATAATCGTTATCTTGCAAAAAAAGATGGAAAATCAAGCAAAAAAGTGATAAAGGGGGCGTAATATATGGCTTTTACAGATGCTGAAATGGCGGTTTTATCCCAATTGGCATATTCAAAAGGTGGAAATCGTCCCTTACAGGGCGAGTCGCTTTATGACGTATTAGTTGGGCAGATAGATACACTTAGAGATTCCCTCGGTTCAAATTATGATAGTGTAATAGGCGGTCTTTTGGAAAAAACTGAGTCCGGTGGCTATGAAATAGTAAAGTCTACAGATGATAAGTATGGCAGTGGATTTGCAGCAATTGCAATTAAGGACCCCTCCAATGAGGTAACAGTAGCTTGCCGCGGAACGGAAGGCTTTGATTTGAGTGATAAAGATTCTTTGACCGATATGGCTGCAGATGGAGAGCTATCATATGCCTTATCAACTTCACAACAAAAGAAAATGCAAAGTTTTATGCATGACCTGGAAAAAAGCGGCCATTATGATGGCTATCATTTTACCGGCCACTCTCTAGGCGGAAACCTTGCTCTTTATGGAGCTATAACTATGAAGCCCCAAAACAAGGTTAAGAATGTTATAACATTCAATGCTCCTGGATTTAACGAAGCATTTATGCTGCTCCATGCATATGATATTGCTAAAATTGACGACAAAATAAAAAATTATCAAAATGAATATGATTATGTTTCGTCTATAATGACCGTTCCCGGACGGGTAATAATAGTTGAATCATCATTTGATGGCGATCATTCGGGATTCGATGATCATAGTTTGTGTAATCTTACGGTTTCTGATAGTGGTTTTGCGAAGAAAAAGCCTCAAATTAAAAGTGTTCAAGCATATGTCGGACATATAATTATTGAGATGGGACGTGCACTTTTAGGCCCTGCAGGTGTTAAGGCAATTGTAGGTGCTATTGAAATATGTGTTACTTTGGGGCGTTTTGCCGATCAGGTTATTAATGTAGCAACTAAGATTTTAGATAAGATTAGTGGGAAAATAGGTGATTCTGCCGGTCCATATATCAAGGTAAACACGGCTTCGCTCCGAAATTATGCAGATAGGTTGAGCGCTGTTAACCGCAGATTAGATATGCTTGATGGTTGGTTCGATTCCTTATATTGGCGAGTTGGATTTTGGGATTTGTGGGACCTCATACAGGCGGATGCTCTGACAGGCGAAAGTTGGAAGATTAACAGATGTATACAGTATCTCAGAGAAACAGCGAATGATTTTGAAAACGTCGAAAACACGATAATTAATAAGCTATAAGGAGGCGGTTTTGTGGACGCATCAACACAGCAAGAAATATGGAATATTCAGCATGAACTACAAAGCATTATTGATGAGTTACATAGTATTTCATATGGATTAAGACATGAGTTTGCCGGTATAGGAAGCGATAGATGTGCTCGAACTGTTGAAAATGTGGCTGAGCAGTATCGCTATGTGCGAAATAGAGTATACAACATAGATGAGTCGGCGCTAACTGAGGAGTTTATCGCGGCAACAGGCGGCGATGCATCCGGCGGCGGTGGCGGCCATGCATTTTAACAGGTAGGTGATTCAAATGGCAATTTCAGTTGATACCGGAAAGGTTGACCTTGCGGCAAATAATATAAGAAAATATAATTCCAAAATTCGTGAGGATTTTTCGGAGGTTCAGAGTGCTATAAATTCACTTAATAGTGCTTGGGACGGCCGCGCCTGCGATAACGCAATGAATGCTTTTAATAACCTTCGCGATAATTATCGTGATTCGCGCTATGCCGTTGTTGATAATCTTGTTGTGTTCTTGAAACAACAGGTTGCAGCAAACTATGACCATACCGAATCTCAAATACATACTGCTGCAGAGGCTTTCAAATAGGAGAGGTATTATTATGGCTTATATAATGGTTGATTATAATAAATTCGCGCATGCGGCCGATTCAATAGAGGCATACATAACAAAGCACAAATCAAATGTAACAAAAATTGATGACGAAATAGTATCTCTTTCGGCCTCTTGGCAGGGTGCTGATTATTTGGCAGTTAAACGCGAATGGAATGAAATGAAGGACACCGGCTCTACTTCTGCTAATATGATTAAGGATTTGGAGAATTACTCCTCATTCTTGCGTATGGCGGGAAAGGAATATAAGAAGGCGCAGGGTCGTGCGCTTGAGCGCGCCGGTAGTCTTCCGCGTTGGTAAAATAGTTTTTTAAAAAGAGGGTTCAGCGAACCCTCTTTTTATTTTGCGATATTTGGTTTTTGAGAAGCTTTATACTTATATGCAAAAGAACGAACAACTCCTCCGCAAACCGCGGAGCGGCGCGATAGCGCATATGCTATGGGAAAACTTGTTCATCATCCAAAGATAGCCGCCCACCATTGTGTTTTTATAATGTTGAAATAAGAATTTATATATGATATAATTTATCGGTAAAATTTTGAAAGGAGTGCTGATTTATGGACCAGTGTGAACATTGCGCCTATTATTCCTATGATGAAACAAGCGACCAATATGTTTGCGATGCGGCTTGCGTATTGGATGAAGATGATATAGCGCGCTTTTCTCAAGGCCGCAGTAATA
>SVPK01000018.1 GCA_015065875.1 Oscillospiraceae bacterium
CTTTTCCTTTAATACAAACTAAAGTATTGGCGGTTCCAAGGTCGATACCCATATCTCTTGAAAACAAGTAAAACACTTCCTTAAAAACAAAATATTAAAACAATTATTTATCTGCGGGAACAAAGAAGGAAATAGCGGAATTTAAATTTTTAATTTCCAAGCTTCCGCTTTCCATAAAGGCTTCCTCACCATCAAGCGTCCAGGAGAAGCCCTCCTCGGAGGTTACGGTTAGCTTATCGGTTTTGAAAAATTCAAAAGCGGGATTCGAAAAATCCTTTTTAAGAATTCCTGCAACAATATGGCGGAGCCTTCCTCCGCGAGCAGGCCTTCTAACCAGGAGAACCTCAAAAAGTCCGTCATTGAGTTCAACCTGCGATTGGTTGTATTTAATTATTCCGCCGCAGGAGAATGAGTTGGTAATCGCACCAAAAAGGAATTTTCCTTCTGTTTTTTCGCCATCGTGCTCAAAGGTTAGCTTATAGCTTTTAATTTTTGCGAGGCTTTTGGCACCGTGGAGAATATAGGCCGCGTGTCCGAGAACATTTTTAACCTTTTGCGATGTAGCATATGAGGCATCGGTAAATGCTCCGAAGGAGGCGGTATAGGTAAAATATCGGTCACCGAATTTTCCGATATCAAGGGTTATTATCTTGCCCTTGGGTATATCGCGGGCGGCTTCGGCGATTTTTCGCGAAATATGAAGGCTGCTCGACCATTCGTTAAGCGTTCCTGCGGGGATGTATGCAAGCTTATAGCTGTTGGGGTTATACATCATACCCTCGATAACCTCGTTCAAGGTTCCGTCGCCCCCGCAACAAACTATAATCGAATACTCGTTTGAGAGTTCCTTTACAACAACCGTTGCATCACCGCGACTTTTAGTTGGATAAACCGTTACATCATAGCCCGCGTCCGAAAAAACACTAACGATATCCAGCAAATTTTTCTTAAGTTTTTTCTTTCCCGAGCAGGGATTTCCAACCAAAAAAATCTTTTCCATCAGAAAAGCGCCTCCAAGCCGCAAAAATAAACATATATATTTTATTATATATAATATTACATTACATTTCAAGGACTATTTACATTTTAACCGACCTATAAACGACTGCATATTATATAGCGAGGTAAATTTTTTGCCCCGATGATTATTTTAAAAAAATAAAGGCAACAATAATATTACCAAACATAATTTCGGAGCGTGAAATATAAATGACAGTCAAACGCGGAGATATCTATTATGCAGATTTGAGTCCCGTTGTCGGCTCGGAGCAGGGCGGAGTAAGGCCTGTTCTTATAATTCAAAATGATGTTGGTAACCGTTATAGCCCAACCGTTATAGCGGCGGCAATAACCAGTCAGCATGATAAAGCAAAGCTGCCGACTCATATAAGCGTTAGCGCGGATGATTGCGGGCTTTCCAAGGATTCTATCGTGTTGCTCGAGCAGGTGAGAACGATAGATAAAAAGCGTCTTAAAGAAAAGATGGGCAGTCTTGATGGCGGCGCGATGGATAGGGTAGACCGAGCGCTTTCGGTAAGCTTCGGACTTGGAAGCTCTGTATCTTAAAAGTAGAGAGGGTGACCCCCTCTCTATTTCTTTTTATTTGTTGCTTTTTTACACATTTATGATATAATCAAATAAGATAATCCGAGGGAGTTGTTATATTATGAAATGTGAACTTTTTGATAGCGGAAAATTCTTTGTAGGAGTTAACTATTGGGCCTCTAATGCAGGTATCGATATGTGGACCCAGTGGGACGAGAATGTTATCATCCGCGACCTTGACCTCTTGGTTGAGGCTAATGTTAAGGTTGTTAGAATGTTCCCGCTTTGGAGCGAATTCCAACCTATAAAGAATCAGTTTGCGGGAAATCATAGCAAGCGCGATATATCTATCGATGATATGCCGAAGGCACATACTCCCGAAGCCGATGCGGGCATAAATCCTTTGATGGTGGAGCGTCTTACCCGCTTTTTAGACCTTTGCCTTGAACGCGATATTCAGGTTATGATTGGCCTTATGACAGGTTGGATGAGCGGAAAGCTTTATGTTCCGCGCGCCCTTGAGCATAGCAATCTTTATACCGACCCAACCGCCCTCAAATGGCAGATGAAATATGTTAAATATATGGTTGGTCGCTTTAAGGACCATGAGGCCGTTGTCGCATGGGATATCGGCAACGAGTGTAATTGTATGGATTATACAGAGGACCCCGACTGCGCTTATACTTGGTCGGCCCTTATAACCAATGCCATTCGTGCAGAGGATAAAATCCATCCCGTTATTTCGGGAATGCATGGTTTAAATCCCAATGCCGCTTGGCGCCCGCAGGACCAGGGTGAAATAACCGACGTTCTCTGCACCCATCCTTATCCCGCATTTACAGAGCATTGCGAAACCGATGAGGTTAACCGTATGAAATCGGCCAACCATGCCGTTGCAGAATCGCTTTATTATCGCGGCCTTGGCGGAAAGCCCTGCTTTGCCGAGGAGATAAATACATTGGGACCGATGTTTGCAAACCAAGACCTTATCGCCGCCAATGCCGATATGGCATTGTTTGGCCTCTGGGCTCACGATTGCAATGGATTTATGTGGTGGTGTGCCTGCAATCAGAGCGCCCTCAATAATATTCCTTATGATTGGTGTGCTCTTGAGCGCGAGCTTGCGCTGATTTATGCCGATGGAACCCATATAAAGGCCCTCGATAGCATGACCGATTTTTCTAAATTCATTGAGCGCTTTGGCCGTCCGCTTCCGCGCCGTAAGGCCGATGCAATATGCATCTTGGTTAGAAATCAGGATTCTTGGGGCGTTGCCTATGGAACCTTCCTACTCGCAAAACAGGCGGGAATCGAACTCGAATTTGCATTCCATGACCAAGAAATCCCCGAGGCCGAAGCCTATTTCCTTCCCTCGCTTTCGCTCTATGGCGAGCCCACAAAGCATCTGCAGAACGAACTTTTGCGTCGAGTTAGAGAAAAGGGCGCAACCCTCTATATATCAATGGATGGCGGCATGATGTCGGAATTCCCCGAGGTTACAGGCTTCCAACTCGTTTCCCGCAGTGTTGCAACCGAAGAAAAGCGTGCAACCTTTGAGGGCGAGAATTTGGTTCTTTCTCCGAAATACGAGATGAAGCTTAAGGCTCTAACCGCCGAGGTTCTTGCAACTGCTCATGATGGTAACCCTGTTTTCGGCGTTAACAAGACCGGTAAGGGTAAGGTTTATTTCTGTAATGCACCCATTGAATATACCGCAGTAACAACCCCGTCGTTTATAGATGGCGCCAACCATCAGGCATACTATAAGCTTTATAAAGCCATGGGCATCGGCAAAGCTAAAATCGCCAAAAAGCAGAGCCCGTATATCGGTCTTACCGAGCATATCGAGGATGATAAAGCGGTAGCGCTCGTTATAAACTATCTGCCTAAAACCGTTACCGAGGAGATAACCCTCTCGGGATATGAGGCGGTCGCAGTTGATAGTGTTCGCGGCGATGCAGTTATGGAAAAAACCGCTTCGGGCTTCTCCTTGACCCTCGCTCCCAACAGCGGCGCGGTTATTGAGTTGACAAAGAAATAAAAATCGAATATAATATTTTTGTATTAGTACATATTTAGGAGGAACCTCAAATGAAGGTAACAGCAATTATATCTTTATTACTTTGCTTTGCATTTGTCTTTTCCCTCGCATTAACAGGCTGTAAGGATAAAAAGGAACTCGAAATCGAGGATGACAGCCGCAGTGATTTAATATCGTCGGACGAACACGGTAACAGCCATCTTGACCCTGTTGTTCCCCCTGTAGGCGATGGCAACGGTGATGAGATTGAGGATTCTTCAAAACCGGCTTCGGGCTCGCAAAATAGCCAAGGCTCCAAACCGGGAACCCCAAATACTCCGCCTTCAAGCAGCTCTAACAAGAAGCCTTCAAGCTCTTCATCGAATAAGGAAGAGGTTAAGCCTTCTTCGAGCAATACCCAAAGCACAAACTCGAACACCGTTACCAGTAATCCCACCCCCTCGAGCAGCACTCCCGCCTCGAGCAGCTCATCTCAAAAGCCCAGCTCTTCGAGCGACACTCCTGCTTCGAGCAGCTCGTCTCAAACATCGACCTCCTCAAAGAATCAAGGAATCTCGGTTAGCAGACCCTCGGGCTCAATTGATATAATCGTTTAAAACAAAAACCCTGTAACACGATGGTTACAGGGTTTTATTTTTATCTTATAATCCAAGGGCTTCTGCGATTTTCATAGCATTTTCGGAGAGCGATTCGCCCTCGCAGGAAATGGTTATGTCTGCCCATTTGCGATAAAGCGGTAAACGCTCGCTATAAATATCATTAAGGGTTTGACCGCTTTTGAACATAATTCCGCGGGTTGAAAGATTATTTATTCGCTTTTCAAGCTCATAAAGCGGAACATCTAAAAAAACTATTTTTCCGATACTTCCGAGATGCTTCATTGCATCCTCTCCATATATGGCGCTACCGCCTGTTGCAATAACAGTTTTATCTGCCATGACCGAGGAATTAACTTCGTTTTCAACTGCGGCGAAATAATCATTGCCACTGTCACGCAGTATTTCGAAAAGTTTTCGACCTTCCTTTTCTTGAATAAGCAGGTCGGTATCAATAAAGCGGTATCCTATGATTTTTGCGAGTAGAACTCCGACCGTGCTTTTGCCGGAACCTGGCATACCGATAAGAATAATGTTATCCATTTAAAAACCTCTAAAATAGCCAAATGTCTTCCTTTTTCTCCTTCGTTTCCTCGCGCGTTTCCTCGCCCAAAAGCGAAGCGATGGCGGCGGCGGTTGCATCGGCATCGCCGCGATGAACGCAGGCGGGAACAGAGCATTCAGTTTCTTTAACATCCGAGAAAACTATTGCATCAACCCCCAGGGCATCGCAAAGGATAAAGGGAGCATTGGCCTCGTCGCAAACAACGGTATAGAATCCATAATTGCGAAGCGCGCGGCACAGGCGAGACAAAACCATTGAATCGCGGATATCGGAGGTTGCTATACCAACCGTATTGGGCATTCCAATACGCTTGCGGCGGCGAATAGCCTTATCATAATATCCTGTTTCTCGCGCGGCGCGAAGAATAATCTCCTTGGCCTCGCGGCTAATCTCGTTGCTGTCCGAAAGCGCCTTTGAAACGGTTGAAATTGAGTATCCTGTTAGTTTAGCAAGCTCGGTAACGGTCATATTATCAGCTCCTTTAAAATAATGATATTATCTTTTTTTGTGTTTGTCAATATTTTTGCGAAAAATTTTCGTTTTATTGACATATAGCCCTCTTTGCCGTATAATGGGAGGGAAATAAAACCATTATTTTGGATGTGATTTTTTTGAAAAAATATAAGCTTTATTTGCTTGATATGGATGGAACAATTTATCTTGGGAATAATCTTTTTCCCCAAACTCCGCCATTTCTTGATTTCGTTAAAGAGATAGGCGCAGATTATATGTTTTTAACCAACAATTCCTCCTCGAGCGCAGATAAATATGTTAAGCGCCTTCATTCGATGGGCCTTGATTTTATTAAAAAAGAGGATTTTCTAACCTCAACCCATGCAACGGTTGAATATATAAAGGAGAATTACGATGGCAAAAAATTCTATGCTTTCGGAACCCGCTCCTTTGTTAGCGAGCTCGAGGAAAACGGCATTCGCCTTACAACCGAACTCGAGGACGATATCGATGCCATCGTTATGGGCTTTGATACCGAGCTTACCTTTAAGAAACTCGATGATGTTTGTCAGTTATTGGTTCGCGGGGTTGATTATATCGCAACCCATCCCGATTATGTTTGCCCAACCGCCTATGGCTTCGTTCCCGATTGCGGCGCCGTAACCGAGATGCTCTATATGGCAACAGGTCGTCGTCCCCATGTTATCGGCAAGCCTCAACCCGCAATGATTGAGCTGGCGCTAGAGCAGCGCGGCCTTAAAAAGGAAGATGCTATGTTTATAGGCGACCGCCTTTATACCGATATTGCTTGTGGCTGCAATGCGGGAATCGATACTGCGTTTGTGCTTTCGGGCGAGGGAACCCTTGAAGACCTCGAAAAGAGCGAGACAAAGCCAACCTATGTTTTAAAGGATATTGGCGAATGTATAGTTAAGGATTAAAACAAAAAAGCCTTTCGGAAAAATCCGAAAGGCTTTTATTAGTTTTTAAGGCTCTGCATCGGAGCGGGAATCTGGCCGCCGCGAGCAATAAATTTCTTGGGTGATGAGGTATTAACCCGCATAACGGGACCCTCGCCCAAAAGTCCGCCAAAGGAGAGACGGTCGCCAACCTTTTTGCCGATTGCGGGAATAACGCGAACGGCGGTGGTTTTAGAGTTAACCATTCCTATTGCGGCTTCATCGGCGATAATGGCCGAGATAACCTCGGGAGGAGTATCGCCGGGAATATTTATCATATCGAGACCAACCGAGCAAACCGCAGTCATAGCCTCGAGCTTTTCGATAATAAGGTTTCCGCTTTCGGCGGCGGCAATCATGCCTGCATCCTCTGTAACAGGGATAAACGCACCCGAAAGTCCGCCGATTTTGGAGGATGCCATAACGCCACCCTTCTTAACCGAATCGTTAAGCATAGCGAGTGTTGCGGTTGTTCCGCAGGCGCCGCATTGCTCGAGACCTATCTCCTCAAGAATATGGGCAACCGAATCGCCAACCGCGGGTGTGGGCGCCAACGAAAGGTCAACAATACCAAAAGGAACGCCGAGGCGCTCGCCCGCCAGGGTTCCAACCAGCTGACCCATTCGTGTTATCTTGAATGCAGTTCTCTTAATAAGGTCGGCAACCTGGGTTATGTTAAGACCTTCACTCTTTTGAAGTGCCGCACGAACAACACCCGGACCCGAAACACCAACGTTTATAACGCAATCGGGCTCTCCAACACCATGGAAAGCGCCTGCCATGAAGGGGTTATCATCGGGCGCATTACAAAGAACAACCAGCTTTGCAGGGCCTATACAGCCCTTGTGAGCCGTAAGCTCTGCGGCCTCTTTAACAATGCGGCCCATAAGTTCAACTGCATCCAAATTTATACCCGCCTTGGTTGAACCAACATTAACCGAAGCGCAGATATGCTCTGTCTCGGCCAAAGCCTTCGGGATGCTCTCTATAAGCTCTCGGTCACCCGCCGAAAAGCCCTTTTGAACCAGAGCCGAATAGCCGCCGATAAAATTAACGCCTGTTGTTCTTGCTGCGCGCTCAAGCGCATAGGCGAATTTATAGGTTTCCTTTGATTCGCAGGGAGCGGCAACAATTGCAATCGGGGTAACCGATATACGCTTATTGATAATCGGAATACCGTATTCGCGCTCGATGCCCTCGCAAACCGAAACTAAATTCTTGGCGCAACGGGTTATCTTTTCGTAAACTCGCTCGCAGGCAACATCGATATCCTTATCGGTGCAATCGAGAAGCGAGATGCCCATTGTAACGGTTCTGATATCGAGATTTTCCTCGGATATCATTTGTATTGTTTCTAAAATTTCTTTGGTATTAATCATTTTTGTGCCTCTATATTCTGTGCATCGAGTTGAAAATATCCTCGTGCATAACGCGGATTTCCATTCCTATTTCGCCGCCAAAATCCTGCATAATGCCTGCAAAGGTTCCGAATTCAACCGAAACCCCATCGATATCGAGAAGCATTATCATGGTAAACATATCGCGTAAAACGGTTTGCGAAACATCCAGAATATTAACATTATATTCTGCGCATTTTGCCGAAACCGATGCTAAGATGCCAACCTTATCTTTTCCTATAACACTTATTACAGCCTTCATATCTATCCTCTACCTTTCTAAAGCCGCAATTTTATCAATTCTCGTTTGGTGGCGACCGCCCTCAAACGGAGTATCTAAAAATAAATCAACAAGCTCAAGTGCGAGCCCGGGGCCTATAACTCGCCCACCCAAGCATAAAACATTGGTATTGTTATGCAGGCGGGTATATTTGGTTGAAAAATGGTCGGTGCATACTGCGGCGCGAATGCCCGAAAGCTTGTTTGCAGCTATCGACATTCCGATTCCGGTTCCGCAAACGAGAATGGCCTTTTCGGCCTTGCCCTCTCTAACCTGATTGCAAACAGGAAGGGCGATATCGGGGTAATCAACCGATTTATTTTCATAAATCCCAAGGTCGTTTACTTCGATACCTCTCGATTTTATATGCTCAACTATGGCGTTTTTAAGTTCAAGTCCGCCGTGGTCACATCCGATTGCTATCATTTTAGTTACTCCTTTTCTTAAGTTCTCGTTCGGCCTGCGGGAGTCGCAGATAGAAAGCCTCAAGCTCGGCAGGGGGCAGGGGCTCTACCTTTTCTGCCGCAAAGGCAACTCCTATGGCACTTTGATATTTTAAATGTTCGGGCGCCGCTATAACATTGCCGAGCTCGCAGTTTTTATAAACGAGGTCGGTTCCGTCGCCAATGAGTATAATCTTTTCGGAATAGCGGGAAAGCTCTAAAAGCAGCTCCTCGACCGAAATTGCTCTATCGGCTGCCATTCGGGTTATTTTGCCACCCTTGGTTCTAAACAGGGCATTATAAACCTGCCCGCAACGCGCATCCATAACAGGGCAAACTATCGCATTCGCAAAGGCAAACTGATGAACCATTGCCTCAAGCGTTGAAACGGGGTAGCAGGGCTTATTTTCTGCCGCCGCAAGCCCCTTAACCGCACTGATACCGATTCTGATACCCGTAAACGAGCCGGGACCCGCCGCAACGGCAAAGCCATCAATATCCGAAAGCGAAAGGGTTGTTGCCGAAAGGAGATTTTCCATCATCGGCATAAGGGTTTGCGAATGGGTGAGCGCAACATAACTCATAACAGAGCCTAAAAGCTTGCCATCCTCGGTTATGGCGCAGGATGCGGTTTTAGCAGAGCACTCAAAGGATAAAAGCTTCATTAAAACCCACCTCCGCTCAAGGTTATCTTTCGACTGTTCTGGTCGATTTTTTCTATTTTTATAAAAATTGTATCATCGGGCAGAGCCGAATGGATGTTTTCGCTCCATTCAACAACGGTTATTCCGTCGCCGCGCTCGGTATAATCAAAATATCCCGTTGTTTCGAGGTCATCCCATCCGTTTATGCGATACATATCAAAATGATAAATGGGCATCTTTCCGCCCAAATAAACATTAACTATCGCAAATGTGGGGCTGGAGACCTCGCCTGTGAATTCAAGCCCTTCGCAGAGCCCGTGTGTAAAGCAGGTTTTGCCTGCTCCGAGGTCGCCCTCAAAGGCAATAACCATTCCGCTTTTGAGTTGTCTTGCGAGAACCTTGGCAAAAGCTTGGGTCTCGGCGGGACTTTTAGCGATATACTCCATTGGCGCAACCTCCTTTGTTTAATCATACATAAATAGTATATCATAAATAAAAGTCAGATTAAAGCATTAATTGTATTTTTTTGAAATTATTTGATACCTCTTGAACTGATAGGGCTTTTCATTTATAATACTAATATAAAAAATGTATAGGGGGTGAATAGGATATGGGAAAAGTATGGTCCCGCATAGCCGACTATATGCGCGAATGCGATAAACTGCTTTTGTTCCTTTGCATAACGGCGGGAAGCTATGGTTGCGTTGCGGTTCTTTCGGCAACGAGAGCCGAGGGAGGCAATCGCCAATTTTTGATGCAGGCTTTTTGTCTGTGTTTAGGCATTCTTGCGGTGATAATCATATCGCAGTTTGATTATCGGCGAACGGCGCGATTTTGGCCCTTGGTTGCCGCAATTGCCCTAATTCCCGTATTGCTTACCTTCTTTATTGGCTATGCCCCGGGAAATACCGATGATAAGGCCTGGCTTATGATAGGCGGAATAACCTTCCAACCCTCGGAACTTTTAAAAATCGGCTTTTCCATAACCTTTGCGCTCCATCTCGGCAGGGTTCATAGCGAGATAAACAAGATAAAAAACGTTTTTCTTTTATGCGTTCATGGCGCTCTGCCTGTTATACTTATCCATCTCCAGGGCGATGATGGAACGGCCCTTGTTTTCGCATTTATGTTCCTTGCAATGATGTTCGCGGCGGGACTTAAAATTTGGTATTGGATTTCGGCATTTGGAGCCGCTGCCATTGGTGCGCCCTTGGCATATTTCTTTGTTCTTAATGATGACCAACGCGCTCGAATTTTATCGGTATTTAATATGGGGTCTGACCCGCTCGGTGCCGATTATCAACAGGCGCAGGGAAAAGCCGCCCTGGCAAACGGCGGATTCTTCGGACAGGGACTGTTTAGAGGTAGCCTAACTCAAACCAAAAACGGTATTCCCGAAGGGCATAACGATTTTATCTTTACCTGTATAGGCGAGGAGCTCGGAATGCTTGGTTGTATGGTTGTTGTTATTTTGCTTTTTGCAATCTGTATGAGAATACTTAAAATAAGCAAAAGCACAAGCGATTCTTACGGAAAATATATATGCGTTGGCATTTTTGCAATGTTTGCGGCACAAACCATTATAAATCTCGGAATGTGTTTATCCTTGCTTCCGGTTATCGGCGTAACCCTGCCGCTCTTTAGCGCGGGCGGAACCTCGTTGCTTTGCCTGTTTTTAGGTATAGGTGTTGTTATGAGTGTTCATATGCACCGAAGCTCACTTAAACTCCATCTGCACGATATATAAATATAAAAAAGCACTGTTTTTAAAACAGTGCTTTTTTAATATCGAGCCTACCTATAAGCCGAGTTCTGTCTTGGACGACTATCTATCTCGACAGTAAATTGCTTTACTGCTCTAGCCGCTTTTCAAGGCACATCAGGCGAATGTATAGCCTTATTTAGCGTTGCATCGGATAGGGTTTACAGGGCCGATTCGTCTCCGGTCGGCCGGTGAGCTCTTACCTCGCCTTTCCACCCTTACCCTCGTAGGCGGGTATTCCCATCAAGCGTTAAAAACGCAAGCCACGAAGGCGGTATATCTCTGTTGCACTTTCCCTTAAGGTCACCCTCGGCAGCCGTTAGCTGCTATCCTGCCTTATGATGCTCGGACTTTCCTCAGGCGTTGCCGCCCGCAGCCGTCCGGTATGCTCGCAAGAGAGATTTTAGCATAAATAAAAGGAAAAATCAACACAAAAACCATTTTGTCGGAATAATATGGTATGGAAGAGGTGGTAAATGTGTTTGATATAACAACGCTTTTTAAAAGCTTTTTGGGCGCCAATACCGCAAAAGGGTTTGTATCACGCTTTGCGGATAGCTATAATGCCGACGAGGGTTGGAGGGCATACATAATTAAGGGTGGCCCGGGAACGGGAAAATCAACAATGATGAAGCAGCTTGCGGCATTCTTTGCCGATAAGGGAGAGAGGGTTGAACTTTGCCCCTGCAGTAGTGACCCCGATTCGCTCGATGCCGTTATATTCCATAACCGAAAGGTCGTTATCCTCGATGGAACCGCTCCCCATACGGTTGACCCTGTTTTCCCGGGGGTTTGCGAAAAGATAATAAACCTTTGCGACTGTTGGGATGATAAGGCCTTTCTGGGAAAGGAGGGCGAGATAATCAAGCTTATCCGCGAGAATAAAACCCTTCATTCCAAGGCTTCGCGATACATATCCGCCGCGGGAGGACTCCTTTCGGAAAACCGAAAAACTGCTGCATTGGTTCTGGATGAAAAAAAGATAAAAAGATTTGTGCGTTCGCTTTGCCGCCGAATGCTAAAGCAGGGCGAGCGGTCAAGCGAATCGGTGCGCTTTTTATCGGGCATAACCCCAAAAGGAATGCTATTTCTGCGAAGCAGTATAGCGCCGCATTATAAAACCGTTATCGCGCTTGAGGATGACTTGGGCGCCGTAGGGAAAGTGTTCTTTTCGGAACTGCGAAGGGAATGCCTAAAATTAAATAAAAGCATTATAACCTGCTATAATACAATCGACCCCGATATTATCGACCATATATTGCTCCCCGATGAGGGAATAGCCTTTTGCAGCGAAAATCGCCTGACCCACCCCGAAGGCATAACCCGCCGAATCCATGCCCGACGCTTTACCGATATGGCGGCATTGGCGGGCAAAAAGCAAACAATAAACTTTAATCGCCGTGCGGCAGATGAGCTGTTGCGCGAAGCAATATCGTTGATTGCCGAAGCCAAAAGGGTTCATGATATGATAGAAAAATATTATATCGATGCTATGAATTTTGAGGCGGTAGGCGATATAGCGGCGCGCATAGCGGGCGAGATAGAATAAATAAAACCCCTTGATTTTCATCAAGGGGTTTAGCTTTATAAAACATAAATTCCCGAATCGAGCAAAACAAGCTCATGCGAGCGGATTTTAACATATTGATGAACAGGCTCATCGAATTCTCGATAAAGCTTCATCGAATAGGAGTTTAGGTCAATCTCAAAAATCTTGCCTGCGTCGCAATCGCAAACCCGCATAAGGCCATCGGCGATATGAATTCCTTTGGGAGAGGATATAACGGTATTTTTTCCGCCGCCGAGGCGTAATTCATCGCGCATAGTTCTTATATTATAGCGAACGAGGATTCCGCTATCCTTATAAGAGCACCAAAGCGTATTTCCATCGGCGGCAACCCCCGAAGCGGGAGCCCCCTTATGCGAAATTTCGCCGTTCCAAACGATGCAGTTATCGCGGTCGATTATCATGGCCTGACCCGCATCATTAACAACAAAAACATTGCCGTTTTGCAGGTATACCGCCTTGCAGGTAACAGGATTATCAATGGTTAAAAGAAGGGATTTATAGTTTGCGCCGAATTTTGCGATAGAATAATAATCGGTTGTAACATTTTTCATTTTTCCGTCCTCGAAAGAAACCGACTTAAAGCCAACCGCCATACGGTCGCCATCGAGTTCTTCGCAGTATGCAAAAATGATGCCATCAGAAAGCGGCAAAATAGAAAGCGCCGAACTATCGAAAATTTTGGTCACACCTAACCCTCCTTTCAAAATCATAATATAATATTACCCTAAATCGGATATAAAATCAATAAGAATTAAAAAGAAATTTCGGCATTTTCGCCCCATTCGGAAAAACCGAATTTTTTATAAAAGGGAATAACCGATTCCGAGCAGATAACAAAGGTGGGACGCGAGAGGCGATTAACCGTTCCCGCAACACACATTCCCGCAAATCCACTGCCGCGAGCCGATTTTTCGGTGGCGACCCCGCATATAAGAGCGCCATAGTCGGTCATATAGGGAACAACGCAAACGGCCGATTTATAAACCGCCGCGATGGCTGTCCCGTGGCGAATGCGATGGGATAGGTCGGCTATGAATGCGGTTCGTTCGGGAAGGGCGATATCTCCATCGCTGCCCTCCGAAAGAAGGCGATAAACCTCGTCACAGGAGGGTTCAAAATCGGCCTGCGCCGCCATGCCGCGTGTTGCGCGTAAAACCGAGTATTTTTTATAAGGGTAGCCGAGCCTTTCGGCAGCATTCACACTGCAAGAAAGGCTTTCCGCCCCTACCGCAGAGATGAATTTTTTCATCTCCTCGGCATCAAAATCGTCGCCATAGAGCGTCATATTACCGTCGATTCGGCAAATAAGGGTTTCATCCTGTCTCCATGCGGTGCAAAAGGGACGAGCGGTTCCGTAGGCGCGTATGCTGGAGGCTATTTTTATGTAGTTAGGGTCCGCTATGGGACCCTCTGAAAAATTGGTTATAAGCTTAATCATTTTCTGCTTCCCCCAATTTTTGAAGCATAGCCTTTGCCATATCATAGGCACCCTTAATATCATCAAGTGATGACATACAAGAAGCCGAATGGAGATAACGGCAGGGAACCGAAACAGCCAGAGTTTTGACCCCGCCTCGCGATTTATGGATGGCTGCCGAGTTGTTGCCGCCCGCAACCATACTTTTAACCTGATGCGGCATCGAAATCCCGTTGGCTAGGTCGAAAAGCTCGCGGTCATAAAGTGTTCCGCGGTCCATAAAGGATATAACCGGTCCTTGTCCCAACTCGCATACTCGGCGCGCCCCGCTTACCCCCTCGATATCCGAGGCGGTGGTTGATTCAAGGCAGAGGCAATAATCGGGCTCTACCGCGAATGCCGCAGTAGCGGCGCCGCGAGAACCTATCTCCTCTTGAACCGTAAAGGTTGCGTAAAAATCGTATTCCGAATCCTCGCGAAGGAGCGAAATGAGTATAGCGCAGCCTGCGCGGTCATCGATGGCCTTTGAGGCTATAATCGAGTCCTGCTCCAGGAATTTGGGATAAAAAACGGCGGTATCGCCGGGCGATATTATCTTTTTTGCCTCCTCGCCCGAAGCGGCTCCGATATCGATATAAAGACTATCGGTTTCGGGGAGCTTTTTTCTTGCGTCGGCCGATAAAAGGTGCATCGGCTTGCTGCCGATAACTCCAACAGTTCCGTTTTCGAATATAACCCGTTGCGATAGAATACATTCTGTATTGATACCGCCAACCGATGAAAAGCTTATGAGTCCCTGCTCGTTTATATAGGTTGCAATAAAGCCAACCTCGTCCATATGAGCATCGAGCATTATGCGCTTTTTTGGTGTTTTTTTACCCTTTTTGAAGGCGATTATATTTCCCAACGGGTCGATTTTATAGTCGCAAAAACCGTCTATTAGGGATACTATCGTATCGCGAACCGCATCCTCTCTGCCCGAGGTGCCGCAGGTATTACAAAGTATCCTTAGCATATCAGTCACGACAAACACCTCCCGAAACTATATATTCATATATAAGCTCGGCCGCCGAAGCGATATCGGCGGTATCGCAAAGCTCACAATCGGTATGCATATTGCGAAGCGGAATGGATATAAGCGCGGTAGGGATTCCGCTCTTGCTTACCGATACCATATCGGCATCGGTCGAGGTGCGTCCGCTCATAATCTCTCTTTGGTATGAAATGCCCTTGTTTTCGGCCAACTCGCAAAGACGGGCAAACATATTTCTATCGAGTATGGGCGAGCAACCAATCATAGGACCTGCGCCCAGCTTTCCGCTCTCGGCGGCGCCAACACCGGGGAAATCGCCAAAGCTAACGTCAACGCATATAGCCTCGTCGGCATCGAGCGCGAAGGCCGAGGTTATAGCCCCGCGGGTTCCTATTTCCTCCCCATTACAGAAAAGCAGAATAACATTATAGCCGCAATTGGCGCTTATCCTTTCGGCAACGGCCAAAAGGGTTGTAACCCCTGCGCGGTTATCGAGCGACTTACCTGTAATTCGCGTTCCCAAAAGCTCTGTAGCTTGGGTATCATAGATTGCAAAATCGCCAACCGAAATAAGGGATTTAGCCTTATCGCCCAGGCCTGTATCGAGATAGAGCTTATCAATATCATCAAAAACGGCCTCATCCTTTGATAGATGGGGAGGAATACTTGTAAATACGGCCGAAACCTTTTCCTTTCCGTGAATTATAATTCGATGAGAGGGAAGGGCGCGAAGGTCAAAGCCTCCCGCCGTTGAAACGCGCAGAAAGCCGCTATCAAAAACCTCGGTAACAACAAAACCTATCTCGTCGATATGCGCCTCTAAAAGAAAGGTTTTATCCTTTTTTCCTTTAAAATAAAAGGCGGTGTTTCCTGCCGAGAGTTCTTTTTTGCTAAAATCGCCAAGCATCTGCTCGGCGATTTTTATTGCATCATTATGGTGACCTATATAGGTGCTGTTTGAAAGCTCTTTAAGAGTAGATATAATATCCATTAAAGTTTATTCACCAATTCCTTAAAATAATTACCTCTGGCGGCAAAGTTGGGGAAAGCATCGAAGCTCGCACAGGCGGGGCTTAAGGTAACAACATCACCCGAAACGGCATGAGTATGTGCATATGCTACCGCCTCTGCGAGGTCCTTGAGTTTTACTATCTCGCAACTGCCCGAGTAGCTTTCGTCCTCCAAAACTGCCTTTTCAATGGCATCTGCGGTAGGACCTGTAAGCAGTAAGAGCTTAACCTTTTCGTTGATATAGGGGGCCATCGGCTCAAAGGGGATATGCTTATCATATCCGCCCGCGAGGAGAATAACATTGCCCTCGAAAACCTTGAGTCCCGCAATGGTTCTTGTCGGGCTCGAGGCGATGGAATCATTATAATAGCGAACTCCGTTTATCTCGCGAACGAGCTCGATTCTATGTTCAACACCCATAAAGGTTCGGGCAACATTGCGGATGCAATCGGCGCTTACATAGCCCCAAACCGCCGCGATGGCCGCAAGATAATTCTCAACATTATGGTCGCCCAAAATGGCGATTTCCTTGCGGTCGAGAATCGGAACATCGATTCCGCGGTATGACATATGCAACATACCCTCGCTATCGAGCCAGGAACCGTTTTTAACCCTGCGCTCCATGCTAAAGCCGAGCGATTGTCCGCGCGCATCGCTTCTGAAACTATTGGTTATCTCGTTATCATAGTTGAGAACCGTTCTCGAAAATGCGTTCTGATGCAGAATAACATTTCGCTTGGCCTCAACATATTCATCCATATCCTTATGAACATCTAAATGATTGGGAGCAACATTGGTAACAACCGCAACATCGGGGCTCTTTCGCATTGAAATGAGCTGGAATGAGGATAATTCTACAACAACAAAATCCTCCGGCTTAATCTTATCGATAATGGGTAACAGCGGAGTGCCGATATTACCGCCAACATGAACCGTCTTGCCCTCGCATTCGAGCATTTTGGCGATGAGGGTTGTGGTGGTGGTTTTGCCGTCCGAGCCCGTAACCGCAAAAATGGTTGCAGGGCATAAATCAAAGAAAACCTCCATCTCACTTGTAACCGCGATACCCTTTTTTCTTGCTGCCGATAATTCGGGCAGATGGAAGCTCATTCCGGGCGTGCGGAATATTATGTCAACCTCGAGATTATCGAGGTAGCCCTCGCCCAAACGCAGCTCTGCGCCTGCCGCCTCAAGGCGGTCGGCCATTTCGCCAATCTGCTCGCGGCTACGCTTATCGCATGCATAAACGCGGGCGCCCTTATTTAAAAAGTCAAGTATGAGCGGCGAGTTACTAACCCCAATGCCACACATAGCGATTTTCTTACCTTCAAGATTATCCCAGAACTGTCTAAAATCCAAAACGCAGTCCCCCTAAAAAGTTTATATATAAATATTATACTTATGTAAGCGGAAAATATCAACAATAAAAACAAGAGCCGATAAAAAAGGAAAAGGAGCGGTTTCCCGCTCCGCTCCTTATACTGATCACTTTTTAAAATGCTTCAAATCCTAAATCTGCTAATGTAATACCTAATTTATTATTTGTCAAAAAGTTTTTAAAAAGTGTTAATGTCAAATCAATTGCCGATTTTGCGGTGGGGAGAAGTTGTTCAGGGGAAAGCACACTACAATCGGAACTTTTATAAGTTAAAGAAGCGTTTGGGTTATAAGATCCCGCTTTAATATATCCATATATAGTATCATCAGCGAAAGAGAATCCGTAATAATAAATGTCTAAATAGATAGCGGTGTAAGAGCTATAACCAGATGTAGCATCAAATTTCCAAACGGAAAGGTATTCGTTGTCAAGAGTATATGTCAACCCATAACGATCCGCTGCATTGTTTCTTCCTTGAAAAATATATTCATATTGTCCGTTCTTGTAAGTTCCGTTTGTTTTTACCCATTCAATCAAATACTCATACGCGTGCGATTTATCCACAGCTCCACATTTTGTGCATTTATATTGAGTGTATGAGTGGGAAGATTTTGTATAGTTGTCTTTATATGTATCTCCGCAGGAACAGGTATATGTTGTATATCCTTGTGCAGTGCAGGTTGCAGCAGTAACCTTTTTAGAATAAGAATGCGTATGTGTAGAGGGCTTGCTTGTAACTGTAGGAGTATTTGTCGCAGGCTTGCCTGAAGTTGCTGGTGTATTTGTTGCAGGTTTGCTTGATGCAGTAGGTGTGTTTTCAGCAGGTTTACTTGCCGGGGAGGATGTATTGTTACTAGAAGGAGTATCACTGTGATTTTCTTCGCTAGTGGCATTAATTTCGGTGCCACAATGCTCGCAAAACGTTGCATTTTTAGTAATGCCTTCGCCACAATTCCAACAATACTTTTCGGCCTTTGCTTCATCTTCTCCACCGCCGCCACAAGCAACAAGCGAGAACATCATAACAATTGCCAAAAAAACAGCTAAAATTCTTTTCATTTGTCATTCCTCCATGAAATAAAAAAAGTGTGTCTCATGAGAGACACACCGAAAAAGTGAAGTCTCTCATTGTTGTCACACAATTTCAATACCCCTAGGCATATGAAGAAGAGAGAAACACCTTTTACCAAAGTATGTTTCCCTAGGGGTTAAAAAATATGAAACTGTGTGACAAATACATTATAGCATAAATAAGAATTTATTGCAACAGGCGCGAGGCGCAGCCCCTTCGCAAGCCTCCCTCTGACGAGGGAGGTGGCACGCGTTAGCGTGACGAAGGGAGAGAAAGAACTACCCCTCAGCCTCGCCCCACTCGGCAGCTCCCCTGACAAGGGGAGCCTTGATTTGCTCATAATATAGTGTTTGAAAAAACGTAGGGGAGGATGCCCACATCCGCCCGTTTCTTTTTTATATAAACCACGGCGGGACGATGTAGGCATCGTCCCCTACAAGCACCCCGACCAATGGCAATCGTAGGGGCGATTCACGAATCGCCAGAAGCAGCATCGTCCCCTACAAGTGTTCATTAAATTATCATCGTAGGGGAGGGGTTTCCCCTCCCGAAAAGTGCTAGAACATACGGGAAAAATCTTTTCTGAAAGGGCGCATCTAAAGTCCTCTTTTTGGGACAATTTAAAAAATATAATAAAATCAGAAAAAAGGGGTTGACAAATGAAAAACCCTTTGTTATAATGAAAATACAGAAAAAGAACAAATGTTCTTTTGCAGGAGGAACTAAAAAATGACTACTAAATTCGTAATCCAAACTATAATCGAAATCGCCCTTTTAGGTGCTGTTATTCTATCCTTTTGGAAGGAAAAGGCGTTAATCGCTTTTGAAGATAAAATAGCCGAAAAGATTCGTTCGCGTCGTAAAACCCGCGCGGCCGAAAAATCCTTTGTTGTTCATAAGGGCGGTCGCGGAGCCCATTGCGCATAAGATTTTACATCCTTTCTGATAGATAGTTGACCACGGCAGATATTCTCTCCATTCTTTTGGGGGGAATATCTGTCTTTTATTATATATACACTACAAATAATATTGCTTTTTATGGCCATTAATGTTAATATAAAAATGTAAAAATTATTGCCCCTCGGAGGTAGATTATGGATATAAAAAAACTGCTTGCTAATGAGAGAAACCATCGCTCGTTGCCCTTCTGGAGCTGGAATGATAAGCTCGAGGAGGAGGAGATTCGTCGTCAGGTAAACGTTATGAACGATACCAATAACGGCGGCTTCTTTATGCATGCCCGCGGCGGACTTCAAACCGAGTATTTAAGCGAGGAATGGTACCAAATGGTTGCCGCCTCGATTGATGAGGCCAAGAAAATCGGTATGGATGCTTGGGCCTATGATGAAAACGGATGGCCGAGCGGCTTTGCCGATGGTAAGGTTCCTTCGCGTGGTCTCGATTGGCAGCAAAAGAAAATGACCTCTAAAATACTCGAGGACGAAACCGTTCCCGAGCATTTAATCGGCCTCTATAAAATTACCGATGAGGGCTATTCTATGACCGATAAGCCCGAGAAGGGAGTTCTTGCGGTTTATTTCCTCGTTAATAAATACTATATCGATGCCTTCAATCCCGATAGCATCAAGTATTTCGTTGAGGTAACCCATGAGGAATATTATAAGCGCTTCGAAAGCGAATTCGGCAAAACCCTAAAGGGCTTCTTTACCGATGAGCCGCAGTATAATAATACCCTCAATTTCCCTTGGTCGCATGTGCTTGAAAATGATTTTAAATCGCGCTATGGTTATAGCCTTATCGAAAATCTGCCCGCCCTTTTCGGAACCTATGAAAATACCTTTGCGGTTCGCTATGATTTTTGGAAAATGATAGGCGAATTATATCGCGAGCGTTTCCTTAAGGTTATCTATGATTGGTGCGAGGAGCATGGTTGTATGTCAACCGGCCATGTTATGTGTGATGTTCAGCTCAATACCCAGGTTCGCGCCGTTGCCGATAGTATGGCCTGTTATGAATATTTCCATATTCCGGGAATCGATTGGCTCGGCCGTCAGATTGGTTGCGCCCTTGCCGCAAAGCAGTTATCGAGTGTTGCCGCCCAGCTTGGCCGCCAAACCATAACCGAATCCTTTGCCCTCTGCGGTTGGGATGTATCGCCCAATGATTTGCGTCTTATCGCAGGTTGGCAGTATGTTAACGGTATAACCATGATATGCCAGCATCTCGAGGCCTATACTCTGCGCGGACTTCGCAAGCGCGATTATCCTGCGGCGCTCTTTATGCAGCTCCCGTGGTATGATACCGCCTATGCCGCACTTAATACATATTTTGCTAAACTCGGCTCAATGCTCCATACTGCATTTGAGCCCGCCCCGCTGCTCGTTATCCACCCGATATTTACCGCATCGCTTTTATTTGCTAATGAGAATTCTCGTTCGCTCGATTACTATAGCGATTATTATGATGCATTTACCGACCGTCTTAACGATGCACACCTTCTGCACCACTACGGCAGCGAGGTTATAATGCACCGCTTTGGTAAGGTCCTGGGCAACAAAATCGTAATCGGCAAATGCGAATATGAAAGCGTTCTTATCCCCAAGCTTTCGGTTATAGATGAGAATACCTATAATATGCTCATAGAGTTTGCCGAGAATGGCGGAAAGCTCTATGCAATCGCTATCCCCGAAATGATAAACGGACGTGCCGATGAGCGAGTAGAAAACCTCCGCAAGTTGGCCGTTATGATAGATGAGGATGATTTATCGGTTCTCCATACCGCCGAGATGCCCTCGCTTCGCGTTGGCAATGGCGAGCTTGCTCGCGTTCATATCGCCGAGCGCAGGGTTGAGGATGAAAAATTCTTCTATATGATAAACCTCGAAAACGATACCCGCGGCGGAGTTTTTGAAACAGCCGGAGAATATTCGCTTTCGCTTTTCGATGTTGTAACCGAAAAGGAAGAGCCTATCGAATTTGAAAACAAAAACGGAAAAACAAAAGCTACGCTTTCCTTTGCCCCCTGGGAGGCCAAGGTTATCCTCGCTAAAAAGGAAAAAGCCGAGAAAAAGGCAGAAAAGACCGAATATATTCGCTTTAATAATGAGTTTAGCCGCGTTGGCGGAAGCCTCAATATGCTAACCCTCGATAGCTGCGAATATTCGATTGATGGCGGCGAATGGCAGGATGAAAAGGCTGTTATTCTCCTATTTAGTGAGCTATTAGAACTCAAAAAGCCCTGCCGTGCAAAGCTTCGCTTTAGGTTCTCAGTTGAGGATATCCCGAATGAGTTATATCTCCTGTCCGAAACCCCCTCGCAGTTTAAGCTTTCGGTTAACGGCGAGGAAACCGAGTTTGTTGATATCGGCTATGAGATTGATAAATCCTTCCGCAAGATGGATATTGCCCGCTTTGTAAAGAAGGGCGAAAACGAGATTATCCTCGATACCGATTTCTATCAAAGCCAAAAGGTTTATGATGTTATATTCGGCGAGAATGTTGATGAAACCGAGCGCAACAAGCTAACCTATGATACCGAGATTGAGAGCATCTATCTCTATGGTGATTTTGGTGTTCGTTCGCTCGATGAATATACCTATGGTGAGCGCCGCTCGATATTTACAGGCCATCGCTTCGCGCTCACAAAGCGTCCCGAAACCCTTGATATCAGCGCTATAACAACAAGCGGTCACTTGTTCTTTGCGGGCAATATGGAGCTTTCGCAGAAAATAAACATCAAGAAGCAGGCGGGAGTTCGCTATAAGATAAAGCTCGAAGCCCTTAATGCTCCCTGCGCCGAGGTTTATATCGGCGGCAAAAATGCAGGAATGTTTATGTTCACTCCTCATGTTCTCGATGTAACCGATTATCTTGCCGATGGCGAAAATGATGTTGTAATTAAGTTCTATTCGGGTAACCGCAATATGCTTGGCCCGCATCATAAGCCCGCAGGCGAGATATATGATGTTGGTCCCGCAACCTTTACCGATAAATATGGTTGGTCGGATGACCGTAGCCTGCCCGCATGGACCGATAATTTCAGCTTCGTTAAATTCGGAATTGAATTTTAAGAGGAATCAAATGGAAGTTAGAATTGAACATGATTCGATGGGGGAAATCGAGGTTGAAGCCTCCCGCCTTTGGGGGGCTCAAACCGAGCGAAGCCGTCGAAACTTTAGAATAGGCGATGAAAAAATGCCTATCGAGATAATCCGCGCCTTTGCAGGGTTAAAGGCGGCCGCCGCCCGCGCAAACTGCGAGCTTGGAAAGCTGCCGCCCGAAAAATGCAACCTTATTTGCGGTGTTTGCGATGAGATATATGAGGGAAAGCTCGATAGCGAGTTTCCTCTATCGGTTTGGCAAACAGGTAGCGGAACCCAAACCAATATGAACCTTAATGAGGTTATCGCCAATCGCGCAAACATCATAGCGGGCGATAAGCTCCTCCATCCTAACGATACCGTTAATATGTCGCAAAGCTCGAACGATACCTTCCCGAGCGCTATGCGTATTGCGGCGGTTATAGCCATAAAGAAAGGGCTTATCCCTGCCGCAGAGCGACTTATATCCGCTTTTTCGGCTCTCGAAAAAGAAAACGAGGGCATAATAAAGGTTGGCAGAACCCATCTGCAGGATGCCGTTCCGCTCTATCTTTCGCAGGAAATAAGCGGATGGAGAACCGCGCTTGAGCGCGATATCGAGATGATTCGTTCGGCGATGCCCTTTATATCCAAACTCGCCTTGGGCGGAACCGCAGTTGGAACAGGGCTTAATGCTCCCGATGGTTTTGATGCTTTGGCGGCAAAGTATGTTTCGGAATATTTTGGCGAAGCCTTCTCAACGGATGAAAATAAATTCCGTGCGCTCTCAACACTTTCGGATATCGCAATGGCTCATGGCGCGCTTAAATGCCTCGCCTGTGACCTTATGAAGATTGCGAACGATATTCGTCTGCTATCATCCGGCCCGCGTTGCGGAATAGGGGAGCTGCGATTGCCCGAAAATGAGCCGGGAAGCTCAATTATGCCCGGAAAGGTTAATCCAACCCAGTGCGAAATGGTAACCATGGTTGCCGCCCGCGTTATGGGCAATGATACCACCGTTTCGGTTGCCGCATCGCAGGGTAATATGGAGCTTAATGTTTACCTGCCTGTAACGGCGTATACCTTCCTGCAATCGGCAAAGCTTTTAGCCGATGCGATGGATTCCTTTGAAAAAAACTGTGTTCGCGGAATAAAGCCGAATAAAAAGAAAATCGAGGAATATCTTTCGCGTTCGCTAATGCTTATAACGGCGCTTAATGGTGAAATTGGCTATGAAAATGCCGCCCGCGTTGCAAAATGCGCCCTGAATGACGACATTAGCCTTGCCGAAGCGGCCGAAAAATTAGGTATTTTGAAAAAGGAAAAGGCAGAAGAACTGCTAAATCCCGAAAATATGGTTAAATAAAAAAATCACCAAGCCTTATGCTTGGTGATTTTTATTTTATAATGTATTTGCTTTTTTAAACATATCGCGTGCGGTATCAAGCAGGGCAGGATATTTTTCGAGGGTCGGGTCGGCATTTATAAGCGCCGCCGCCTCATCACGCGCAACGATAAGAGCATTCATATCGGTTTGCAGACTGGCAATTTTCAGTTCGGGCAAACCATGCTGACGTCGGCCGAGAAAATCTCCCGGTCCGCGTGCTGCAAGGTCGGCTTCAGCTATCTTAAAGCCATCGGTAGTTCCACAAATAACCTTAAAACGTTCCGAGGCTATTTCTCCTTCGGCATCGGATATAAGTATACAGGTTGATTGATGTTGACCTCTGCCAACCCGTCCGCGTAATTGATGCAGCTGCGAAAGACCAAAGCGCTCGGCATTTTCAATAACCAAAACGGTTGCATTCGGAACATCAACGCCTACCTCAACAACCGTTGTGGCAATAAGCAACTTAATCTCTCCGTCTGCAAATGCCTTCATAACGGCATCCTTATCGCGGGGGCGCATTTTACCGTGCAACAGTCCCAAAGAGTAACCCTTAAAGGTGCTATTCGATAACTTTTTATAATATTCCTCGGCCGAAATGAGCGCAGTTTCACCCTCCTCAACGAGCGGGCAGATAATATAAGCCTGTCGTCCCTCGGCAATGTTTTTCTTTATAAAATTGTATACTCTCTCGTGAAGCGAGCTTTTAACCCTATAGGTCTCAGTCGCTGTTCTGCCCGCAGGCAACTCATCGATAATGCTTATATCAAGGTCGCCATAGATAATAAGTCCAAGGGTTCGCGGTATCGGCGTTGCCGACATAACGAGGGTATGAACTCC
>SVPK01000079.1 GCA_015065875.1 Oscillospiraceae bacterium
CGGGCGAAGCATTCCTCGGCCTTTCCTATGCCGATGTTAATACCATAGTAACCGTAATTATCTTGATGGTTATAGTATTTTTATTCCTGTTTGGCAGGCGGATTAATATCTATGTTGGCGGGCTTCTTATAATGCAGAGCATCTTTATGCTAACCACCCGAATGCATGAGCGCTATCAAATAATAGTTTTGCCGTTTGCTCTCTTGGCATATGCCACAACCAAGAACATTCACTTTGCCGTTCAGTTTGCGGCGCTAACTATTTTAACCCTTATCAATCAAGCGGTTATATTATTTAATGTTAATCAGTTTATAATTTTTGATAATCTTGATGGAATAATGACGGTTGTTTCATTTATCAATCTAATTGTATTTATCCATACGTTATATGCTTCTATAAACTATTTCTTTAAGGAGGAAGGGTATGACCTTTTCGAAACAACGCCTCCATACTCTGCGACCGCAGAAGAGTAAAGCCGCCAGCACATTTTTATTTGCCGCATTGGCGGCAACGGCGCTATTTTTACCCTATATGCTTGCGGATAACGGATATTTTTTGTTTTATGGCGATTTTAACGTTCAACAAATACCTTTTTATCAGCGCTCCCATGCGCTTGTTCGCTCGGGTCAGATAGGTTGGGATTTCGGAACCGACCTTGGCGTCAACTTTATAGGCTCATATACCTTCTATCTTTTGGGTAGCCCGTTTTTCTGGCTAACCATGCCGTTTCCAAATAGCTTTGTTCCGTATTTAATGGGACCCCTGCTCATATTAAAGTTTGCCCTTTGTGCGCTTACGGCATATCTATACCTCGCTCGCTTCTTAAAGAATAACGAAACCGCCCGCCTTGGCGGACTTTTATATGCCTTTTCGGGCTTCTCGGTTTATAACATTTTCTTTAACCATTTCCATGAAGCGCTTATCGTTTTCCCGCTTTTGCTGTTATCAATCGAACTGCTCATAACCGAAAATCGCCGCGGCGTTTTTGCGATTATGGTTTGCGTTTGCGCGGTTACAAACTATTTCTTCTTCTTTGGAATGGTGGTATTCGCGATAATATATTGGTTCGTTCGTGTTTGCTCGGGCGCAATCAAGGTAACCGCAGGTCGATTCTTTACCCTGGCTTTTGAAGCGGTTTTAGGACTTTTGATGTCTGCGTTTATAATGCTTCCCGCCGCTATGGCAATATTCGGCAACTCTCGTTTGTCAGAGGTTATGATAGGTTGGGGCGCCCTGCTTTACGGTAAGGAACAGATATATGCAAATGTGTTAGAATGCTTTTTCTTCCCGCCCGATTTGCCTGCGCGACCCGTATTTTTCCCCGAAGCCGATGTTAAATGGTCATCGCTTGGCGGATGGTTGCCGATATTCAGTATGGTCGGTGTGTTTGCCTGGATGGGCCATAAAAAGGGGCATTGGCTTAAGCGCATTATAGGCATAATGATATTTATGGCGCTTGTTCCCATTCTCAACAGCGCATTTTATATGTTCAATAACGCATATTATGCGCGTTGGTATTATATGCCGATACTTATGATGTGTTTGGCAACCGGAATGGCGATTGAAGACCGCGAGGTTAAATGGGAAGGGGCCCTGCGATGGGTGGCCTCGATAACCGTTGCGGTAACCTTAATTATCGGCTTTATGCCTGCCGAACTGGATGAAAACGGCAACATATCCAAATGGGGACTCTATGTTAAGGATAGCGAAAACCTATTCCGTGACCGCTTTTTCCTATCCTGCGGTCTCGCAATAATAAGCCTTATAATTCTTAAGGTTCTGCTAACCCTAAGAACCAAAAACCGTCGCCTTTTCTATCAAAACGCAACGGTATGCGTTCTCATAATGTCGGTTATTTATTCCTCGGTATTTGTGTTTGGCGGAAAAACCCATTCTTATGATGAGGATACGGTTATGATTCCCATGCTCCGCGAGGAGATAGAGCTCGACCCCGACCGAGGAGATTACAGAATCGATGTTTATGAGGGCGTTGATAATACTGCAATGTATTTTGGCCACAACAGTATAAACGCCTTCCATTCAATAGTTCCAACCTCGGTAACCGAGTTTTATGAATTTATCGGCGAGGAGCGCGGAGTTGCAAGCCGACCAACAACAAAATCCTATGCCGCTCGTTCGCTTTTATCGGTTAAATATTTGCTCGATATGAAGGATTCAAACAATTTCCAATCGGGCGATTATAGTGAGATGCCGGGATTTGAGTATCTGAATACTCAAAACGGATATGATATCTATGAAAATAAAAATTATATCCCCTATGGCTTCACCTATGACTATTATATAACCCCCGACCAAGCCCTTCATTTTGGAGCTGATAACGCATCAAACATGATGCTTAAGGCAATGCTTCTTGATTACGCGCAGATAGAAAAATATAGCAGTATTCTCAAGAACATCGAAATGGGCTATTCCTTTGAATATCCCGAAAGCGGCGATAAAGAGGGCATATTCTTCGATGATGAAACCCTATCGGCCGATTGCGCCGCAAGACGCGAGTCTGCCGCTTATGAATTTACCCAAGGTAAAAATAGCTTTTCTGCCAAAATAGAGCTCCCGCGAGAGAATCTGGTTTTCTTCTCGATTCCCTATGAGGAGGGCTGGAGCGCCTATGTAAACGGCAAGAAGGCAGATATCGAAAAGGTGAATATCGGCTTTATGGCGGTATTATGCCCCGCAGGTGAGAATGAGATAGTATTTAAATACGAAACTCCCGGTCTACACCTCGGCATCTTGGTAACAGGCGGATGCATCATTTTATTCATCCTTTATATGATTATCGCATCCTCGTATAAAAAGCGCCGTCTGCAAATCGATTGCTACCCCGAGGGCGATATTCTTATCGCAAAATGGCGCGCCGATGAAGCCGAGGAAAATGCCCTTCTTGTAAGTCAAAGTGCCGCATCGCTCGATTCTTGGCTCTCGCCCGATGATGAACCCTTCCCGCAAAACTTTAGCGGCGGATTCAGGGTTGATAGCGATTTTTTCGAGAAAAAAGATATTGACAAAACCGAAAACGAATAGTAGAATGCTTTTGGGGAGCTGGGTTGAGCCCGGCTGAGAGGAA
>SVPK01000019.1 GCA_015065875.1 Oscillospiraceae bacterium
AAAAGGAGAATGTTATGTTTATAAACAAAACCGCCGAAGGCTTTAATAATCTTTGCGGAAAAAACATCGCTCGGTTTAGAGCCGACCTTAAAATCTCCCAACGAGAATTGGCCGACCGAATGCAATTGGTTGGCATTGATATTGATAAAAACGCAATTCAGCGAATAGAGTGCGGCAAGAGGTTTGTTACGGATATAGAAATTGTTGCCTTCGCAAAGGTTTTTCAAAAAAGCCTTTCCGAACTATTACGCTAAAATCATAAATGGGCGGTGATTTTTTGAGAAACAAGGAAAACAAGCATTTAGGAATCGAGGTTGACCCGCAACTACACGGCAAGCTCCATTATATCGCAAAATATGAGGGCCGCTCCGCAAACGGTCAGATTTTATATCTTATCCGCCAATGTATTCGCGATTTCGAGGAAAAGAACGGCGAAATACAGCTCGGTTCAGGCGAGAAAAAATAATAGCATTAAAGGGCGGGTTTCCCCGCCCTTTTATTTTTGCCCTCTTATTCGTGTTTTCCTGTAGGGGACGGCGCCCTCGAAGCCCTGAAACACTATTACGCGGGACGATGTGGGCATCGTCCCCTACGATAGCAAAAATTTTATTAAACCGTAGGGGAGGGGCTTGCTCCTCCCGAAAACACACCTCGCAGACGTTTTCATTTACGGCTTTTTGCGTGGCGTCGAAGGCGCCGCCCCTACAATATGAGCCTATATCAAGCCATTTTTCAAGTAAAACCAAATTGCTTTATTGTAAAACAAAAATTTATATGTTAAAATTAAAACATAGCGAAACTTTAAAAGGATGTGTTTTTATGAAAAGGGTTCTGGCGCTATCGCTCGCGGTATTATTTGTTTTCTTGAGTTTTACCGGATGCGAGAAAACCGCAAAAACCGACAACCTAAACCAAGAAACCATCATTGGCGATTGGACCTTTTGCCTATCAATTAAAGACTTCCTTTTTTCACAATTATCAAAGTCTGAAGCCGAAATCTTTGCTCTTTCAGGCGGCGATGCTATGACCTCGACCATAGAAATCGATGTTAACTTTTCAGAAAACGGCCAATTCCATTTTGACCGCGATCCTATTATAAACCTGCTTGAAGACGTTGGCAGTTCCTTTAATGAATGGATAGCCGAAAAGGAAAACTTTTATTCCTTTTTTAGCTCTGTCGGAAATTTAGATAAAACCGAAATTGATTCTCTTATAGCCGAAACAGGTTTGTCCTTCGAGGAACTTTCCGCAGCCCTTTCAGAGCGTCTTATCGCGCAAATCGGCGCCTCAATAGAAGAAATGACCAAAACCTGGAACAACCAAACAATCAGTTACGAACTTAAAGATAATGCTATTGTTTTAACTTTTGATTCCTCCGATTCCGATAAATCCTCGCAAAAAACTCTTTGTTTTGAATATGACGGCACAATAAACGTAACCTCGGTTGCCAAGAACGATAAAGACCCCCATTCCATCGAACAGGGCGCTTTGGTTATTAAAAGAAGGTAAACCCGCCCAAAAAATTCTTTTTATAAATTAAATCAGGTATATAACAGACCGCTCTGATAATAATATTTCAGAGCGGTTTTTTATATTTTCTGCCGCACTTTCGGCGCGCTTCTCGCCCTTTTTTGCAAAGCCGCCAAAAGAATCCCTTCTTCGCGGCGCGTTTCTTTCGTTTTCGCGAGGCGCGCATGATACAATACTGCCCGATGGAGCAATCCCTTAAAAATTTTTTAATCGGAGGAATAAAAAATGAAAAAAATTATATCCATCTTTTTATGCATTCTTTCCCTATGCCTGCTGTTTAGCGGATGCGGAGGCAAAAAAGGCTCCGACACGGGAAAGGTATATTATCTTAACTTCAAACCCGAGCAGGACAAGGCCTGGAAGGACCTCGCCGCAGCCTACACAGAGGAAACCGGGGTAGAGGTTAAGATTGTTACCGCCGCAGAGGGCAAATACGAGGAAACCCTTTTGGCCGAAATCGATAAGTCCTCGGCTCCTACCCTGTTCCAAATAAGCGGCCAAATCTCGCTCGAGAGTTGGAAGGATTACTGCCTTGACCTTAAGGATAGCGCAGTTTATAAGGAGTTAACCAGTGATGACTTCGCAATAAAGGAAGGCGACTCGGTTTATGGCATTGCCTACGTTTACGAGGGCTACGGACTTATAGTTAACAAGAAGCTGCTCGAAAAAGCGGGCTACAAAATTGAGGATATTAACTCCTTCCAGAAGCTTCGCGAGGTCGCCGAATCGATAACTGCACGAAAGGCTGAACTCGGCTTCTCGGCCTTTACAAGCGCAGGCCTTGCATCATCGTCGAGCTGGCGCTTTTCGGGACATCTCGCAAATATGCCGCTTTTCTATGAGTTTGAGGCCGATAAGATAACGAGTCAGCCCGCAACCATCAAGGGCACCTATCTCGATAACTATAAGGCTCTTTGGGACCTTTATATAAACAACTCGACAATCGACCCCAAAACCCTAACCAGCGAGCAGAATGATGCCGCGGTTGAGTTTAAGAACGGAAAGGCAGTATTCTACCAGAACGGAACCTGGGAATACGGCAACATCGCATCGATTGGCGATGAAAACATCGGCTATCTGCCGATTTATACCGGCATCCGCGATGAAAAGCAGGGTCTTTGCTGCGGAACCGAAAACTACTGGGCGGTTAACAAAACCGCAAGCGAGGCCGATATAAAGGCAACCCTCGATTTCCTTAACTGGGTTGTAACCAGCGAGAAGGGCACAACCGCCCTCGCTGAAAGCATGGGCTTCGTTTCACCCTTCCGTTCGGCCAAGCCGGTTGATAACATTCTTTGCAACATAATGAACGATTATGTTGCCGAAGGCCGCTATAATGTTTCTTGGGCCTTCAACTTCACTCCCAACGTTGACTCCTGGAGAAGCAACCTGGTTTCTGCCCTCGCTGCCTACTCGGCGGGAACGGGCGATTGGGAGGCCGTTCGCCGCGCATTTGTTGATGGATGGGCCGAGCAATATAAGCTTTCAAAGCAATAATAAATTAGGGCGGGCATCAAAGTCCCGCCCTTTTTACCCCTAATTTCAGCGGCAAGACCGCAAAGGAGGCTCCCATTTTGAGCAAAACAAAAAAATATAATTCTTCGGCAATCAGAAGCGGTGGCCAGCTGAAAAGTATTAAAAGATACGGGCTTTTATTTCTGCTCCCAACCGCAGTTGCCTTTTTTATCGGCTTTGTTTGGCCGTTTTTGCGCGGAATTTATCTCTCTTTTTTCCGCTTTAGAACCCTGCGCTTTACCGAATATACGGGGCTTTCAAACTATAAAACCGCCCTCGGCGACCAAACCTTTTTTCGTTCGCTTTTATTTACAACTGCCTTTACCGTTGTTTCGGTTTTGGTTATAAATCTTGCCGCATTTTTTATCGCCTTTGCGCTAACCCGCGGTATTCGCGGCTCGAACGGCTTTAGAACAATTTTCTTTATGCCCAATTTAATAGGCGGCATTGTTTTAGGCTATATTTGGAAAATAATTTTAGATGCGCTGATAATGGAATACCTGGGCTCGGCGCTCGCGCTCGAAGCAAATTATGGCTTTTGGGGGCTTGTTATTCTCGTTTCCTGGCAACAGATAGGTTATATGATGATTATCTACATTGCGGGACTGCAAAACATTCCCGGCGAATATATGGAGGCCGCAAAAATCGATGGCGCAAACTCATGGCAGCTGCTGCGGCACATAACCATTCCATCGATTATGCCCTCTATAACCATTTGCACCTTCCTATCCCTCACAAACGGCTTTAAGCTTTTCGACCAAAATTTAGCGCTAACAAACGGACTCCCCTTCCGCGACACCGAGATGGTAGCGCTCAATATATATAAATCCTTCTATGAAAGCACAACCAACATGGGCGTTGGCCAAGCCAAGGCGGTTATATTCTTCCTTATTGTTGTTGTAATCTCGCTTTCGCAGCTTTATTTTACCCGCAGAAAAGAGGTGCAGGCTTAATGACTCGTTCGCGCTCGGGAGGCCTTTTATCGGGCTTCTTTTTCCTGCTTTCGGCGCTCTGGGTTGCGCCTGTTATAGTTGTTCTCTATAACTCCTTTAAAAGCAACGATGCAATAAAGGAATCGCTTTTTTCTCTGCCCACAGGCGAGAGCTTTGTAGGTGCCGATAACTATATTAAGGGTATGACCTTTGGCGGATACCCCTTTTATGATTCGGTTTTTTACAGCTTGGTTATAACCATTCTTTCGGTTGCGCTCATCCTGCTTTGCACCTCAATGGCGGCCTGGTATATAAGCCGTGTTGACAGTTTTCTCTGCCGTATGGTATACTATCTTTGTATTTTTTCAATGGTAGTTCCGTTTCAGATGGTTATGTTCACCCTGGCGAACACGGCCGACCGTCTCTCCCTCAATACCCCCTATACCATTCCCGTTATTTATCTCGGCTTTGGTGCGGGGCTTGCGGTTTTTCTTTTTTCGGGTTTTGTTAAAAGCATACCGCTCGATATTGAGGAGGCGGCAACCATCGACGGTTGTTCCCCTCTGCAAACCTTCTTTTTGGTTGTTGTTCCAATAATGAAATCAACCTTTATTTCGGTTGGCATTTTGCAGATTATGTGGGTCTGGAACGATTATCTGCTTCCCTATCTTGTTTTGGATAAAACGGTTTATAAAACCATTCCGATTCATATCCAATATCTGCAGGGAAGCTACGGTCAGGTTGATTACGGCGCAACAATGGCGCTCATAATTTTATGCCTGCTACCCATTGTTACAATTTATTTTCTCTGCCAGAAGCATATCATTAAGGGTGTGCTTTCGGGGGCTGTAAAGGGTTGAGTTTATGCGAAAAAGCGGAGTTTTAATGCCTGTATTTTCCCTTCCGTCGCGCTACGGAATCGGAACCTTCGGCAAAGAAGCATTTAGGTTTGTTGATTTTTTGGAAAAGGCGGGGCAAAGCTATTGGCAGATTCTGCCCATAGGGCCAACCTCGTTTGGCGATTCGCCCTATCAATCGTTTTCGACCTATGCGGGCAACCCCTATTTTATCGACCTCGACCTTTTAATAAGCGAGGGTCTTTTATCAGAGGATGAGGTATCCAAGGTCGATTTCGGAAGCGACCCGCTATCCATCGATTACGGCCTTTTATACCAAAACCGTTTTCCGCTTTTAAGGCTTGCATTCTCCCGCTTTGAGAGAACCGATGAATACCGCGAATTCTGCCGCCGCAACGCCTACTGGCTCGATGATTATTCGCTTTATATGGCGATAAAGCAGCGCGAGGGCGACAAAGGCTGGACCGAATGGCCGAAGGCGCTTCGTTTTCGCGAGGAAAGCGCGCTCGCCGATGCCCGCGAGGAGCTCTCAAGTGATATTTCATTTTATAAATTTTTGCAGTTTGTTTTCTCCCGCCAGTGGCATTCGCTAAAGGCCTATGCCAACGGCAAAGGAATCGAAATTATCGGCGATATTCCGATATATGTTGCGCTTGACAGCGCCGATGTTTGGGCAAATACCGAACAGTTTCAGTTAGGGCGCGACCTGCTCCCCTCATCGGTTGCGGGATGCCCGCCCGATGCCTTTTCTGAGGATGGCCAGCTTTGGGGCAATCCGCTTTATGATTGGGCAAAAATGAAAAAGGATGGCTACGAATGGTGGTGCCGCCGAATGGGCTATGCCCTATCGGTTTACGATACCGTTAGAATCGACCATTTCCGTGGGCTTGAATCATATTATTCCATTCCCTATGGCGATAAGACCGCCAAAAACGGAGTCTGGAAAAAGGGTCCCGGAATGGCGCTCTTTAAGGCCTTCGGGGAAAAGCTCGGCGGCAGATTACCGCTAATAGCAGAGGACCTCGGCTTTTTAACCGATGCCGTTCTCTCGCTGCTTAAAAAATCCGGCTTCCCCGGCATGAAGGTTTTGCAGTTTGCCTTTGATTCGCGCGAGGAAAGCGATTATCTGCCCCATAATTATAATTCTAACTGCGTTGTTTACACAGGAACACACGATAACGATACCATAAAGGGTTGGACCGCTTCGGCGCCCGCCGAGGATGTTAAATTCGCCTATCGTTATTTAGGTGTTGCCGAGGGCGAAAGCCTTGTTTGGCCCATGATGCGCGCCGCGCTATCTTCGGTTGCCGATACCTGCATTTTAATGATGCCCGACCTTGTATCGCTTGGTGGCGAGGGCAGAATCAACACCCCTGCAACAACCGAAAACAACTGGCGCCTACGCATAGGCGGCGATTGTATAAACGATTGGCTCGCCAATGTTCTGCGCGAAAACACCGCACTATATGGTCGACTAAACATCAAAAAAACCGAGGAATAATCCTCGCAAACAGGTATTCCAAAATATTCATCAAAAAAACTCTCTACTGAAAATCAGCAGAGAGTTTTTTATTGCTTGCGAGTGGGTTTTACGTTTGATGCAGGTGTAATATTCCCATCAATAACACCATTGACATTTTCAAAAGCCTTAATATTTTCTCTTATTAAAACGAGCACTTGACTGTTTACGCTTCTGCCCTCGTAATCCGCAATATGTGCAATTTTATTTAACATTTCCTCTTCGATTCTTATTGAAACGCTTTTGATAGCCATAAATTCACCTCATAATGAATATATTTTATGTTTATTTTAGATTTATTATCTGTCCTACTTTTATAAGGAGCTTGTTATCTTGCTTTTTGGTTTAATCAAAAATTGAAAAATTAAAAAGATTTTTTAGCCGCTCACCAACATTTATAACGCGGATGCCTTTTCCCTCGGCATATTTAACCGTATCGCGGGTGCCGCCCGGCGAGCCATCATAATGCGCGATTACAAGCTCACTATGGTCAACCATATAGCGGTTGCGCCTATTATAGCAACCGCGAAAATATTCATCCGAAAGGCAAATTCTCTCATCGGCCGCCGCCAAAACATAATCATAACGCGCGCTCCATTCGGGCGAAAAGGAATCGGCCTGCCCCTCAAACGGGATAACAACTATAAGCCGAAATTTTTTATCGGCTCTAAAGGTTAGGAGCTTTTCGGCCGCTAAAAGGTCGAACCCCTTGGCCCCGCCGCAATAAAAGGTATCTATTCCGCTATCAAGCGCCTCGCGCAGACGCTCCTCGAGCTCATCGCAAAGCAAAACAAACTCTCCGCAATCGCTCTTATATCTAAAACCGCATTTTTCGGGTCTATGACCTGTAAAACAACAAGCGCGCACCGCTCCTCACCTCTTTTCTCTTATTATTTTATTGCTACGGTTATTCTTTGTCAAGCGGTTAAGAAAATTAAGCGATAGCCCCAAAAACTTGACAGATTCACGCACTAAAGTTATTATATTTAAGAGGTGATTATATTGGATAAGATAGATTTAAAGCTAATTAGCCTTCTACAGCAGAATGCGAGAATGCCGCTAAAGCAACTCGCCGAGCAGGTTTATTTATCCTCCCCCGCAACTGCGGCTCGGCTTGAGCGCCTTGAAAAAGAGGGCATTATTTCGGGCTACCGCGCCGAGGTTAATCTTAAAAAACTGGGCTTCCCCGTTATCGCCTTTATTAATCTTGAGCTCCGACCCGACCAAAAGCCCGAATTTTATCCCTTTATTTGCTCGCATCCCAATGTTTTGGAATGTAGCTGTGTTACGGGTCATTTCGCAATGCATATAAAGGTTGCCTTTGATTCAACCGAAAACCTCGACCAATTTATTGGCCTCATTCAAAAATACGGAAGCACCGAAACCCAAATCGTTTTTTCAACCCCGCAGGAGCCCCGTGGAGTTGATATCGAGGAGCTGTTTAAATGCAAAGGCGCGCAATAACATAACCCAACCCAAAGCAAACGGGAAAGGTTAGCAGCCATAACGAAAATATTTCGCTAAAGGTTTTTAGGTTAACCCTTTTGCCCGCGGCGCCAACCCCTAAAATCGCGCTTGTCTTGGTATGGGTTGTGCTAACCGGCATACCAAACACTGTGCAAACTAAAATTGAAACAAAGGCGGCGGCATCACAACAAACGCCTCCGCCCTCGTCGACAACGGTTATCCCGTTGCCGACTTTTTTAATTATCCGAGCGCCGCCTACCGCCGTTCCCGCACCGAGAAGCAGGGCGCAAAAAAAGGTTGCCGCGGAGCCGTTTATTTCTCGCCCCGCCGATAGCGAAAGGGTTAAGATTATTAGCGCCGAAAACTTTTGCCCATCCTGGGCGCCGTGTATTAGCGAAAGTAGCGCCGCGCATAAAATCTCGGTTATTTTAAGCGCCCTTTTTTGTTTATAAAGTCCGCTTCTATCCATTGCCCGCTTAAACCCAAGCCCCAATAAAAAGCCTGCGCCGCTTGTAATCAATATGCCCAGAAACACCGATATCCAGAGGCTTTTGGTGATTCCCGCTCCCGCCGCGGCCGCCGCGCCCGAAAGCGCCGAAACAAGCGCATGGCTCTCGCTTGTAGGCACCCCGAAATACCAAGCAAACACCGCAAAAGCCACAACCGATATCATGGCCGCGCAGAGAACCGTTAACGCATTTTCATTCCTCGGAACCGCCGCCGATATCTCTTCTCCTACCGCCGCCCCAAACGGCAAAACGGCCAAAAGCCCCAAAAAATTAAATACCGCCGCCATATTAATCGCCCTTCGCATCGGCATTGCCCCGCTCGCAACGCAGGTTGCAACGGCATTGGGCGCATCGGTCCATCCGTTAACAAAAACTATGCCTGCCAAAAGCGCCAAAAGCAGCCACCCTTGGGCAGAAAAAATACCGGTCATTGCTAATCCCCCATTCCTTTCAGTATATGAAAGGGAAGCAGTTGCAATGACCGGTTAAGTTTTACGAAAAGTTTTCGAGAATTACCACGGATTATAGCTTATGCCGTATTCCTCGATATAATCCTCAAACGGAACTCCATCATAAATATATGCCTTTAGAATATCGCGAGCAAACTCGCGGTCGAAATAAAGGCCGGTTGAGGGAACTCCCTCGGGTATATCCTTAATGCGCCACGAATAATCAATCGGCATACGAGCATTCTGAAGGCTCGTTCCGCCAACTGCCCATTCAAGATGGTCCCAAATTTCATCCTTGGTAAGGCTCGATACGAGCGAGGGGCTGAACTCCTCAACGAGGTCAATCATTCCGGAAAGGCCTAATCCGCTTGCGCGGTTGAAAAGCTGGGTTAAAACTTCGCGTTGACGGTCGGTTCGGCCGAAATCGTCTCGCTCGCCATCACTGGTCGAGGTCTTGCGGATTCGCGCCCAAGCAACCGCCTGCATACCTGTTAAGGTTTGGTATCCCGAATTTTTAACATACTGCGGTTTATCGCCCGTTATGGCCGCCTGCTCCTCAATAAGCGGATTGATAAGCGCAAGCTCGCCATCGTTAACCTCGATATTAACTCCGCCAACCAGGTCAACAAGCTGGGCCATTCGCTCGAAATTAACCGTTACAAAATCTCTTATATCAAGATTGAAGTTCCGATTAAGCGTTCTAATCGCACATTCGGGTCCGCCGGTTGAATAGGCAGAATTTATCTTGGCCTTTCTGCCATCGATATCAACAATCGTATCGCGCAGGATGGAGATTAACTTTATCTGACGGCTACTTTTATTAATGCTGAGTATCATTATACTGTCAGATAATCCCTCAACGCTATTTTCTTTTCTTGTATCAACTCCGAAAAGCGCGATATTAACGATATGCGACTGCGAGTTTTGGGTATTAACCCCAACATTTTGCTCATCGATATCCTGATGTTGATAGTTAAGAAGGCTATAAATATATGCCTTGAGTCCAAAAAACGCACCAAAAATAATTGCCAAGGTTACGCCAAAGGAGATTAGACATTTAACCCACCAAGGCCATTTTTTCTTGCCGTTTTTCTTGTAGCGACCCTTCTTTTTGGTGCTGCTATATATATCTAACGATACTTCGGCACCTTCAGCGGATTGCGGATTATTAAATTTTTTAGATTCCCTTTTCTCGGGCTTCGGCTTTTTTTGCCTAATTTCTTCATGTTTTCCCATTTTTACATCTCCGTTAGGGATTTATAAATATCCCCTTTTTTAATTCCGCAAACTGCGGCCGCCTCTTTTGCTGCGGCAGACGCACTCATTCCATCCTCCATAAGGGTTTTCGCTATGTTGGCCGCTTCATCGACCGTATAAACCCTTTGCTCGCTCGGCGCCGCCCCCGCAACTACAAGAACATATTCACCTCGCGGTTCATTTCCTTCATAAAATGCCACCGCTTCTGTAAGCGTTTTTCTCATTACCTCTTCATGCAGCTTGGTTAACTCGCGGCAGAGGGCAACCTCGCGGTCGCCAAAGGCCGAAAGCATATCGGCAAGCGTTGCACGAAGCTTATGCGGGGCTTCATAAAATATCATTGTTCGCTCCTCTTTTTTGAGCGAATCGAGGCGAGCGCGGCGCTCCTTTTTATCGGCAGACAAAAATCCCTCAAAACAAAATCTGCCACCGGGCATTCCGCTCGCCGCAAGCGCAGTTATAACCGCGCTCGGACCGGGAACCGATTCAACCGCAATTCCTTCTTCTCTGCAGGCGCGAACTAAATCCTCGCCGGGGTCGGAAATCGCGGGCATTCCCGCATCAGATACAATAGCACATTTCTCGCCGTTTTTCAACCGCTTAATTATGAACATTGTTTTTTGTTCCTTATTATGTTCAAAATAACTCTCAAGCGGCTTATGAATATCAAAATGATTAAGAAGCTTTACGGTTACTCGGGTATCCTCGGCGGCAATAAAATCAACGCTTGATAAAACCTCAACCGCTCTGGGCGAGAGGTCGCCAAGGTTGCCTATCGGGGTTCCGACAACATAAAGTTTTCCGCTCATTTTGCACCATCCTTATAGCTTCCGTATATTCTTATCATTTCTTCCGAAAAGTTTTCGCCGTCCTCAATATACAAGGTTGGCTCAATCCTCATTCCACTGTTTCCGCAACGTCGGCCCTCAAGCAAAACAAGCCATGGCTCGCATCCCGCTCGTTGACAAACCAATCTCATTCGCTTAGGCTCAATTTTATACTGCCGCATAAGCGCCATCATATCGGCCAATCGCTCGGGGCGGTTACACATACAAAGCCTTCCCGAGGTTTGCAACAGCTTCGAGGCTACCTCGATTATATCCTCAAGTGTGCAGGCGGTTTCATGGCGCGCAATCTTATCGGCACCCGTTCTGCTCTTTATTCCTGCGCCCTCGGCCTTATACGGAGGATTGCAGGTTATAAGTTGAAAACTGCCAAAAGGAACCTTGCCTTTAAGCTCAAGCAGGTCCGAAAGAACTACCGAAAACTTTTCGCCAAGATTATTTTCGGCAATACTTTTCTCTGCGAGCGCTATTGCCTCGGGTTGAATATCAACGCCGACGGCACTTTTGGGCGCATCGCCGCGGCACCAAAGCAGGGGAATTATCCCGCAACCTGTTCCGAGGTCGCAGGCGGTATCGCTCCGCTTGGGTGCGGCAAAGTTAGATAATAAAATTGCATCTGTTCCAAAGGCATGATTATCCGAAACGAATATTTCGATTCCATCGCCTATCGGCTCTTTGCGAACTAAACTCTGCTCCATTTTACTCCCTGGGGGGTATCCTCGAGGACAACTCCCATTTCCTTTAATTTATCGCGAATGGCATCGGCGGTTGCAAAATCGCGAGCCTTTCTGGCTTCGGTTCGTTTTGCGATAAGCTCCTCAACCTCTGCATCGAGCGAGTCATCCTTAACGTTATAAACAAGACCCAAAACCGAGCAAAGCTCATCATATTCCTCGAGCGCGGCCATAAGGGTTGCTTTTTTAGCCCCTGCGGCAACAAGAAGGTTGATATCCTTTATAAGATTGAATACCGAGCCGAGCGCATCGGCGGTATTAAGGTCATCCTCCATGGCCTCAATGAAGGCGGCGGTATGCTTACCCGAGAAATCGGGCTTTTCTCCGCCCTCCTCGGCATGGTCGATAGCGAAGATTAGTCCCTCGCGGCACTTATACATACGGTCGAGAGCATTTTTGCTCTGTTCGATTATATCAACCGAGTAGTTGATGGGGCTGCGATAATGCGATGAAATCATTATATATCTTATCGGCTCGTAGCCATAAACCTCTGCAACCTCACGAACGGTAAAGAAATTGCCGAGCGATTTCGACATCTTTCTATTATCAACATTAATGTATCCATTGTGCATCCAATAATGCGCGAAATCGCATCCGTTTGCACATTCGCTCTGGGCGATTTCGTTTTCGTGATGGGGGAATATAAGGTCCTGACCGCCGCAATGGATATCAATAGTATTGCCTAAATACTTTCCCGCCATGGCCGAACATTCGATATGCCAACCGGGACGACCCTTGCCCCAGGGCGACTCCCAATAAGGCTCGCCCGGCTTTGCCGATTTCCAAAGGCAGAAATCCATCGGGTTTTCCTTTATATCGCCAACCTCGATTCGCGCACCCGCCTCAAGGTCATCAAGCGGCTGATGCGAAAGCTTTCCGTATTCAGAGAAGTTGCGGGCGCGGAAATAAACATCGCCCTCGGCCTCATAAGCAAAGCCCTTTTCGATAAGCGAGGAGATGATATTTTGGATCGCATCGATATTCTCGGTTGCGCGGGGATGGGTTGTTGCACGACGGATATTTAGTCCATCGGCATCGGTCCAATATTCCTTTATAAAGGTTTCGGCAACCTCGGGAACGGTAGTATTTCCTTCGTTGGCCTTGCGGATGAGCTTATCATCAATATCGGTAAAGTTTTGAACAAAGTTAACCTTGTTTCCGCGCCATTCAAGATAACGGCGCAAAACATCAAAAACGCAGAGCGGGCGGGCGTTTCCTATATGAATATAGTTATAAACGGTAGGTCCGCAAGCGTAAATCTTATATTCGCCCTCGGTTATGGGACGAAGCTCTTCCTTCTGACGGGTTAAAGTATTAAAAATTTTCATTATTTCGACACCTTTTCTTCCAATTCCTTAATTCGCATTTCAAGCCTGCATATCTCCTGTGCAACAGGGTCGGGGATGTGAACCTGGTCCATAGGCTTAACCTTTATTCCTCCGCGGCGAACAACGCGGGCGGGAACACCAACAACCGTGCTATCCGCGGGAACCTCCTCAAGCACTACGGCTCCCGAAGCGATTCTGGCATTATCGCCAACCTTGAAGGGGCCCAACACCTTTGCGCCGCTCGATATCATAACACCGTTTCCGATGGTTGGATGGCGCTTGCCTGTATCCTTGCCTGTTCCGCCCAGGGTTACTCCCTGATAAATCAAAACATCATCGCCTATTTCGGCGGTTTCGCCTATAACAACACCTGTTCCATGGTCGATAACCAAGCGGCGGCCGAGCTTTGCGGCGGGATGAATCTCGATACCGGTTTTTCTAACCGTTCTCTGCGAGATATAACGCGCAATAAATTTCATATTATGGCGATAAAACCAGTTTGCCCTGCGATGGCGACGAATTGCCTTAAAGCCGGGATAGAGAAAGAATATCTCAATCGCGCTTCGGGCGGCGGGGTCGCGGTCGCGGAAGGCGGCAATATCCTCTTTTAATCTGCTGAACATTATATCATCTCCTAATATAATCGTATAAAAAACGCCTCCGGTTGCAAAAAGCAACGGAGGCGGCTTAAGTCGCGGTTCCACTCCTGTTTATAACTCGTGGCGGCCTTTAACGGAGCCTATCCGTACCGCCATTTCCTGCGGTATGCTGTTGGGGCGCAATTTTCGCCTTTGGACTTCGCCGCTCTCACACCAACCGAGCTCTCTCTTTACCCGTCCAAGGGTTACTTTTCCCAATAATCGCATCTAACTTCAGTATATTATATTATAAACTTTAGGTTTTGTCTACTCTTTTATTTTGAGGGGTCGAGCGCCTCGCGGTTCTGCCAGATATATATTATACCCGAAACAACGGTTAAAACTGCGGTTGCAAGCAATAATATAACCTTTACCCATTCAAAAGCCATAACGAGGTCATCAGATAGGATGTTGTTTGTGCGCGAGGTTATATCCTTAAGTCCCTCAATTGCAAAGATGGTTATTATGGTTGTCATCTGAACAACGGTTTTAGCCTTGCCCCACATATTTGCGGCAACAACCTTGCCCTTTGCCGAGCAAACGAGTCGCATAGAGGTTACGGCAAACTCGCGGAAAAGAATAATGAAAACAACCCAAACGATTCCATCGGTTTCACGCATAAAGTCAACCCCGTTGCCAACCCTCATATAAAGGAAGCCGAGGAAGGCCGCAGTTGTTAACATTTTATCGGCAAGCGGGTCTAAAAACTTACCGAAATCGGTAACAAGACCACGCGAGCGAGCAATCTGCCCATCGAGCATATCGGTAAGCGCCGCCGCAATGAAAACTACCATTGCAACGATGGTATGATACGCAAAATCAGCAACCATGGTATACATAAATATCGGGGTTGCAACAATTCTTACTAATGTTAGTCTATTCGGCAGATTCATAAACTTCTTCTCCTAACAAATCATATTCTATGCTGTCGTTTATCTCAACCGTTACATAATCGCCAATAACCTTTGGCGAATGGGCAATAAAGAATATTTTTCCGTCAATTTCGGGCGCATCGGCAGGGCTTCGGCCATAATAGCAACGGATAAAGTTATCATAGCCCTCTATGAGCACCTCGGTTTTAATTCCAACCTTTTCGGCATTTTTCTCGGCCGCAATGGTCATCTGCTCGTTCATAATATTTTCGCTGCGGTCGATTTTGGTCTGCGGGTCAACCTGGTCGCAGAATTCGGCCGCCGGGGTATCCTCCTCGGCCGAATAGGCGAAGCAACCAAGTCGGTCAAAGCGCCATTTTTTTACAAACTCACAAAGCTCGCAAAACTCCTCTTCGGTTTCGCCGGGGAAACCGGTTATAAGGGTTGTTCTAAGGGTTATATCGGGGATTACCTCGCGAATACGCGAAAGGGTTGCCTCAAGCTCCTCTCGCGAGCCCTTGCGATTCATCTTCTTCAGTATTCTATTATTACAGTGTTGAATTGGTATGTCAAGATATTTGCAAAGCTTTTCTTCATCGCGAATGGTATTAAGCAGCTCATCGGTTATTTTATCGGGGTATGTATAGAGGGTTCTAATCCAATGAATACCATCAATCCTGCATAACTCGCGAAGCAAGCGGGGAAGGGCATACTCGCCATAAATATCAATACCGTAAGCCGTTGTATCCTGGGCGGTTATAACAATTTCGCTAACTCCGCCCGCCGCCAATTCCTTGACCTCTTCAACTATACTCTCGATTTTACGCGAACGAAAACGTCCTCGTATCATGGGGATGGCACAATAGGTGCAACAGTTATCGCAGCCATCGGCGATTTTAACATAAGCGGTATAGGGCATTCCGCCTAAAATGCGTTTTGCATCAAGGTCTAACGAAAATTTTTCGCCGTAAGAATTTTTGGGCTCACCTTCGAGCGCAGAATTAATAAGCTCGGCAATTTTTCCATTGCTTCCGATACCAACAACCATATCAACCTCGGGTATTTCCTCGGTTATATCATCGCGGTAGCGCTCGGCAAGACATCCGGTTACAACCAAAAGCTTAAGCGCACCCTCGCTCTTATAGCGCGAAGCCTCTAAAATATTCTCTATCGCTTCCTGCTTTGCATCCTCGATGAAGCCACAGGTATTAATTATTATAACATCTGCGGCGGCCTCCTCCGAAACCAGTTCAAAGCCCGCATTTTTTAGGGTATAAAGCATCTGCTCGGCATCAACCTGATTTTTGGGGCAACCCAAAGATACCATTGCAACCTTTTTCTGCATTACCATTCCTCGCAATTTTCAAGTATTTCCGAATATTCCTTAAGCGCCGCCTTAACATCTCCATAGGAAAAGCCCTTGCGGAGAAGCGCGGCATAGGTTTTTTGAACCCCATCCTCATTTTTTAGGCGGGTTCGGTATTTTGTTTTTAAAAGCTCCCGAATTTGAGCTACAGGGTCGGGGGAGAGCGCATCTATCGCCTCGCGGGCAATTTCTGACGGCACGCCCTTTACGAAAAGTTTTCGAGAGATTTCGCGACTAGATACGTTTGCATCCGAAAGCGCGCGAGCCAATCGCTCGGCATAGGCTCGGTCATCGATAAGACCCAGTTCCTCAAGCCGCGCTACGGCATATTCCGCCGCCTCTGCGGGAAAGCTTCGGCAAAGCTTATCATAAAGCGCCTTTCGCGAATGGTCGGCCTTTGAAACATACCAAAGCGCCCGCGACTTTGCACGGTCGCGGTCACTCTTTTTGCAAAGCTCCAAAAAAGCCTTATCATCCAAAACCGAGCCTTTTTCGATTCCTGCCGCCATAACGGTTTCGGCATTAAGAAAAAACTCTTTACCATCGCATATAAGGCATACCTGCCCCGAACGCGCTTTTTTAATATCGGTTATCTGCATTATTCATCAACAGCAACATCGATGCTGATTTTTCTTTTTCTCTTGGGCTCCTCGGGCTCTGCAGGAGCTACGGTAGGAGCGGGAGCGGCAACAACTGCGCCGTTTTCGTCAATTCCTGCGGCGGCAAAAATCTTTTGCTCAAGCTCGTTTGCAAGCTCGGGATTATCGGCCAAAATGACCTTAACGTTATCTCTGCCCTGGCCAAGGCGGGTCTCGCCATAGTAGAACCAGGCACCCGAACGCTTAATAACATCATATTCAACGCCGAGGTCAACTATCTCACCCTCGCGGGAGATTCCGGTTCCATACATAATATCAAACATTGCCTCGCGGAAGGGGGGAGCAACCTTGTTTTTAACAATCTTGGCCTTGGTTCTCGAGCCAATCATTTCTCCGCCCTGCTTTAGGGTTTCGGTTCTGCGAACATCGATACGAACCGATGCATAGAACTTAAGCGCACGACCGCCTGTTGTTGTTTCGGGGTTGCCATACATAACTCCAACCTTTTCGCGGAGCTGGTTTATAAATATTGCAATACAATTCGACTTTGAGATTGCGCCCGCAAGCTTACGCAAAGCCTGCGACATAAGTCTCGCATGGAGACCAACATGAGAATCGCCCATCTCACCCTCGATTTCGGCGCGGGGAACGAGAGCGGCAACCGAGTCGATAACAACGATATCGATAGCGCCCGAACGAACGAGAGCCTCGGTTATTTCAAGTGCCTGCTCACCGGTATCGGGTTGCGAAACGAGAAGCGCATCGATATCAACACCGAGATTTTTTGAATAAATCGGGTCGAGCGCGTGCTCAACGTCGATAAATGCGGCAGTACCGCCCCTTTTCTGTGTTTCAGCGATTGCATGAAGCGCAAGGGTGGTTTTACCCGAGGATTCGGGTCCGAAAATTTCAACTATTCTGCCGCGGGGAAGTCCGCCAATTCCGAGAGCCATATCGAGCGAAACCGAGCCTGTGGAAATATGCTCAACCGCCATTCCGATATTCTCGCCAAGGCGCATAACCGCTCCTTTTCCGAACTGTCTTTCGATTTGTCCAAGCGCGGTTTCCAGTGCTTTAGTCTTGTCGTCTGCCATTTTTCTTTTCTCCTCTTTATTTAAATTGAGTCTTATACTCTAATTATATTATGCATTTTTCAGTGTCCCGAAAACGACTCTCTCGTTTCCGCCATAATCCTTACGAACGGTAACATCCGAGAGCCCTGCCGCGCGGAAAAGCTCGCTTACGGCCTCGCCCTGACGGTAGCCGATTTCAACGGCCAGCATTCCGCCCTCTTTAAGACAGGGGAGCCAATTTTTAAGTATTGCGCGGTAGAATATGAGTCCATCCTCACCGCCAAAGAGCGCCGTTTTTGGTTCAAAGAGCACCTCGCGGGATAGCTCCTTCATTTCCGTCTCGGTTATATACGGCGGATTGCTTACGATAACATCATATTCGCCCTCGCCCGCCTTTTCGATATCGCCGAGGCGCGGGGTAACCCGCGAGCGATTAAGCTCGATATTGCGTTCAAGGTATCGAAAGGCTTCTCTGTATTTTTCGAGCGCCTCCACCTCGGCCGCGGGGCAGTTCTTATCTATTGCAACCGCAACACAACCGCTACCCGAACAAAGGTCGATACATTTAAGGGGCTTATCGCCTATAAAATCTATGGCTATATCACAAAGCAGTTCGGTATCGGGGCGGGGAATAAGCACACCCTCGCCAACATAGAAGGGGAGAGAATAAAACTCCCACATACCAAGAACATATTGAAGCGGTTCGCCCGAAAGTCGCCGCTCAACGATGAGCGAGAGCTCGCCAAAATCGACCTCTTCGGCATCGTCGCTCAAAAAATCTATTATCTGCGCCGCCTCAAACCGCGCCGATTCTATTCCGGCCTCATGCAGTTTTTTGGCGGTTCGCTTAAAGGCTTCATGTCCGTTCATTGCTCGGCTACATCCTCGCCTTTTTCGGCAATTGTTTCATCCTTGGGGAGAACATCCTCAACCGCCGCAATGGCGATTTCAATCATGGAATCATCGGGTTCCTTTGTTGTTATTCTCTGGAGCCATAGTCCCGGAGCGGCAATAATGCGGGTAACAACATTATCATGGCGACCGCAAAGTTTAAGCAGCTCATAACCAACTCCGCAGATGAAGGGAACCATTAAAATCTTAACCGCAACCCAAACCCAACGGTTGGTATAAACATCCTTGAAAATCAGTTGAACAACGGTTGAAAACAAGAATCCAACCAAAATCATAAGAATCATAAAAGAGGTTCCGCAACGGGGATGGAAGCGCTTTTGCTTTCTTACATTCTCAACCGTTAGCGGAAGCGAATTTTCAAAGCAGAAAATGGTTTTATGCTCGGCGCCATGATACATAAAGACTCGCTTTATATCCTTCATATGAGCAACCGCCCAAACATAAAACACGAATATCGCCATCTTTATTACCTGCTCCGAAAGGGCACGCGCCCATTCGGGTAGTGCGGCGCCCGAAAGGCTACCGATTCCATCAACCGCAAGACGGGGGAGAAGCATAAAGAGCACTATTGCGAGCGCAACCCCCAAAACGGCGGCTATAATCATCAAAGCATTCATAAAGGCGCCCGAAAGACGGGTTTTTTTCTTTTCGCCGTTTTCCTTTTCTTCCTCAATCTCGGTAAAGCCCGATTTATCGGCCGAAAGCATAAGTGCCTTATAGCCCTCAATCATTGCTTCAACAAAATTAATAACTCCGCGAATAAAGGGAAGACCCAAAACCTTAAAGCGCTCGCGGAGAGGCTTTTTGGTCATATCGGTAAGGTCAATTCCTCCATCGGGCAGGCGAACCGCCATCGACGTTTTCTCGGGGCCCTTCATCATAATACCCTCGATTAGCGCCTGTCCTCCAATTGATATTTTTTTATTCATTCTCTGTCTCCTCGGTGGTCACAGCTTCGCTTGCGGGAGGGATAATCTCCTCTGTAACCTCTTCTTTTGGGGTTATTGAGGGGAGCGCAACGGTAACGGTTGTTCCTTCTCCCTCTTTACTTTCGATAAACAGAAGTCCGTTATGCTGTTTTACAATTTCATCCGCAACCGCGAGACCTATTCCCGAGCCGCGAACCTTTTTATTGGATTTAAAGAATCGCTCTTTAACCCTATCAACATCCTGCGCCGGAATACCAACTCCGGTATCGGTAACCTTGGTTATAACAACGCCTTCCTCCTCATATTGCGAAACAATAATATGTCCGCCCTTTTCGGTATATTTAATGGCATTGTCGATAATGTTAATGTAAACCTGCTTGAGTCGGTCGCGGTCACCCTCAACAAACAACGTATTGGGAACAGGGAAGAAGGTTAGCTCAATCTCCTGCTGCTTTGCCAGCTCATAATACATATCAACCGCATCGGAAAGGGTTTTTCCGATATCGAGGTCGCCGATTTCGATTTTGAGTCTGCCCGATTGGATACGCGAGAAATCAAGCAGCTCCTCAACCAGACCCGAAAGGCGCTCGCTCTCGCCCAATACAACATCGAGTCCCTTTTTAACTATCTCATCATCGGTTCCAACCGACATTTTTGCAGTTTCGCCCCAACCGCGAATGGCGGTAAGCGGTGTGCGTAGCTCATGCGATACCGAGGAGATAAAATCATTTTTCATCTGCTCAGCGGATTTCAGCTCGCTTGCCATAAAGTTAATCGAATCACATAGCTGGCCGATTTCGCTCTCTTTGGGAACGGCAATTCGGGTATCAAAATCGCCCATCGCAATCTTTCGCGCCATTTTGCTTACTTCCTCAACCGGGCGAACGATTGAACGAATAAAGAACATTCCCGAAACCCAACAAAGGAACAAGAAGGCAACGCCGACTAAAACGCACATAAGGCAGATAAGCAAAATCTTGCTATCGGCCGGCTCAAGCGAAACAACCCACCGAACGGCACCGTTTGAGCCCTTACCAAAATCGGTAAGAATGGTTGTTTCGGCCATAACCTTTTCGCCTGCGGCATTTTTACCCGTCCATTTAACGGGGCCGCCCTCGGCTATCGCGCTTTGATAATCGGGCATCTCCTGCTCGGTTGGCGCAAAGCCGTTGGATGCGAAGATAACCTTACCTCTATGGTCGATTATTTGAATCTCTAATTTTTCCTTATGGTCGAACTCCTCGATATACTCCTTCGCGGTGTTCGAAAAGTTTTCGCGCTCGCAGGTTGCGAGCAAAGAAAGGTCTTTTGTATATTCGCGGGCGGCATTATAAACCGAGTTATAATATCTCGTTTGAATGCTTATGCAGACTATCGTTTCCAAAATGATAACCGCTGCCGCAAGAACCAAAAAAACATTTATAAACCAATGGGTTGAAATGCTCCTTCGGGTGACCTTGATTTCAAGCTCCATTTCTACCTCCGGTAGTTTTTACTTATTCTTCGGTATTCCACTTATATCCCATACCCCAAACCGTTACAAGATGCTTCGGTCTTGATGGGTCATCCTCAATCTTCATACGCAGGCGGCGAATATTAACATCAACGATTTTTTCCTCGCCGTAATATGCTTCGCCCCAAACCTTTACCAATATATCGCCGCGGCCGAGCGCGGTATCGGGGTTGGTAAAGAAATATTCTATAATTTGGAATTCAACCTGGGTGAGCTCAATATCCTTTCCGCATTTTGAAAGGGTTCTCTTGCGAATATTGAGCGAGAAATCGCCAAGGCGAATTTCATCACTACTGCCACTGCGCTTTGAGCTGTTATGCATATCAACGCGGCGATAAAGCGAATCAACGCGCGCCAAAAGCTCGCTCGGGCTAAAGGGCTTGGTAACATAATCGTCCGCGCCCATCATAAGTCCGCTTATTTTATCCATTTCCTGTGTGCGGGCGGTTAGCATTATTATTCCGAGCTCACCTGTTCTGCGGCGCAGCTCTTTGCAGAGAGTAAATCCATCCATTCCGGGAAGGGAAATATCGAGCAGGGCAATATCAAAGCCTTCCTCGTTATCGAAAAGCTCTAAAGCCTCCTCGGCCGAGCCTGCCTCAACCGTTTCGTATCCCGCTCTGTTAAGATTTATTGCTTCAAAGCCGCGAATTGCGGCCTCGTCCTCAACTATCAGAATTTTTTTCATTTTTGAGTCCCCTTTTCAAAAACTTTAATTGCAGATTTTATCTGCTCGGCTGTAAGCGCTTCGGCGCCCTTATAGCCCGATATTTGAACCGAAATAACAAGTGCATCGGTCTCCAGGGCTATAATCCAGCCCTCTTCCTCGGTCCAATCCTCTTTTGGGGTTTCTTTTATTTTAAAAAGGTCATATGTTTTGGCCTTTTCCTTTGCATCATAAAGGCTTATGGTTTTTATTTTGTTATCGCTGCTTGTTTCAACCGTTATCTTGCCAACAAGTGCTTTCGGAATATCAAAATAATATCCATCTGCCGCATCGGTTACGGTCTGCGCGGTTACAACCAGCGCCTTTCCGTTATAAGAACACCATTTTGTTATATACTCGCGCGAAACCTCGTTTATGGTTTCGTAGCCGGGGGCCGCGGTATGCATCGGGATATCGGGGAAGCCATCGCCGCCCATATCATAAACCGAATCGGTAAACGGGCGTTCGGTTGCGGTTTGGCCGTTTTCGGGGTTATACATGGGGTTTGCGAGCGCTCCGTTTGCAAGATAAAGTATTTCGGTTATCGAGCCCGAGCCTTTTTTGCCATCGAGGAAAATCGCGACTCTGCCATCGAGCAGCTTGCCCGAGGTTACCGAAAAATAGGAGCTGACCGCGCCATCGGTTATAGCAGAGGATTTCTCGTTAACACCCTCGGCCGTTAACTCTAAAAGACGCGCCTTTGCGGTTCCCTCTGTAGAATTTATATGAAAAACGAGGAGCTCGTTCTTTTGGTCGGTATCGAGGTCACAACAGATAAACTCATTATACTTTTCAACCGCACGGGTCATAATAACCGAGCCATCAAAGCTATAAACCGAAACCTGTTTATCAACATTTCCGAGAATGCTCCAGCCAACCAAAATTTCGGCCTTTCCGTCGCCGTTTAAATCGCAAAACTCAACCCGCTCAACTCCCGAAGCCAGGGTTGCGGCATCCTGCTGCGCCTGCCACTTTCCATCGCGCTCGGTTAAAACGGCGATGTGCATTTGGGTTATGTTTTCGGCTATTGTGCTATAAAATGCGATTGCCTCTTCTTTGCCATCGCCGGTTAAATCAAAACGAACGATAGCCGAGCGATATTCGCCCGCGGTTGGGTATTTAAGGGTATATCCGCCCGAAACCAATTGGTCGAGCGCGGATTTTATTCGCGATACCTCTCCGCCCGCCTGCGGCGCCGATAAGAGTTCATCGCCGGTCGAGAGCAAACTGCAACCCGAAAGCAATAAGGATAAAACTAATGAAGCCGCCAAAATAACCGCTTTTTTAAAGGTTTTCACAAGCTCCGACCCCTTTCCTAAAAAATCATATACCTATACAGATACAGTATAACATACCGCCGGAAAAAATAAAA
>SVPK01000020.1 GCA_015065875.1 Oscillospiraceae bacterium
TACAACCATCGATAGCATTAATGGGCACCGCAGGATATTTGCGGTGCCTTTTTTGTAGCCAAAAAATTCCCACTCCGCTTTTTCCGCCGGAAAAGAGGAAGAAAAAAATGAAAGAAACAACCAAAAAAACAACCGTAAAACTAACCGTTAGCGCTATGCTTATTGCAATGAGCACTGGGCTAAGCTTAATCAAACCGGTAGATTTGCCTATGGGAGGCAGCGTTACCATACTCTCAATGCTTCCTGTAATGTTGATACCGCTTATGTTTGGTGTTAAATGGGGCTTTTTTGCCTGCTTCGTTAATAGCATTATTCAGATGTTGCTGAGCGTGGCCGAGGTAGTAAGTTGGTCGCTTACCCCCACCGTGCTTATCGCATGCTTATTGCTTGACTACATCTTGGCATATACCGTGCTTGGAACTGTGGGCTTTTTCCGTAAGGGCGGAAAGGTTGCGATCGTTATTGGCGTGGTAGTTGCGTTAGTGCTGCGACTTTTGATGCATTTTATTTCTGGTGTGGTTTTATTTGGCGAATTTGACGGAGGTCTTTGGTCGGGAATATGGGTATCATTATCCTATAATATGTCATATATGGTTCCTGAAATGATAACTTCGTCGATAGTTGTAACTATTTTGCTGAATAATAAGGCTTTTTACAAGTTAATTAAGTCTTAAAACAATTGATTTTTTTAAAAATTAATAGTATAATAATCGTTGACATTTATTTGGAAAGAGGTCAATTATGAAGTATATTGAAATGTCAACCGATGAAAGACGTGCTCTGCTATCGGAGCTTAAAGCAAAATATAATGAATTTAAGGCCCGCGATATGACCCTTAATATGGCTCGCGGAAAGCCCTCGGGTGCTCAGCTTGATATATCCATGGGAATGATGGATGTTCTTGCGAGTGATTCCGACCTCACCTGCGAGGATGGAACCGATTGCCGCAACTATGGTGTGCTGGATGGTCTGCCCGAGGCTAAAAAACTGCTCGGCGATATGATGGAGGTTCCTGCCGATAATATAATTATCTATGGTAACTCGAGCCTCAATGTTATGTATGATACCATTTCGCGTTGCATGACTCATGGTGTTATGGGTCATACCCCTTGGGGAAAGCTTCCTGCCGTTAAGTTTTTATGCCCCGTTCCGGGATACGACCGCCATTTTGCAATAACCGAGCATTTCGGAATCGAAATGATAAATGTCCCGATGTTGCCAACCGGTCCCGATATGGATATCGTTGAAAAGCTCGTTTCGAGCGACCCTGCAATTAAGGGTATTTGGTGTGTTCCCAAGTATTCTAATCCCCAGGGCTATTCCTATTCGGATGAAACCGTTCGCCGTTTTGCAAGGCTCAATCCTGCCGCCGAGGATTTTAGAATTTTCTGGGATAATGCTTATTGCGGTCATCATCTCTATCCCGATGACCCCGATGTTGTTCTTGAGATACTCGATGAATGCCGCCGTGCAGGCAATGCCGATATGGTTTATAAATTCTCCTCAACCTCGAAGATTAGCTTCCCCGGTTCGGGAATCTCGGCTATTGCCGCTTCGCTTAATAACCTTAAGGAGATTCGCCATCAGCTGGGTATCCAAACCATCGGCCATGATAAGGTTAATCAGCTTCGCCACGTTCGCTTCTTCGGCGATATCGAGGGTATGCGTCTTCATATGATAAAGCATGCCGATATTCTCCGTCCCAAGTTCGAGAAGGTATTGGAGATACTTGAGCGCGAGCTTGGCGGCCTCGGAATAGGCGAATGGACCAACCCGAAGGGCGGCTATTTTATCTCGTTCGATGGTATGGAAGGAACCGCAAAGGATATCGTTGCTCTCTGCAAAAAAGCAGGAGTTATAATGACCGATGCGGGCGCAACCTATCCCTACCATAAGGACCCGCGCGACTGTAATATCCGCATCGCGCCGTCCTATCCGCCGATTGATGACCTCGCATTGGCAACCGAACTCTTTACACTTTGTGTTAAGATAGTAAGCCTTAAAAAGCTTATAAACGAATAAAAAACAAAAATAAAACCCCTGCTCATTGAGCAGGGGTTTGTTTTTTATAGGTTTTCAATTAAATCTGCGGCCTTATCAAGGAAATCGCCCGAGAAGCGCTCGATTTTGCCTGCATCGCAAAGAGTTGCGAACTGTGGGTCAATCGGAATCTCGCCAAGAAGCGGAACGCCGAGCTCATCGGCAACCGTCTGGGATTTGCCATCGCCGAAAATGCGGAACTTGCGCTCGCAATCGGGGCAAACAACATAGCTCATATTCTCAACAATTCCGAGAACCGGAACATTCATAAGAGAAGCCATATTATAAGCCTTTTTAACAATAAGCGAAACAAGGTCCTGCGGGGAGGTAACGATAATAATACCATCAAGCGGGAGCGATTGATAAACGGTTAGCGGAACATCGCCGGTTCCGGGAGGCATATCTATAAACATATAGTCGCAGTCGCCCCAAACAACATCGTTCCAAAACTGCTTAACAACTCCGCCAATAACGGGGCCGCGCCAAACAACGGGCGAATCTTCGTTTTCGAGCAAAAGATTTATCGACATAATGCGAATATCGCTGCCGGTTGTTGCGGGGAGAAGACCAAGCTCATTTTGATACGCACGCGACCCAATACCAAACATTTTGGGTATCGAGGGGCCGGTTATATCAGCATCCATAATGCCAACGCTCTTGCCGCGTCGATTCATAAGGGTTGCCATCATTCCGCAAACAAGGCTCTTTCCAACGCCGCCCTTACCGCTAACAATTCCTATAACCTTCTTAACGGTGCTGTATTGGTTGCCGGGCTCTTTTGGGATGCCGCCGTCAGCCTTTGAGCAGGAGGAGCAGTCGCCACTGCAGCCCTCTTGATTGCATTTTCTTTCTTCTGCCATTTTGAATCACCTAACATTTTAAAATTCTCTATAACAGTATATCACATTTTTAAAGATTTTCAACAAAATCAGTAACAATTCTTTTGCCCGCTTCGGGCGGCGAATATTCCCAACGCTCGATTCGGTCGCCCTCATAAAAATAATTCTTTTCCTTTGAATAATCCGAATCAAAACTGTCAATAATAATTAATTTAACCTTCATTTTATCTCTGATAATACTTTTAATATAAACACTGGTTGTTTGACCAATATAAACATCGCCTTTGGGCTCGGCCAAACCTGCGAGGTTCGGGGTTAGTTCAACAAAAACGCCATAGGATTCAACCGAACGAACAATACCCGAAACCGTTTCGCCCTGTGAAAATAAGGCGGCATTCTCATCCCAGGTTCCGAGCAGCTCCTTATGGGTGAGTGTTATGCGGCCGTTTTCAACCTGCTTTATAACCGCCTTAATGTCCTCGCCAACCGAAAAGCGATCGCGCGGGTGGGAAATTCGAGATACCGATATTGAGTTTATGGGTAGTAGCGCTATAATGCCGCATCCGATATCGCAAAAAGCGCCAAAGCTCTCCAGATGGGTTATGCGCGCATCTATAATATCGCCGGGGAGTAGACGGGATATGTATTCGCGGGTAGCCTTTTCCTGCGCGGCCCGCCGCGATAGAATTGCATGGCGACGACCGAGGCGGTCGGTTTTTATATCGGTTATGGTGAAACAAACCGGCTTGCCTACCCTCGATAAAAGGGCAATATCTCGCGTTTCGCCACTGCTTATTCCGATAGCACCCTCATCATGGGGGATGGTTCCGCGCATAGGGCCGAGATTAACTATCAGGTTGTGCTGCGAATCACACATCTCGGCAACCGCCTCTAAAACCTTACCCTCCATAAAGGCGCGGTCGATATCCGCATAGGAGGATAGATATCGGCGGTTATCGGGGTTATTAAGTAACTGCCCTTCGGGAAAATATCGATTCATATATAAATCAGCCTTTCTTTTTAATGTCTTACCGCAGAAGCCTCTGCGGTTTTTATATTTTATAGATATGCGGCGGCCGATTTTTTAATGCAAAATAAAAATTTTTAAGAAAATTGCATATTCGTTGCATACTTTAGTGCAACAAACGGCAAAAAAGGGGGGTATATGTGGAGGTGATTTTTAGTGGCAAGAGAAATTGGCGCCAAGGAAGCGCTCTTTTGCGAATATCTGAAAATTCTGCATAGCCCGCGTGAGGCGGCCGCGAGAGCGGGGTATCCCTTCCCCGAACGAAGCGCGGTAAGACTGCTTAAAAAAGCGGCGGTTAAAAAACGATTGTCGGGCTATACGGATAAGCGCGAGGAAGCGCTTGATGGGTTAAGGCGAATAGCCTTTGGCGGAATAGCGGATGCGGTTTGGCTTTGCGAGCGCGGAGAGATACCGCCCCGCGAGGAGCTTGAAAAGCTCGACCTTTATATGGTGTCCGAAATTAAGTTCACCAAAGGTGGCGGAATGGAGATAAAATTTTATGACCGCTTAAAAGCGCTCGACCTGCTTTCGGCAAATTCATTGCCCGCGGGCAGCAGGGCAGAGCCGTTTTTTAGGGCGCTTGGCGATGCCGCAAAGCTCACCTTCGAAACGGAGGAACGAGATGGAATTTAAAACCTTTTCAAAAAAACAACTTTTAGCGCTCTGCTTTTGGCATGACTGTAGCCCATATAAGGATATGGATGCCCTCATTTGCGATGGAGCGGTTAGAAGCGGAAAGTCGGTTTGTATGTTCCTTTCCTTCATCTTTTGGTCGTTTTACCGTTTTTCATCGGCAGATTTTGCCCTCTGCGGCAAAACGGTAACCTCTTTGCGCCGCAACCTCATAACGCCTATGACTGCGGTGCTTAAAGAGCTTGGCTTTGAATGTAAGGAATTGCAGAGCAAAGGGATTTTAAAGGTATCGATGGATGGCCGCGAAAATACATATTATCTTTTCGGCGGTCGCGATGAATCGAGCGCAGCGCTCATCCAGGGAATGACCCTTTCGGGTGTTCTTTTTGATGAGGCAGTGCTTATGCCGCGCTCCTTTATCGAGCAAGCGCTTGCGCGTTGCTCGGTTGAGGGCTCGAAATTCTTTTTTAACTGCAATCCCCAAAGCCCCTCGCATTGGTTCTATCGCGAATGGATTAAAAAGGCGGAGGAAAAGAGCGCGCTTTATCTGCATTTTAAAATGTCAGAAAATCCTTCGCTTTCAAAACAGGTGCTTCAGCGATATGCATCCCTCTATTCGGGAACGTTTTATGAGCGGTTCGTTCTCGGCAAATGGGTTGCCGCCGAGGGCCTGGTTTACCCCTTCTTTCGCGAGGAGGATATGTGCGAGCGACCGCAAAGGTGCGATAAGTTTTATATCTCATGCGATTACGGAACGGTTAATCCCGCATCCTTCGGTCTTTGGGGTCGAAGCGGGGATACCTGGTATCGCTTGTCAGAGTATTACTATTCCTCGCGCCGATTTGGCGAGCAAAAAACCGATGAAGAATACTATAGCGAGCTTGAGCGCTTGGCCGATGGCAACAGAATAACCGCGGTAATCTGCGACCCATCAGCCGCCTCGTTTATAACCTGCATTCGCCGACACGGCAAATTTACGGTCATACCCGCGAAAAACGATGTCCTTGACGGAATACGAAGGGTATCCGACTGTTTGCGTTCCGGAAGGTTGCGAATTTGTCATGGCTGCAGTGATACGGCGCGCGAGTTTTCGCTCTATCGTTGGGATGAATCTGCGATAAAGGATTCGCCCAAGAAGGAAAACGACCATGCGATGGATGATATTCGTTATGCGGAAATTCTTAACAGGATGGTGGCATTATGAATAAATCAACCTATGTAACCATAAACGGAACTAAAATCGCCAATCTGCTTGAGGTTAAACTCAATATAGAACGCGATTTTGAGGTAACCGACGGCAAGCTTTCAACAACCAATACCGCACCTGTGGTAACCATACATCGGGCGCAGTATCCCTCGGGCAACAGTGATGGAATCGAAATCAGAACCCTATCGAATTTTACGCTCGAAATTCATACCGGGATGAGCATCTCTAAACTCACCGGTTGCGAATGGATAGCGTTTGATGAAACACTGGAGCAAAACCGAACAATTGAAAGCATAAAAATAGCCGCCCCGAGTTATAGCTTTTCAAAATAAAAAACAGGCAGAGAGAAAACTCTCTGCCTGTTTAATTTGTTTTACAAATTTCGCTAAAATAAACATCAAGTATATATTGCGGCACCCCAAAAGCTTCGCCTATTTTTTGGGAATCGGCTATAAAATCGGGGTCCGAAATATCTATAAGCAGTGCCGCCGCAAAAAGGTCGGCCTCGCGCTCAAATCGCCCAAGCGGCATATTGGTATTTTCCGAGATAAAAAGGTTATTAATGCCTTTGTGCATCAGCGCGTGTCCAAGCTCATGCGCGAGACAAAAATCGCTCTTTATCGGGTCCATCCCGTTTTTAACAATAACTGCCTGCCGCTCGCCGCTTTCCATATAAAAGCCATCGATGGATTCAGGAAGGTCGGTAAAAACTACCGATATATTAAGCTCGCGGCAAATCTCTCGTGGGTTGCGGGTGCCGCAAGCATCTATTAAATTTTTTGCAAGTGAAAAAACCTTTTCGGTCATTCTAAAAATAATACTCCTTTATCTTTCGGGCGAATCCTTAAGCATAATCTTTGCGGCAAGATACATCGCATCAAAAAGCTTTTCGGTATCCTCCTCGTTAAGCAGATTACCCTTAAACATAAGTCCGCCTGTTTCTTTAAGTCGGCTACGCATATCGGCGAGTGCCTTTTCAACCTCGCGGGGACCTTCATCATGCCCCAACAGGTAATCGGTTGAAACCTCAAAAATCGCGCAGATGCGTTTTAGCAGTGTATTATCGGGCTCGCGGCGACCCTGCTCATACATACCAACCGCACTTGTCGAAATTTCGAGAAGCGAGGCGAGCTGCGCCTGGGTATAACCGTGTTTTGTCCTTAAAGCCTTAAGTCTTGAGGCGAAATTTGTCATAAAATATCACTCCTTGTCGCTATTATAACACACAACGTGTGAAAAGTCAAACCGTTATATTGCGCTAAATCTAAACAAATATCTGATGCAACATTTATGCAACAACACGAAATGTGTATTAATGTGCCTTTTGCCCTTGAAAAACACCACGATATGTGTTAAGGTGAAAATAACGATGAACATTTCCCCGTATGTTTATCGATTTTTAAAACAAAGAATATACACATTTTGTGTGGAAAGGTGAAATCATGAGTTTATACGAATTAGGAATTGAATATTTAAACCAGTATCGCGCCGTTCGCGAGCGGATAAATTCGCTTCGCGGTCAAATGCGGGGGCTTTCAAAAAAACAACAGTATTTGTATAATTGCCGAATACTTTCCCTCGGCGAGGTTGCCATGTCGCTTAAAATAACCGGCGAGCACCTTATAAACTATTATGGTGATTCAAATGAATAGAACATCGTTTAGCCTTGAGGTGTTTGGAGAGAGCGTATCAAACAGGGTATATAGCCTGCGCGGCGATAACAGCGAATATATTACATATCTTAAAAAGCTTTTACATTCGGCCATCGAACGCGAGTTAACAGAATGCCAAAAATCGGCGGTTAATAAATTCTATTTTGAGGGAATGAGTGTTACCGATATCGCTCGTGAGCAAAGGGTAAATAAATCAACCGTCTCGCGCAATTTAAAGCGCGCCCGCCAAAAGCTTTCCCTTACGATGCGATATGGTCTTTCGCCCATTTATCTCGACCGCGATTAAATAATATAAAAAGCAGAGTCCAAAAAACAGGACTCTGCTTTTTTAGTTGTCCAAATATGCCTCAAGGCGGTATATCGGGAACCCCTTTGAGGTGAAAAGACGTTCATATTCGGTTTCGATATTGCCCTCGAAATCGCTGTTATGAAGGTCGAGAGAAATATTCTTAAGCGAGAATCCGTTTTGAGAAAATTGCTCGAGTGAAAATTCAAAAAAATGCATATTATCTGTTTTTTGATGGATTTCGGCACCGTGGCACATAAGGCGCTTATAAATCTCTAAAAATCTTGGCGCTGTAAGCCTGTGTGATGCGTATTGCTTTTTAGGGAAGGGGCAGGAAAAATTAAGATAGATGCGGGATATGCTCTCGTCCTTTATAAATTTGGGCAGATATTGAGCCCCGCCGAGCAAAAAACGAAGATTGGGTATATCGGCGCCGTTTTCACAGGCGGTAACCATAACATTTGCAGATTTTTCAACCGCCAAAAAATTAATATTAGGCTCGCGTTTTGCCGCCTCGCAGCAAAAACCTCCCTTGCCGGAGCCAATCTCTAAAAAGACGGGGTTATCGTTTCCGAAAAGAGCCGAAAAATCAATATAATTTTTATTTTCAATTGCGGTTTGCTCGTTGCGGTCATCGATATCCATAATTATCAAATTATCGCAGAGCGCAAGCCGCTCATCAAGATGCTTCTTTTTTCTCATTCTCATATTATTCACCTCTGAAACCTTAAAAATTATACCATCCGCTACCGCCGCCGTCAAGCAACTTAAAAGGTTGCAAAAGGGAGTAGCGGGTGGTAAAATGTAAAAAAAAGAAAAAAGGAACGCATTAATGCAAATAAGTATTAAAAATGGCTCGGTTGACCTATCAGGCGAGCCGATACTAACCGATATAAATATTGATATTGGTCCCGATTCAAAAATAGGGGTTGTCGGCCGCAACGGATGCGGAAAAACAACCCTGCTTCGTTTATTATCGGGTGAGCTTTCGCTTTCGCGGCGCGAGGATGGCGGCGAGGGCGTTTTTGCCGTTTCGGGCGAGCCTGTAATAGGAACCTTGAATCAAATGGCCTTTAGCGATGATAATAAAACCTTGGTCGAGGAGATTCGCTCGGCCTATGGTGAAATGCTTTCGATGCAGGCAAGACTCAAAACCCTCGAGCAGGAGCTTGAGCATACGCAGGATGAGGCAATCATAGCCGAATATACCGACCTATTAGACCGTTTTACGGTTCAGGGCGGCTTTTATTTTGAAAAGGAATACGAAGCGGCCATTAAGCGCTTCGGCTTTTCGGATGAGGAGAAAAACCGTCGCCTTTGCGAGTTTTCGGGCGGGCAAAGAACCAAGATAGCATTTTTAAAGCTTTTGCTTTCAAAGCCCGAGCTTTTATTGCTCGATGAGCCAACCAACCATCTTGATATTGAGGCCGTCTCATGGCTTGAAGAGTATCTGCGCGGCTATAAAAAGGCCTTTATTGTTGTGTCGCATGACCGAATGTTCCTTGATAAAACGGTTGAAACCGTTTATGAAATCGAATGGGGTAAAACGCAGCGCTATGTTGGCAATTATAGCGCATTTATAGAGCAGAAGCGTAAGAATCGCGAGCTGCAGCAAAAATCATATACCGCCCAACAAAAGGAAATCGAGCATCTGACAGACCTTGTCGACCGTTTTCGCTATAAGGCAACCAAGGCGGCAATGGCGCAATCAAAGCTAAAAGCGCTCGACCGAATGGAAAAAATCGATGCCCCTGTCCATGAGCATAATCAAACCTTCCATGCCGCGCTCCAGCCTGCGGTTCGCTCGGCCAAGGATGTATTATCGGTTAAGGATTTAACCGTAGGTTTTGATAGGCCCTTATCAACCGTAAACCTTGAGGTCAAACGGGGCGACCGCGTAGCAGTCCTTGGCGGAAACGGCCTTGGAAAATCAACCCTGCTTAAAACCCTTATGGGTATGGTTCCCGCTCTTTCGGGCAGTTTTCATTTTGGTGCGCTCGTAAAATGCGGCTATTTCGACCAACAAATGGCGCAGTATCGCGGCGCGCAGACCGTTCTTGATAATTTCCGCCTGGCCTTCCCCGATAAAAATGATTTTGAATGCCGCAGTATGCTTGGCGCCTTTATGTTTAGCGGCGAGGAGGTTTATAAAACCCTCGATATGCTTTCGGGCGGCGAGCGGGTAAGGCTTGCGCTTTGTAAGCTGTTTGGAACCAATCCCAATCTTTTGCTTCTCGATGAGCCAACCAACCATATGGATATTATCGGAAAGGAAACCCTTGAGGATATTCTCCTTTCCTATGAGGGAACCCTCATTTTCGTGTCTCACGACCGCTACTTTATCCGCAAATTGGCCGATAAGGTTTTGGCCTTTGAGGGGGATAGAGCAACCTTTTATGAATATGGCTATGAGCAGTATGAAAATGCAAAGCAATCGGTAACCGTTCCCGAACCGAAAAATGAGGTAAAATCCGAGCAAAGGCCCAAAAAAGGGTATACAACTCCGCTAAAAGAGCGCTCCCGCCTTGAACGCGAGCAGAAAAAATGCGAAGCCGAGATTGCGGCAACAGAGCAAAAAATAGCCGAAACCGAGGCGGCTTTAATGAGCGAAGAAAACATAAGCGATTACCAAAAACTCTCAACCCTTCAATCCGAGCTTGAGGAGCAAAACAGTAGCCTTGAGCAATTGCTTACCCGTTGGGAAGAGGTTTGCGAAAAACTATCTGAACTATAAAAAAACAGGACTCAAAGAGCCCTGTTTTTTTATTCCGATAGTGTGTATGCCGTGGCTTCCCAAACCGTTTTAATATATATATCAAGCTCATCTAAAACATTTTGATAAGCATAGATGGAAAGGGAACCATCTCTACCAAGGGGATAGGGGTTTGGCAGAGCATAATGATGAACAAAAATGTCCTTCGAGTATATGTAGAAGTGAAGCAACATTCGGCATCCCATAAATGCTTGGTTCTCTATTCGAGTAACGTTTGCGGGGATTTTAACCTTACCTAACATTTCAGCGTTCATAAAGGCGCCTTCGTCGATATAGGTTAGGGTATCGGGCAGGGTAAGCTCTGCTATGTATTCGCCGTTGAATGCATATTGGCCGATTCCAACAACCTTCTTACCATCGATATAAGATGGTATCGAGAGCTTCATATTGTGCTTGTCCGAATCCCAGCCTCCCGTAATCTCAATTCCGCCCGAAACCTCGCGGTATGAAAAATCGGCAGTTTTAGCAGCGCTCGAGGTTGAAGAGGCGGGGTTGGACGAGGATTGGCTTGGAGATGTGGTGGAGGTTGTGGTCGACTGTGACGAGGACTGAACTTTAGAGGAATTATTGGAAGAGGTATTGGGGATAGGGGTTTGACCCGAACTCGGATTTTTCGATGATGAGCCGCCCGCCGCTTGCGAGCCGGATGACGAAGCCCCGGGGGTTGCCGGCCCCTGCGAGCCGCCCTGTGGCACACCGTTTGAGGAAAACGGTCCCTCGCTTGAAAAAGGATTTTGAGAGCCTATATCGGAATCCCCAAAATCGGATGATGAGCCATCGGGTTGTCCGGCGGTATTTTCCGAGCCTGTCTGCGAGGAAAGGTCGCTTATGATAGCGCCGGTTTCTGTTCCGCGGGGTCTGTTCTTTAAAAGAATAAAGCAGAGCGCAACCGCGATAATGAGCAGCCCCGCCAAAATAAAGGCTACCATTTTTATCCCGCGTGAGCGACCACTCGGCGGAGCTATTATTTCCTTTTTACCTAGTCGCTTCATGCAAAAAAGGCAAAATTCTGCCTCATCATCAAGCGGCTGTCCGCAATAGGGACAATCCTTCATTTTCCTTACCCCAATGTTTCAAGACCGTGGTCATAAAGGATATCATTAATATCCGCAACGGTCATATTTTTGCATATTCCAAAAATAACAATACAATCAAATTCCAGTTTAACATAAAGCGGCGCATATCCGCCAACCCGCAAAAGGTTTTGAACCTCATCAAGCGAGAGCTCCATACCAACTGCGAGCGCTAAAAGCTTATTTCTTTCGGGGATTCTGCGACCCGAGAAAATTTGATATGCATATGAATCGTTGAGTTGGGCGCGGCGAATGGCATCGCTTTTTTTAATGCCGTGCAGCTCTGTAAGCTCTGCGAGATAGTCGCATAGCTCATGCTTTATAAGGCTTTGATTGTTTTCGCTGTAAAACGCGGTAAAGCTTTCGCAAGAAGCGAGCTCGCGCATCATATCGGAGGTTTCTCTTTTCATTTTAACTTTAACACCTGCATACTTTCTTTTGTAAATTTTAATCGAAATAATGCTTATAGTCAAGATAATACCCAAAAAACCTCAAAAATTGTGCTGGCAGCACGATATTTGGAAATTTATGTGAGATATAATACTTGACGAAGGTTAAAGTTCGTCTATCTTATCTGCAAGTGCCTTAACTGTTGATAAAAATATTTTAACCTTCTCTCCGTCCTTGCCCGCCAGCTGGGCGGAGATACTTTTTAAAATATTTTCAGAGTCGTTCTGTGAATCAAAAAATATAAAGTCGAGACTAATATTCAAAGCGCGCGATATTCTAAATAGAGTTTCGGCCGAGGGGATTCGCGTTCCTCGCTCGATATGGCCGATATGAGCGGTTGAGATTCCGCAAAGCTCGCCAAGCTTTTCTTGCGTTATCTTTTTTGCTTTTCGCGCGGTGCGGATGCGGGAGCCCATGGCGGCATAGTTGATGTCGTTCTGCATGGATATCACCTCAAAAATAATTCTTATAAGTATATTTTAATTCAACAAGCATTTTTTATGAATCCACTATAAGCATTAAAAGTTGACAATAAGCATTAAAAATGTTATATTATAGTTAATTTAAACGAAGAAGCTCGAAACGGGCTTCTAAGCGCTGGCGGGCGTTTAAAATATAAAAACCCGTCCCCCGACGGGTATTATTTTTTAGGAGGAATTTCTATGAAAAAATTAACAGCACTTTTATTGGCACTCATTATGTGTCTCTCTTTTGCCGCTTGCGGCGATGAGGGCGGAGTAAACACCGATAGCGGCAAGTATATTCCGGGTGGAGTCTGCCTTGGTATGAATGCTGACGAAATCAAGGAAGCTCGCAGCGAAGCACTTTACGACGGTGTTGAAGAGTATGATTTTTCAACCAAAAAATATGGCCATACCGTTTTGAGAGAGAACTTTTTTGGAATGGTAGTCAATGAATATTTTGATGCCTATGATATAGAGTGGGTGTTGGAGCCCGGCATCGAATATCATTTGAACGGCGATGGAAGACTTTATTCAACCAATATTAGTATCTCCTTTGACAGCGAAAGAAAATATGAAGATGCGCTTGATGCAGTTGTGGGAAAATTTGTCAAAATAATTGGCGAAGACCCTGAAATAACCGATGTCTCTAATCATAATGCATATGCCGATTGGCAGACAGATTCCGCTAAAATACGAGTTGAAGTGTTAGCTTACGGACCTTACGGAGGAAAAGTTGACACATGGAATATTGATATTTGGGTAACCGACCCCGGTAGTGACCATCCCGAATATCAGTAATACTTTTAAAAAAGGTGTAACAAAATGAAAAAATTATTATCAATAGTTTTGGTTCTTATTATGTGTCTCTCCTTTGCCGCTTGCGGTATCGGCAACAGCGATGGAGTTGAATGCGAAAATTTCCAATTCTATTCAAAGGATGCAAACACAGTATATGGCTATCCCGTCTGCCCGGAGTGCGGTCATATCGGTCAAATACTTTCTGCCCGCATCTCTCCCGGTGAGGATGCAGCAAGCACCGAAATGTGCGAGAGGTGCTACGAAATGTATCGCGCATATGTAAAGCGCATTGACTAGTTAAGGAGAAACTTATGAAAAAAGCAGTAGCAGTTATACTTGCACTCATTTTTTGCCTCTCCTTTGCCGCCTGCGGCGATGAGGGCGGCTCACCTTCGGATAACGAAAACGGCTCTAACGATACCAAAAAAGAGGGTCTTACTCTCTCGGCGGCAATCGAGGGAATAGAGGAAAATATCTATGCCCTTTGCGAAATAGAGGAGCTTTCCGTTTTAGAGGAATACGAAACCGAGCAAGAGGATGGATATAATATCCGCCTTTATACCTATTTCGGCGAGTGTGCCCTTGTTGAAATAATCGAAAAGGACGGCTATGTTGAGACTATAACCTCTTATGCTGAGCTTGAGGGTCTTAATATTGATGGCAGCTTCACAACCGAAGAGCTGGTCGAGCTCGCAATGGGTGTTACCGTTTCGGCAATAGCACCCTGCCATAAAAGCGGCGATGCCCAAACCCTGCAACAGACCATTGCTGATAACAAGGATATAAAAACCAATGATGGCGAAATGTCATATTGCTATGAGGAAGGCGATTGGTATTACGAAATAATAGGTGATACCGGTTATACCTATATGGGCGCTTATGCCGTTTTGGTGGATTCCGAATTTTATGAGGATTCGTCCGATTATGGCGAGGAGCCTTCGGTTCAAGCCGACCCGTTGGTTGGCGATTGGAGCTTTGATTATGCCGTATCGCGAACCACCTATGAGGAATATCCCGTTACAGGAAATTATACTTTAGGAATGCAGTTCAGTGAGGATGGCCGCGGCTATATCTATGAAGCCTCGGGCAAAGCATCTTGGGGCAGTTGGGAATACGAAGGAAAGGTTGAGGGATTAGAGGGCTATGTTTTCACCTTTGATAACAGTGGCTCGGTTGCCCTCTATCTCGATGGCGATACCCTCGCTTGGGCAAATGATAGCGTAATGTTTTATTATAGCCGCGATTAATCCAATAGGAGCGAAAAAATATGATTTGTCCTAAATGTAATGAAGAGAACAAAGAGGGTAGCAGTTTTTGTTGCCGTTGCGGAACCGCTTTTGGTGAGCATCCGAAAAAAAGCATAGAAAAACCCGCCCGAACGCAACAACCCCCAAACATACGCACTGAATTTAATATTAAAAGCATTATATATATCGGATTCGCGATATTCTATATAGTTTTAAATGTTAATGCGTATGATGAATATACCAATGATTTTATATTTTTTATGTTGCTTGCGGGCGGAGCAGTTATGTTGCTTATTGGCCTGGCATCGCTTACCAACAAATTCTATGATATAGAGTGCCCCTATTGCGGAAAAACCATAACCGTAGAGGATGGAGCCCAAGGGGTTGATTGTGCCGTTTGCGGCGAGCGAATAATAATAGAAAACTATACCCCAAAAAAGAAATAAAGCACCCATGTAAATAATTGGCATGTCGTTATATTTTATGGAGGTAAAACAATGAAAAAATTATTATCAATAGTTTTAGTTCTTATTATGTGTCTCTCCTTTGCCGCCTGCGGTGATGATGAGGCCGTAAGCGGCGAAAGTTATATTCCGCTTGGGATACATTTGGGCATGAGCGAGGAAGAGCTTTGCTCGGCTCGAGGGGTTGAAAAACGCGATGACCTCTTCGATTCCTACGGACACACAGTTTATTGGGAAATGAGCGGTATCGGAGATGATATGATTGAATATTTTGGCGATGAAAAATTCGATTCCGAAAAGCATTTCGGGGATGAATTTGTTTCGGCAGCATGGTATCATTTTAACGATGAAGGAAAACTTTATTCGGTTGAAATAGAGTTTACATACGAAAAAGAAGCCGAAGCCGAGAATGCATTTAATGATGTTCTCTCGTATTATGAAGAACTGTTTGGCACTGAACCCGAGGTATCGGAGGATGAATATACCGTAACCTGCGACTTTGAAAATGATTCTGTTAAGCTTCGCCTTTTGGGTGGTGGATTATTAGGACGGATGTTGGATATATTAATAACCGAACCCGGCAACGACCATCCCGAATCAAAAGAATAATAAAAAGCACCGATGAAATTCCATCGGTGCTTTTTTTATAATGCCTCAATTAACTTTAAAACCGATAAAAAGCGCTTATCGGGGTTTATCTGCGTGCATTTAAGAATAATTTTGCCCGCTTTGCCGCGCGCGAGCTTCTCGCTCGGATGAACGCCTGTCAGCATAACATTAAGCAAAACGCCGAGCGCATAAATATCCGATTTAGGGTCGCTTTGCGAAATGCCAAACTGTTCGGGCGGCGCATAGCCAACCGTTCCGAGAATAACCGTATCGGTCTTTTTTTCGGGCTTTATTCGGCGCGAAGCATTAAAATCAAGCAAAACGATTCGTCCCGCCGAGGTAACAATAATGTTTTCGGGCTTAATATCCCTATGAACAATTTCCATGCCATGGAGTGTATCGAGTGCCGCGGCAACACCCTCAATGATTTTCTTGGCCGCTCGATAGGTATAATGGCCGCCTTCTAAAACCTCTGCAACCGTCATACCCTCTATAAATTCCTCAATAATTATCTGCCCATCGGCGAGATTATGAATATCGAGAACCTCCGGCATATTGGGGTGAATAATTCCGCGCAGCTTTTCATACGCAACAACGGCCGTTGGGTAACTGCGAAGTATAATATCCCTTTGGAGTGTTTTATGCGTAAGGCGGAGAACGGTTCCGTTTTCCTTTTCGGATAAAACCCTTGAAACCGTATAGTGTTCGCGGATTTTATCAATAAAATCTTTACGCGTCATTTTCTTTCTTATCGTCATCCTTGCTGCTTCTAAAGAGCAAGAAGGCGGCGATTCCGAGACCTAAAACCAAAACTCCGGCAACAACGGCGATAATAATGATGGTAGTGGTGGAATCGTTATTATTAGTATTGTTCGAGCTTGCGGGTTTAGAGGAGCTGTCAGGACCGACTGTATTAGTATCGGTCGGCTCTGAGGAAGGGGCATCAACCTTGGAAGAAGGAGTATCAACCTGCGACGAGGGGGTAACGGTAGCGGTGGGCTTGCTTGCGGCGGGGGAGGACGAAACAGGGGTTTCGGTTTCGGGCGAGTAGGCGCAACCCTTGAATGCATCCTGACCGATTTTGGGCATATCTCCTGCAAAGTTTACAGTCTTGAGCGAAGAAACTCCGTAGAAAAGGTATTTAGGAATGCTCTCAACATTTTTGCCGATATTAACCGTTGTAAGATTGGGGCAATCGGCAAAAACAGGACGGTCGGGCGAGCCTGCCGAATCCTTTTGGGAATAGGATTTGCAATTAAAATTAACAGTAGTAAGATTGGTGCAACCCGCAAAGGCATTATAGTATATTCCGCCGATGTTCTCGCCAAGGGTAATCGAGGTGATACCTGTGCAGTCCTTAAATGCTTCAACACCTATGTATTCAATGCCGTAGCCGCCGTAGTAATCGGGAATAACGATATCTCCCTCAAGGTCGGGCGAGGCATCGATTATCTCGGCATATCCGTCAACCGCCTTGATACAAAGTCCATCAACCCATTGGGCCGCATTTACCGATACGGGTAGGCAAAGATTGAGTAGGAAAACCGAAAAAACTATCAAAATCTTTTTCATATCAAGCCCTCCATATATGAATATTTTACCTCAAAGTCGATAATAATTCAACCGAAAAGTGAAACTGCGTGATATTTGTTGTAAAGCCGAGAAAAATGTGGTAAAATCAGGATAATAAAAGAAAAGGGGCGGCAAAATGCTAAAGTTATTGGTATATAGAGGTCATATCCGCAATCATAAGGAGCTTTGTTCGGTGCTCGGAATCGAAAATTCGCTTTCGCGCCGCGCTCGCGAGGAGCAAATAATATTAAAGGCCTTTGAAAAATGGGGCGCCGAAATGGCGAACCATATTTATGGTATGTTCGCCTTTGTAATCGAAAAAGCCGATGGAAGCCTGTTTTTGTGCCGTGACCAGTTTGGAACCGTTCCGCTATACTATTATGAAACCGAGGAAGGTCTTCTCGCCGCAACCTCAATTCGCGAGTTAATGGAGTGCGATGGCTTTAATAAGAGCCTCAACCAAAAAATGCTCCAAATATACCTAACCATGACCTATACTACCGGGGAGGAAACCTTTTTTGAGGGTGTAATGAAACTGCTTCCCGGTCGATATATGACCTACCAAAATGGCAAAAAGGAGATAACCCGATATTATCGCCCGCAGTTCTCGCCCGATGAGAGCCGTAGTCTCGAAGAATGGGCAGAGGAAATCCACGAAACCCTTAAAACCGTTATGCAGGAGGTAAAAGAGGATAGCGAATATGTTGAAAGCTTTCTCTCGGGCGGAGTAGATTCATCCTATGTTTTGGCGGTTTCGGACGCCGCCGCCGCAAACTCCTGCGGCTATGATGATAGCCGTCTCGATGAATCGGGACTCGCTAAAAACACCGCTGATATCCTGGGCCGCGAGTTTAACCGCTGCGTTATAACCCCGAAGGATTATTTTGAGGCAATCCCTTATGTTATGTATAATATGGAGCAACCGCTCGGCGATGCTTCGGCAGTAGCCTTCGCGCTTGGTTGCCGAGCTACCGCCGCTCATACCGATATTTGCTATTCGGGCGAGGGAGCCGATGAATTTTTCGGCGGATATAATATGTATCGAAATGCCGAGCGCTATGGCGAAAATCTTAAAACCTTCTATGTTGGCAATACCAATATAATGAAGGAGGAGGAAAAGCGCCGAATTCTTAAAAAGTATTATGATAATTTTGAACCCATCGACCTCGTTCGTGATATCTATTCGGAAAACGAAGGGCTTGACCCGCTCTCTAAAATGACCGATATTGATATCCAGGTTTGGCTTGAGGGCGATATTTATCTTAACGTTGATAAAATGAGTCGTGCGGCAGGGCTTGAGGTTCGTATGCCCTTAACCGACCTTCGAATTTTTGATATCGCCGCGCGTATTCCTTCGCGCTTCAAGGTGAACGAGGAGCAAAATAAAATTGCCCTGCGAACAGCCGCCGCAAAGGTTCTGCCCGAGGATATAGCCTTCCGAAAGAAGCTCGGCTTTGTTGTTCCCATTCGTATGTGGATGGCGGATGAGCGCTATAATGCCGATGTTAAAGAAAAGTTTAAAAGCAGTTATGCGGCCGAATTTTTCAACCTCGATGAGATAAATGCGATATTCGAGGAATATATCGGCGGCAATTCCGATGCCTGGCGCAAGGTTTATGTTATCTATGCCTTCCTCGTTTGGTATGAGGAATATTTCATAAAAAGATAAAATGAAAAAGGACTTCCGAAACCGAAGTCCTTTTTTTATTCCACAATAGCCCCTTCAAACGACATAAACACATCCTGCATAGAACTTATATCCTTGTGGGTGTAGCGGTAGTTGCGCTTTTTAGTCGCCGTGCGGAACTGCTGCGGCGATTGCCCGAGTTTTTGCTTGAAGGTGCGGGTAAAATGCTGGCGGCTGTTGTAGCCTACAAGCCCTGCTATCTCCTCAACGGGCGCGCTGCCTGCACGCAGCAAATCACACGCCTTATTAATGCGGAAGCCTGCAAGATAGTCGCCGAAGGTGGTGGAAAGCTCCTCGTGAAAAAGCTTTTGCATTCGCCGCTCACCAACTCCTACCGCCTTGCAAAGCGATCCCAGCGTTATAGGCTTCTTGTAGTTTTTGCTGATGTAGGCTATAGCGTTGCGCGTGTGGGCGCAGAGCATAGGTGCTGTGTGCCTGCCGAAAGCCTCCTCTGCGGTCTTGCATAAAAACGCCTCCGCCAGATATGACACGCTTTGGTGTATTCCGCCCGATTTGTGTTGCTTTTCGTGGCAACACTGCAACAACAGCATAAGCTCGCGGAGCTCCTTACTGCCCGAAAAAACGATATATTCTTTTCCGCAGGATAGAAGCTTGCAAAGCTCGTCGCCATCGTCCTCACGCGCGGGTGCACTGCTAAGCTCCAAGGTTAGAATGCGGGTGTCGTTGCCGGGCAGGGTAGAGAAGTGGTAGCGCGTTCCGTCGAAGATAACGCATACGTCACCCTGCGTCAAATGCAGCAGACGTTCGCCGCTCTCGCGCTCTATTTGCAGGCAGAAGGGGTTGTCATCTGCCATAATTATATTAAGTCCGCGAGCAATACGCATGGGTGAGGTATAATCGTTATAACTTATATAGCTATAACCCTCTATTTTGAATCGGTTTTTGTTAAGCATAGCATCACCTTGACTCTAAGTATAACGCCGCGCGCGGTACAGTTCAAGTATTTTTGTTCGCAATTTATTGCAAAACACCATATAGCGCGAACGAATGTTGTCACAAAGCATTGCATTTGTTTCTTGCGTATGCCATAATAAAGCAAACCGTTAGGAGGCTATGTTATGAAAATTTATAATGATGCATTTATATCCGACCGCCGTCGCGCGGTAATAGTTCCGCAACACGGCAGTGCTGACAAAATAGTAGAGGGCAAGCATCTGTTTGATGCTCCCACACTTATGTTCCAAACAACGATAGGCAACGTCCCCGAAGAGCTTTTGGGAGAAAACTTCCTCTTTACCGATTCGTTTGCCAATATTGGTATGACGGTTAAAAAAAGCGGCTGGGTGCTTATAGTAGTCGAACGCGAACCCGATGTTCCCACACCCAACGATATTTCCTTCTATTTAAATCATCAGCTCGGCGGCATTTTTAAAAAGGTTGCCGATTTCGATGAGGGCGAGCTTCTTCCCGGATGGCAGACTCCGCTCTCTCTCCTCGGCGCTTTTGTTAATGAGGGAACCGATTTCCAAAGCGCAATAATCCGCGGCGCGCTGTCGGTCGTCATCGCCGAGATAGACCCGTCCTACACCCCCGTAAAGCAGGAGCAGATGGTTGAGGACAACCTCCGTATGTCGTATATTCCCTGCAAATATATTTCGGGCGAAGAACTCTTAGCCGATATGCAATATTACCGCTCGTATAATCGAGGCTATCAGGCGTGCCCCGCCATAACGAGAACCGCAAACGGCACTCTCTATGCCGCCATAATGGCAGACCCCTTTGGCAAAACTTTCTGCGGCGGCGAGAATTATTATGGCTTTATACCTGTTATCCGCAGTCGCGACGGTATCCATTGGGATAACCCCATAACCGTTTTCGACCCCGATAAGGACGGCCCCATGCGTGTCTATGAGCCCATTCTTTGGGCCGATGGCAACCGCCTTTATCTCGCATATTCGCAGCAGGTTGGAATCGAATCCAACTATGCGGGTGTTATCGCAACCTGGATAACCTACTGCGATAATCCCGAAAGTGATGCGCCCATCTGGAGCGAGCCCCGAATGATGTTCGAGGGTATGCTCGACCATGCCCCCATAAAGGCATCGGATGGCAAATGGTATTGCGCCCCCTATTTTTCAAAGCATTTTATGAAGGAATACTATTCCGAGGAATGCCTCTCGAGGGGAGTAGGCGCCCGCATTTATATAAGCGATGACCTTGAAAACTTTGAATATATCTGCACAACCGAAGGTGCCGACGATAGCACAAGTGAGCCAATGCTCTGCGAAACGAATGGCGAGCTCTTGATGATAGAGCGCTGCGAGCTGGGTAGCCGCTATAATCGTGCCTCCCTTAAAAACCCCGCAAAATGGCAGGGCTTTAAACTCCTGCGTTATGATAACCGCGATGATAAAAGCGAGGTTATGCAGTCGGTATATTCGCGCAACAATGTATATACTCTGTCGTCGGGCAATATTTTGCTAACCTATCATGATAACGATACCAAAACTCGCGATAACCTAACCGTTGCTATGTCAACGGATGGCGGCGTTACCTGGCCGTATAAGCTTCTCCTCGATAGCCGCCTGCACAGCTCCTATGCGATAATAACTCAGCAGGATAACGGCGATATAGTAATAATCTACGACCAAGGCAGAGGTCGCACCGTCCGTCCCGGCGCCAGTGAGATACTCTCTGTTCGCCTGCGCGAGGAGGATATAATAGCGGGCAAACCCATAACCGAGCGCGCAGTGCTGAAGCGCCTTGTATCGCGTTATGAAGAGGCTCCTCGCGAGGATTGTTTCATAGAGCAGTTTTCGGCCGCCGAGCGCATAATTGCCGCCCACCCCGAGGCCAAGGAGAAAATCGAGCAAGCGATATCCGCCGCAAAAGAAAACCATTCGCTCGAAAGTTATCTTGCCCTCTGCGAAACCTGCGATAGTTTTATAAAATAATAACAAAAAAGGACTCGGGAAAATCCTGAGTCCTTTTAATTATATGAATTATTTTTGAGAGTTTTCTCAACTGCATTTTAACGCATTTTTATATATTCACTCGGTGTTTGTCCGGTTTTGGATTTAAAGTATTTTGAAAAATAACCAATGTTGGAAAAACCGCACAATTCGGCAGCATTAGTGATGGAAACCTCACCCGATGCGAGCAACTGGCGGGCCAATAAAATTCGATTATTTATTACATCGGTCATAGGTGCCACACCGTAAAGCTCACGGTATATTTCGCAAAAGCGACTCTGCGAATATCCGCTTTTTGATGCCATTTCCAAAAGAGACCACTTTTTTTCGGGCGTTTCTTTAATAGCTCTGTGTATCGCCGCAACCCCGCTATGCGCATCACTTTTAGTGTGAAGGTTCAGAAGCCCGCGGTGAAGTCCTATAATTAACTCTGTTATGAGGCTTTTAATCATATCTTCGGTTCCTGCATCGGTTTGCTTATATTCGGCAAAAATCCGCTTCATAAGGTTATGAACCGAAAACCCATCATTTATATGGAATGCGCGATTTACGGGAAGGGGATATCTTTCTAAAAGTTCCTCCAAATCCTTGCCGCTTATATGTATCCAATCGTTTAGAGAACCACCCTCTGTATCTTCGCGCGGGCCGTGATATATAAGTTCATTTGGCGTGTTTATAATTATATCGTCTTTTTCGCCATTAACCATTTCACCGTCGCAAAGAAAGGTGAATGGGGTTTGAAAATACAGAAAAACATACTCATCATACCGCGCCTTGCGGCAAAAATCCCCTTTCATATGGTGTGTGTCTACACCCATAACACGAATATTCATAAAATCACCCAAATCGTAAGATAGTATAAAATATTCGGCAGATATTGCCTTGTGTAACCTATTATACCGCAATAAAATATAAATGCAAATATATTTTTTAGGTGGATGCTATGAAAAGATATAATCTTTGTGGAGAATGGAAAATGACGGGCGGCGGCCATGAGTGTGTGGATGTTGTGCCCGGCTCGGTTTATTCTTTTTTGTTAAAAAACGGTCTTATGGCTGACCCGTATTACCGCGATAATGAATTGGAAGCAACCAAAATAATGGAGAATGATTTTACCTTCAGCCGTAAATTT
>SVPK01000021.1 GCA_015065875.1 Oscillospiraceae bacterium
ATTGCGATAAGGTAAAGCTTATTTCTCCGCTCGATGTTCTCGATTTTCATAACTTTATGAATGCCGCTCATTTAATTTTAACCGATAGCGGCGGCATCCAAGAGGAGGCTCCCTCGCTCGGCAAGCCCGTTGTGGTGCTTCGCGATACAACCGAGCGCCCCGAAGGTGTTGAGGCGGGAACCTTGGTTCTTGCGGGCACCAAAAAAGAGGATATCTTCCAAATAGTTGATACCCTTCTTACCGATGAGGAAAAGTATAGCGCAATGGCGCATGCCGTTAATCCTTACGGTGACGGAACTGCAAGCCGCCAGATTGTTGATGCTATTTTATCAAAGTTCTTCTAAAATATTAAAACTCCCCGATTCACAAATCGGGGAGTTTTTGTTTATTTATTCAAAATAAAAAAGCGATAAAATATCGGCAGGGTCGGAATAAGCAGTAACCGTAACGGTAGCCATATATTCGCCGCTTCGCAGCAGAAAATCAATCTGCTTTGAGGCGTTTCCGTAATGGCTCGAGGAAGTAACGGCGGCTGAAACCCGCAGGTCTGCGATTGAAAGTTCGGTAATTTCGCTTTTTATATCGGCGGCGCCCATTTTTTCGAGCGTTGCCTTAACCTCGGCGCTCTTTTTGTTTAACAAAGCCGCGATATCGGCGCGGGCAACCTCTTCGCTGCCCAACTTTTCGGCCTTGATTTTTATGGTATTAAAGGTGTCAATCTCTTGGGCATACATAAGATAAAGGGTTTTCGCTTCGTCCATAGCATTTTTCTGCTCCGCTTCGGTCGAGGCTTCGATTTTGTTGATTGCGAGCAGTTCTTCTTCCGAAAAGAAAACCCATTTATCGCCTAGTCTTGCTCCGAGCCCTAAAAATTGGTTTAGGTAGTCTCCATCGGTAATCGTTCCGAAACCGATATTATTTTTATCGCCCGAAAGAGCTGTAGCCCCTGCGGGGGCGGATGCGGGCGGGGTATCGCTGCTCGGATTATCGCTCATGGCAGGTTCGCTGCAGGCCGAAAGGCTAAAAATCAAAACGGCCGATATCAAAAAAGCTAAAAACCTTTTCATTGTTTTCTCCTTAAAAATTATCTTCTTTTGCCGCGTGGGCGCGAATTTTTAAATGTTTTCGCCTTGTTTTGTGGGTGTCGGGTTCCCGCAGGCGGGGCAACGAGGCAGTTTTTGCCCGTTCCTATGAGGTCGTGGCGGCCTGCCTTTTTAAGCGCGCGCAAAACTATATCGCGGTTTTCGGGGCGATAGTATTGCAAAAGAGCGCGTTGCTCGGCCTTTTCCTCGGCCGTTTTCGGAACATAAACAGGCTCCATTGTATAGGGGTCGAGTTCGGTATAGAACATACAGGTCGAAACCGTTCCGGGGGTTGGATAAAAATCCTGAACCTGCTCGGGGTGCAGCCCTTCCTTTTTAAGGAAAAGCGACAACTCGATTGCATCGTTTATGGTGCTTCCCGGATGCGAGGACATAAGATAAGGAACTAAATATTGCTTTTTGCCGATGCTCTCGGTTAACTCATAAAAACGCTTTTTAAAGCGGTTATAAACCGAAACATTGGGCTTGCCCATCTTCGCGAGAACATTATTTGAGCAATGCTCGGGAGCAACCTTTAGTTGACCGCTGACATGATGGCGAACAAGCTCTTTGAAAAACTCCTCGTTATCATCGGCGATAAGGTAATCAAAGCGGATACCCGAACGTATGAACACCTTTTTAACCTTTGGCAGAGCGCGAAGCTTTCGAAGGAGCGACAGATAATCGCTATGGTCAACCCGTGCGGCAGGGCAAAGCTCGGGTGCCATACATTTTTTATCGGCGCAGGCGCCGCGCTTTGCTTGACCCTCGCAGGCGTTCTGTCTAAAGTTTGCGGTAGGACCGCCAACATCATGAATGTATCCCTTAAAATCGGGCATATCGGTTATTTTTTTAGCCTCGTCAATAACCGATTCATGGCTTCGGCAGGAAATCATTCGTCCCTGATGATAGGCGAGCGAGCAGAAATTGCAGGCGCCAAAGCAACCGCGGTTATGTATTATCGAAAATTTAACCTCTTCGATTCCGGGAACTCCGCCAAGCGCCTCATATGATGGATGATAATCGCGCATAAAGGGGAGCGAATAAACCGAATCCATCTCCTCGGTTGAGAGCGGCATATGGGGCGGGTTTTGAACCAAAATCATATCCCCGTGGCGCTGGATAACCGTTTTGCCGCGAACAGGGTCGTGCTCGCGTTGTTGAATAAGGCAGCTTGAGGCATAAAGCTTTTTGCCCTGTTCCGTTTGCGCCGAAACAGCCTCAAAAGAGGGACATTCCTTAACAGGCATCGGCTTATATTCGCTTGTCTTAACGGCATAACAGGTGCCCTTAATATCGCGAAGCTCTTTTATGCTTTCGCCATCGGAAAGCCTGTGTGCAATTTCAACAATATGCTTCTCGCCCATACCATACATCAAAAGGTCGGCACCCGAATCAATAAGTATAGACGGGCGAACTCGGTCATCCCAATAGTCGTAATGTGCAAATCGGCGAAGCGAGGCTTCGAGTCCGCCTATCGCGATGGCCGAATCGGGAAACAGGCGGCGAACCGCCTTGGAATAAACAATAACCGCACGGTCAGGGCGGGCGCCGCTTTTGCCGCCTGCGGTATAGGCATCATCGCTGCGGCGCTTTTTTGCGGCGGTATAATGGGCAACCATCGAGTCGATATTGCCGCCGTTTATAAGAAAACCAAGCCGCGGCTCGCCAAAGCGGGTGTAATCGCTATCGCTTCGCGGCTGCGAAATAATACAAACACGAAAACCCTCGCGCTCGAGAATACGGGATATTATCGCCGTTCCGAACGAAGGGTGGTCAACATAGGCATCGCCTGTAACAACTATAAAATCGGGGCGGTCCCAGCCGCGCTCGACCATTTCTTTTTTAAGAAGGGGTAAAAAGGGCATAAAAGAGCTCCTTAATAATAGATAGAATCGAAGGAAATATCGGCCGAGGAGAAAACATCCTTGGTTTCATTGTTCATAAGAATATAAACGCCGAGATTTCCGCTTGTTCCATAGGGAATTTTGCTCATTATCTCGCTCGGAAGGGCGGATATCGGAGCTTCGGGGGTATAAAGGGTAAAGCCCGATTCGCTGTTTTCGAGTCCCGCAGGGGGAGCCGAGAGAAAGCGGATTCCGGTTGATTCATCAATACTCTCAAGCTCGCCTTTATCGGTTGATTTGAGATTAAAGCAAAACATTTTTATGGTATAATCGTTGATTATCTCATAATTTGCAAATTCGCCCGCGAAATTACAGTTATAAATGGTTCCGCCGGGGTAGCCTTCGCCCTTTTCCAAATAATCGTTTGCCGAATAGGTTCCCGAAAAGGAGCCATCCTCCGAAACCGAGAAGGAAACAGCCGAAAGGGTTTGTGGCTCATAGGCGCGAAGGGAAAGGGGAAAATGAGAGGTAGCCAATTTTTCGTATTCCTCGGCTTCCTTTAATTCCTTATCAAAATATATAGTTTCTCCCGAACAACCAACAAGGGAGATAAAAAGTAAAAAAGAGAGCATAACGCATAGGATATGTTTCATAATAAACACCTCTTATGCATTATACTCTCTGATAAGTAAAAAATCAATCAACACTTGCCTGCAGAGCCAAATAGTTGCATTTTTTTGGCAGCAGCGGCCTTGATTTTCTCAACCTTGAGATTGCGAATATCAAGGTAGGCAAGCCCCTTATTCAGTCCCTCGGCCATGCCTTCATTTCCTGCAACACAAAGGTCGGTGAAAATATTTACCTTTGCGATACCCTCGCGGATGGTATTTTTAAAATCATCATCCGAAAGGCCGGAGCCTCCATGGAGAACAAGAGGGGTATCGATGGTGGCGCGAATTTCCTTTAAGCGCTCGATATCAAGCTTCGGCTTTTCTTTATAGGCGCCGTGAGCGGTGCCTATTGCGATTGCGAGCGCATCAACGCCGGTTGCCGCAACAAAATCGGCGGCCTCCTTTGGGGTGGTATACATATCGGAAACGGCGCCGTCATTTGTGGCGGCTTCGCCAACATGGCCAATCTCGCCCTCAACCGTTATTCCGCGCTCATGTGCGTATGCTACAATCTCAGCAGTGTTTTTAAGGTTTTCTTTCTCGTCTCCTGCCGAGCCGTCAAACATAATGCTCGAAAAACCGAGGTCGATGGCTTCAATGCAACGTTCGCGGGTAAGACCGTGGTCGAAATGAACAACAACCGGAACGCTTGCGCGCTTTGCGGCCGCAACCATAGCGGGGGCGATAAGCTTTAGCTCGCCATACGGCAGAAGCACCTCGGCGGTTCCGATAATAACGGGGGAGCGAAGCTCCTCGGCCGCCGAAATTACCGCTTCGAGCATATCGGTATCGGTAGTGTTAAAAAGTCCAACTGCATAGTGGCCCTTCTGGGCATCCTTTAAAACTGCATCAAGATTTACTAACATTTTTTATTCCTCCTCAATTACGGTTGCTCTTACAAGTGTTTTATCTGTAAATACGTCGGTCTCGTCGGTGCTTCGTGTGGAAAATTCGGAAATGACGGCACCGCCTTCACCCGCCTGGAACCAGTGCAGGGTTTCGGGACTAAGGGTATATTGCTCGCCGGGGTTCAGCACTATTTCGTGAAACACCGAAACGTCGCTCGGCGGCAGCTTGGCTTTTATCTTATCCGTGTTTTTTTCGCCCTCAACGTAGAGATAAACCTTGCCGTAGCGGCAACGGAAGGTCTCCTCCTTGCCGGCTTGGCCACCCGTTGGAACGTGCTTGTGTTCGGGGCAGGTCTGTCCCGGCAGGAGCACCATCTCCTTAGCGCAAACGCGGTCGGTATTGACGTAAACGAGCAGTTGAAGACCCAGTTCGTTTACGAAGCCTTTGCCGAAATCGGCAACCTCGATGCGCTCTTTTTCTGCATCGGTCAGAATTATGCCTGCGCGATCAAAGTATTCGAGAGCGAGCGCTGTCTGGCGCTCATATTCGGCTCTTTTCATATCTTTTTCCTCCCATAAACGGTTGCCAGTTTTTCGATTTCTTCCCTCGAACGCATTCCATCGGTTGAATTTTCCGAAAAAAGATTGCAGGCGGCCGCGGCCGAAGCAAATTCGAGCAATCTTTTGTCGCTATAGCTATTATATATTCCGTATAGGCAACCCGCGCAGTAGGCATCTCCCGCTCCAACGCTGCCCTTAATTTCCTCGGCAGGGATATCGAGCGAAGGAACAATAGTGAACTCACCGCTTGGAACATCAAGGCAGAAGCCGCATTGCTTACAATGGATAATAACCTTTTCGCGGGTGCCGCAATCGGCCATAAACTCCATTGTCTTTTTGATATTGTCGATGTTTATCGAGCCATCCTCGTTGTAGGGCGGAAGGTCGGTAAGCATTCCGCTTTCAACCTCGTTCATGATTGCATAATCGGCATATTTGAGCGCAGGGATTATGGTTTTTTTATAATCCTCGTCACTGCTTGATACAACATCGATAGAGGTTTTTATTCCGCGTTCGCGAACATCATGCAAAAAACGGGCCATAGCGGTGCCGAATTCTGCATCGGGCGCATCAAATTTAGCGAGCATAAGGATATATCCTATATGCAGAATTTTGCATTTCAGCGCCGAAAGATTTATATGCTCGGGCGCGAAAACATCATTGGCTCCGCGGAAGCTAAAGAAGGTTCGCTCTCCGTTTTGCAGACTCATAACGTCGCTAAAAGAGGTTGCAACCTCGTCGGTTACGGTAATCATGCCGGTGTTAACACCGTTTTTCTGCATAATTCCCATAATAAAATTGCCGTTATCATCATCGCCGACACAACCCGCAACCGAAATCGGTATCGAGCGGTCGATTCGAGCGAGGTCGATAGCGGTATTGGGGGCGCATCCGCCTGCCGCCTTTGTAAGGCCGGAGATTATCGAGAGCATTCCCTTTTCGGGATAGGTGGAAATATTCTTAACGGTATCAACAATTATACTTCCCGCAATGGTTATTCCGTTGCGCTCGCCGGTCAAGAGATAATCAACCGAAACGCCAAAAAGCGCCGCGATAGCGGGCAACTGTGTTATTTCAGGGTAGCCGAGCCCGTTTTCCCATTTGCTTATGGTTTTATCGCTCACAATCAGTTTTTCTGCAAGCGTTGCCTGGGTTAGTCCCGAGGCTTTGCGAAGCGAGGCAATAAGCGAGCCTGTGATTTTTGCATCCATCAAAAGCACCTCTTTTCAAATTAATTATAAAACACGATTTCTCTCAAGTAAACCTACCTAAAAGATATACAAATCGCAGAATTTTTGTTTTTATGACCTTAAAACTCTACTTTAAGTAGAGTCAGAAGAGAAAAGACAAGCCTGCAAAAGCAGGCCTATCGTTAAATGATTTCTTTTATCCATTCGCCGCCCGAAAGATGATAGATTGCATCAAAACCGATATCCTTTATAAGCGCGCGCGCCTCAGAAAAGCTGCAGGTTAGATTATTGGCATGGTGGCAGTCGGAGTTTAGCATTATTCTCGCGCCCTCTTTTTTAAGGGTATGAAGAATTTCGGCGCTGGGGTAGGGCGAAGAGCGGTATCCGCGGGCAATGGCGCCGGTATTAACCTCAAATATGCATTCGGCCTTGGCGGCAACTTTTGCATATCGGTTGGCCATCTCGCGGTATTCGGGCATGGCGCCGAGTCCGCCGCCGTTTAGCTCATCGAATTTGGTAAGCAAATCAAAATGACCGATTATATCGGGCCTGCGGCGCAGGATATATTCGCAAAAGTTTTTATAATAATCCTCGGCATACGCAATCGGATTGCCCCAAGCGGCAATCCCGCGAGCAAAGCCTTCAGGGCTTCCGTCAACATCAAAAAAGGTATCGTTTACAAACGAATAATGAGAGGAACCGATTATGTATTCAAAGCGGCTGCGGTCGACTTCTTCGCGCATATCCTCCTCGATTCCGAGCAGAATCTCGATATCCTTTTCGTATTTTTTCTTTAAAGCAGAAATCTCGGCGATATACCCCTCGGTATCCTTCATACAGTAGCGACCGTCGAAGGAGGTAAATCCGTGACCCGAAAAGCCGAGAACCGAAAAACCCTTATTGATAGCCGAGGTAATCATTTCCTCGGCCGAGCTTTTACCATCGCAATAGGTGGTATGGGTGTGGTAATTAGTAAGCATTATATCCTCCAAAACGAGAATTTTTCCAAAAATATCTTACCATAGCGTAGCTCAAAGTTCAAGGCCGAAAGCGATTAGAAAAAATATTAAAATAATATGAACAAAACTATTTTCAAACGCGAATAAATGTGGTAAAATGAGTTTAGCGTCGAACCCTGTATAAAAAATGTTTAGGAGTGATTAAATTGTCAAAAAATCTCGTCTACGACATCCATGACAAACCGAAGTTCGGCTCAATGCTTATCTTCGCTCTGCAGCAAGTTCTCGCCATCCTGGCGGCAACTATTGCAGTTCCTGCCATGATTGGCCTGCCCTCGCAGGTTCCTGCCGCAATATTTGGTGCGGGCGTTGGAACTCTGGTTTATCAGTTGTTCACCAAATTTAAAAGCCCTGTATTCCTCGGCAGCTCATTTGCTTTCATAAATTCCTTGATGGTTGCGGTAGCCTTTGGTTATTGCGGAATTATACTCGGCTCTGTCGTTGCAGGTCTTGTATATGTAGTACTTGCAATAATTATCCACTTTACCGGAACCGGTTGGGTTGATAAGCTTATGCCTCCCGTTATTATCGGACCTACAGTTGCTCTTATCGGTCTTTCCCTCGCGGGAAGCGCAATGGGCAATATCGTTAAAGCCGATGTTTCAGCAAACGGAAAGTATAACCTCGTTGCTCTTTTCTGCGGTTTGGTTGCCTTCGTTGTAATCATCGTTTGCTCGACCCAAAAGAAATATAAATGGGGTCGCCTCATTCCGTTTATTATAGGTATAGCTGCAGGATATTTAACCGCCGCAGTATTTACCTTCATCGGTAAAGCATTAGATATTGATTATTTCTTGGTTGTTAATTTCGACCCCATCATTTCCAACTTTGTTGATGCAAACGGCAATTTTGTTGGAATCAAGGCCTTCTTTGATTATCCGCGTCTTGCTATCGGCGGAGCAATTAAGGAGCTTTCGTCGGGAACCGTTTCGCCCGAAATTACAGGTGCGGTCGAGAGCCTTGTTGCCAATGAAGCCATTCCCGCAACAACCGCCGGAGTTCTCGGCGTTAGCGGTATTATCGAGATAATCGTTGCCTTCTTACCTGTTGCTCTGGTTGTTTTCGCAGAGCACATTGCCGACCATAAGAACCTCTCCTCCATAATCGGTCATGACCTTATTAAGGAGCCCGGTTTAAAGAGAACTCTGTTGGGCGACGGTGTTGGTTCAGTTGCCGGAACTGTGTGCGGTATCTGCCCGAACACTACCTATGGCGAATCGGTTGGTTGCGTTGCAATAACCCGCAATGCCTCGGTTGCTACCATAACAACAACTGCATTTATCTGCATTGCTATGGCATTCTTTAAGCCGCTTATGGTTATTTTGCAGACCATTCCTTCCTGCGTAATGGGCGGCGTTTGCTTAACCCTTTATGGATTTATCGCTGTTTCGGGTCTTCGTATGTTTAAACATATCGACCTTGACGATAATAAGAATATGTTTGTTGTTGCCGCGATTCTTATCGCAGGTATCGGCGGACTCGCTATCCAGATTCCCTATGCGCGCAATGCCGCAGGTTTGGTTAGCAAGGTTATAACCGTTACCCCCATCGCAACCGCACTCATCACAGGTATCGTTACCAACTTTATTTTAACCAAGGTTGAAAAGAGCAAGCTCGGCAAAGAAAAGGATGCAGAATAATGGAAAAATTTGATAATGTGGTTATTTTCAACCACCCGCTTATAAACCACAAAATCGCTCACCTTCGCGATAAGAATACCAGCATGAAGGAGTTCCGCGAGCTGATTGAGGAGATAACAACCCTTATGACCTTTGAGTGTCTTCGCGAGGTTCCGACCGTTGAAATCGAGGTTGAAACTCCCCTCGAGAAATGCACCCAACGCGTTGTTAAGGATAATTCGGTTGTTATTGTTCCCATCCTGCGCGCGGGTCTGGGAATGGTAAACGGAATTCATGTTCTGTTCCCAACCGCAAGGGTTGGCCATATCGGAATGTATCGCGATGAGGAAACCTTCGAGCCCTGCGAATATTATTGCAAGCTGCCCGATGGCATCGAGGATAAGGTTGTAGTAGTTGTTGACCCAATGCTTGCAACGGGAGGCAGCGCCTGTGATGCTATTTCGCTACTTAAAAAGCGCGGCTGCAAGGATATAAAGTTTATGGCCGTTATCGGCGCCCCCGAGGGTGTTGAAAAGGTTGCAAAGGCTCATCCCGATGTTACCGTTTTTGTTTCAACTCTCGACCGTGGACTCAACGAAAATTGCTATATTCTCCCCGGTCTCGGAGATGCGGGCGACCGCCTTTTCGGAACCAAATAAATAAAAAAAGAACCCGACCTTTCAAAAAAGGTCGGGTTTATTTTTTTGCCGTATAATAAAATCACATAATCACACTATCACGCACAAAAATCCTAAAAAGGTAGTATACGAAGTTAATTACTAAAACGGCGCAGATAAAAAATTTAGCCAGTCTTTTGTGCTTTATCTTTCCTTTATGTATGTATAAGAGCAACGCTATACCTAAAAAAGCGCTCATAGCATTATATCGAATATAAGATTTAAAATCTAATCGCATTAAAGAAAGCAATGCTCTTGTTGAGCCGCAGGTAGGGCATGGAATATCAAAAAAGCAAACAAACGGACACTCGTATCCCAGGTTAATAATCAAAAGAAAAACGGTGGCCAAAAGGAAAAAGACAGCGATATGGATAAATAGCTTTCTTTTCAATTACATCAAGGTTATAAGCTTTGTGAAATTCTTTTCTTTGGTGGCTTTACTGATGGTAAACCAGTCAACGAGTGTAAGGATTCCACAAACACCGCCGGTAAGAAGTTTAAGAACACCCATTCCGGTGTCTCCTACCATAAAGCGGTCAATGCCGAGACTACCTAAAAAAATCGAAACCAAAAGAATGGTTGTCGGGTTTTTAAATGAAATTGTTGAAATGAGAGAAAGCTTTTCTTCGGGCAAGGATTGCAGTTTTTCCTTTACATATAAAATCTTTTCCTCGGGTAGATAGTCCTTGTTTGTCATAATAAATAAGTCAACTTTTTGCTGGTCCATACATATTCTCCTCAAAATTAATTTGCCTGTCGGCTAAATTAATTTTACTCAATTTTTGAGTATTTGTCAATACTCAAAATATGAGTGTGATACTATGCGAAGGAAAGGGGAGCGGCTTATGGATTATAGGGAGCGAATGAGGGCCTTGCGCGAGGATGGCGATTTTACCCAAGCGGAAATAGGAAAACTCCTAAATAAATCACAACAGGGCTATAATCATATCGAAGCGGGTAGGGCGGAGCTTAAAATTGAGGATTTAATAAAGCTTTGCGAATTTTATAATGTTTCGGCCGACTACCTTATTGGAATAACTGATAAAAAATAAAAGCACTCGAAAATCGAGTGCTTTTATTTTTATTTAGACAATATAACCTTATCGTTTGTGAACTCGCTGCCGCTGGCTTTTTCAAAAAGCTGGAGCAGGTCGGGGATGGTTAGATTTTTCTTTTCCTCTCCCGAAACATCGATTAAGATTCTGCCCTCATGCATCATGATAAGACGGTTGCCGTAGGCAATGGCATCGTGCATATTATGGGTTATCATAAGGGTTGTAAGATTATTTTCGCGAACGAGCTTATCGGTTAGCGATAAAACCTTTGATGCGGTTTTGGGGTCAAGCGCGGCGGTATGCTCATCGAGCAATAAGAGCTTCGGCTTGCGGAGGGTTGCCATAAGCAGGGTAACGGCCTGGCGCTGACCGCCCGAAAGAAGTCCCACCTTTGAGGAAAGGCGGTTTTCAAGTCCAAGCTCAAGGGTTGCGAGCAGCTCGCGATATTGCTTGCGCTCGTTAGCCCTAAAGCCCCAACGGAGATGTCTATGGGTTCCGCGGCGGGCGGCGATACAAAGATTTTCGGCAATCTCCATATCGGGGGCAGTTCCCTTCATCGGGTCCTGGAAAACGCGGCCGAGGAATTTTGCGCGCTTATGCTCGGGCATTTTTGTAACATCGATTCCATCGATTTCAACCGTTCCGTAATCGGGCTTCCAAACTCCCGCAATAGCATTAAGCAGGGTTGATTTTCCCGCTCCGTTGCCGCCGATAACGGTAACAAAATCGCCCTCATTGAGGGTAAGCGAAAGTCCGCAAAGCGCGGTCTTGGCATTAATTGTTCCGGGGTTAAAGGTCTTTTGCAGATTTTTAACTTTAAGCATCGGCGTCACCTCCCGTAGGTTCTGCATTCAGGGGGATGGGCTTTTGTCTTGTAAAATAGCGACCCTTTAAATACGGGGTTGAAAGGAACAGAATAACGATAGCTGCGGTTAAAAGCTTCAGATAATCGGTAGGCAGGCCTAAAACCGAAACAACGAAGGTGAATATCAAATAGTATATTATTCCGCCGCCAACAACACCTATGAGGCTAACAACAAAGTTGGGCTTAATTTTGAGCGAAACCGAAAGACCGATAAATATCGCGGCAAGACCGGTAACGATTGCACCGCTTCCGTAGGTTATGTCGGCCTGCGAGTTATATTGGGCATAGAACGCGCCCGCGAGCGCTACGATACCGTTAGAAACGGCAAGACCGATAACCTTATTAAGGCTAACGTTTATGCCCTGTGCGCGGCTCATGTCGGGGTTGTCGCCCGTTGATTTAAGGGTAAGACCAACCTCGGTATAGAAAAACAACCAAAGTATAATTATAACTGCGGCTATAACGGCGGTCATAATTATTATTGATTCTATCTGACTCGGTAGGTTAACACGGCCCGATATAAGGGTTTTATGGGTTCCGTAGATAAGGGTTTTGCCCCTCTCGCCATCCATAATAACGGCAAGATTAATGGAATAAAGCATAAGCTGGGTTAAAATTCCCGCCAGAATCGAGGGAATCCCCAAAGCGGTATGCAAAAGGCCGGTTATAACGCCCGAGGCGGCACCCGCAATAAACGCCAAAATAACGCTAATCCATGCGGGAACACCACTGATTATCATAACGGCGCAAACGCAACCGCCGGTTGCAAAGGAGCCGTCAACCGTAAGGTCGGCGATATCCAAAACCTTATAGGATATGTAAACACCTATCGCCATAAGGCCCCAAATAAGGCCCTGTTCAACGGCGCCGGGTAAAGCATTTAAAAAAGCCATTTTAAACCTCTAAAAAATTAGTTTTCGGGAACGGTAATTCCAAGCGAAGCGCAGAGCTCTTTGTTATAAGAAACGGTGGGCTCAAGGGTCATAATCTGGATATCCGAAACCTTCTTGTTTCCAAGCAGAATATCGGCGGCCATCTCGCCGGTCTTGTAGCCGAGCTGATAATAATCGATTGCAAGGCTTGCATAGCAAACACTGCCGCCGTAGCTTGTATAAACCGGAACCTTCATCTCGTTGCAGATATTGCCGAGCGAAGCATCGTTGGAAGCAACGGTATTATCAGAAGGAACATATATAGCCTTACTCTCGCTTGCAGCGGTAGTAACGATGGTTTGGAACTGGGCGGTTTCGGCAAAGGTATAAGCCTTAACAACTATACCCTTTTGCTCGAACAGAGCCTTAACGGCCTCATACTGAAGCTTGGAATTGGATTCGTTGGAGCAATAGATAACGCCAACCTTATCGCCGGCCTTAAGTCCGAGCGAATCAATCATCATCTGGGCCTGCTCCTCGAAGGGAACGGCATCACTGGTTCCCGAAACGTTAGCGGGAATTTTGCCGCCGAAGGTATCGGCATAATCGGTTACCGAGGTTCCGAGAACGGGGATATCAGCGGTAGCGTTAGCGGCCGAAAGAAGGGCGGGGGTTGCGTTTGCCATTATGAGATTAACATTATTGGCAACAAAGGTATTGATAACGATGGGGCAAAGGGTTCCGTCGCCCGCAATCTGTGTATCAATCGAAACGGTTTTTCCGGCTTCCTTCATCTTTGCGTTGAGCGCATCAACGAAGCCCTGGGTTGCTTGGTCGAGCGAGGGATGAGCCATAAGCTGGCAAATACCAACAGAATAGTCGGTTGCGGGCTCACCGCAGGAGGCGCCAAAAAGGCAGATTCCGGCGCAAAGAACAAGTGCGAGTAAAAGGGACAATGCTTTTTTCATAAATATAACCTCTTTTCTGAAAATAAAAAACCCCGCATTCGAGCAAAAAGCTCAAATGCAGGGACAGTTAATAAAATAACCGTGTTACCACTCTGCTTTATCCTTTCCTCGCGAAAAGGACCTCATCGGGTGCTATCACACCCCGGCAATATAACGGTTGCAACCGGTAAAGCCTACTTATCTTTCAGCCCACAGCTAACAGAAGGAATTCGCCGAGCGCGCGCCGCTGTTTCACACCAACCAACAGCTCTCTTGGGCGCCCATCATCGGGTACTGGTTTCTGCTCAAACGCCTTTGTATCTCATATTGTATATAATGCGCGCCGATTTGTCAAGAATTTTTAAAAAATAAAAAGCCCGATTCTTTCGAATCGGGCAAAATTTATATTCTTGCAACTCCGGTTTCGCGGGCAGTTTTTATAACTGCCTCGGCAACAACCCGGGCTACGCGCTTATCAAGCGCGGGAGCAATAATGTTTTCCTCGGTTATTTCATCATCGGGAATGAGCGAGGCAAGCGCAAAGCTTGTAGCAACCTTCATTTCCTCGTTGATGCAGGATGCGCGGCAATCAAGCGCACCGCGGAAAATTCCGGGGAATGCGAGAACGTTGTTTATCTGGTTGGGGAAATCGCTGCGTCCCGTTCCAACAACGCGAGCGCCCGCAGCCTTTGCGATATCGGGCATAATCTCGGGGGTCGGGTTGGCCATCGGGAACATGATAGCATCCTCCGCCATCGATTTTACCATCTCGGGGGTAACGAGATTGGGAGCCGAAACACCGATAAATACATCGGCGCCGCAAAGTGCGTCGGCGAGAGAGCCCTTCTTGTGTTCAAGGTTGGTAACCTTGGAGATTTCCTCTTGAGCGGGGTTGTTGTTTTCGTCACCCTCGCAGATAATTCCAAAGCGGTCGCAGAAGGTAAGGTTCTTAACACCCATGTTCATAAGGTGCTTGCCGATTGCGATACCGGCGCTACCTGCACCGTTGATGACAACGCGCACCTCGCCAATCTGCTTTTTAACAAGCTTTAAGGCATTGATAAGGGCGGCCGCAACAACGATTGCGGTTCCGTGTTGGTCGTCGTGGAAAATCGGAATATCGCAGATTTCCTTTAGCTTGCGCTCAATCTCGAAGCAGCGGGGAGCCGAGATATCCTCAAGGTTAATTCCGCCAAAGCTGCCCGAAAGGAGATAAATTGTTCTAACGATTTCGTCAACATCCTTCGATTTTATGCAAAGCGGGAAGGCATCAACATCGGCAAAAGCCTTAAACAGAGCGCATTTGCCCTCCATAACAGGCATACCTGCCTCGGGGCCGATATCTCCGAGACCGAGGATTGCGGTTCCATCGGTTATAACGGCAACCAAATTCGAGCGGCGGGTTAGCTCATAGGACTTATTAATATCCTTGTTTATTTCAAGGCAGGGCTCGGCAACACCGGGGGTGTATGCGAGCGAAAGGTCCTCGCGCGAGTTTATGGGCGCGCGGGAGATAACCTCGATTTTGCCGTTCCATTCATAGTGTTTTTTAAGCGATTCCTGACGGATGTCCATTTGTTAGTCCTCCCAGGGGAATTTATACTGTGTAAGACCGAGCTCGTCGCGAACTGCGATGATTTCCTTCTGAACCGATTCGTTAATCGGAACACCCGAAGCACGGGAAAGCTCGATTTCATATTCTTTTTCGCCTGCGGTATAGATGCGCTCGGCTCCGGGAGCCTTCTTGGAAGCGCGCATGCTGCGGCAGATATCTCCTGCCTTCTTGCGGGCAACATCCTCGCCCATAAAGTGGTCGGTATCGATGGCAATGAACCAATGTCCGAGCTGGTAGGGGCGGATATTTCCGTTTTCGTCCTTACCGTCCAGTGCCTTACCATAGGCGCCGTCCTGCAGGATAGAGGAGAAGAATTCAACTGCGAGAGCAAAACCATAGCCCTTGTAGCCGCCGAGGTCCTCGCCGATACCGCCGAGGGTTGTAAGAGCGGCAGTGCCGCCGCGGATTTTCTTAAGAGCAACGCCTGCATCGCCTTCGATAGCCGAGCCATCATCGCCGATAATGGTTCCGGGATGAACATCCTCGCCTATGCGCTCATAGTATTCAATCTTACCATTCTGGGTAATCGAGGTAGCGCAGTCAAAGTTAAAGTCAAAGGCTTCGTCGGTAGGAACACCGATGGTGAAGGGGTTGGTTCCGAACATACCCTCAACGCCGAAGGTAGGAGCAACCGAGGGACGAGCATTAGTTCCGGTCATACCGATGCAGCCTGCCTTTGCGGCCATGGTTGTATAGTAGCCGGCGATACCGTAGTGGCAGGAGTTGCGAACAACAACCATCCCCATTCCGTATTCCTTGGCCTTGGCGATTGCCATGCTCATAGCCTTATGGCCTATTACCTGACCCATACCATGATGTCCGTCGATAACGGCGGTGGTGGGGGTTTCTTTAACTATCTCAATCTCGGTAACAGCATTCTGAATTCCGGCCTTGATGCGGTCGAGATAAACCGGCTTAAAGCGGTTAACACCGTGCGATTCAATACCGCGCTTATCCGAAGCTAAAAGAACATCGGCGCAGATTTCTGCATCGGCTCTCGGAATTCCGTAACCAACGAATGCGTCGATAACGAAATTAGTTATAGTTTTCCAATCAACAATATTTGTCTTTGCCATTTTATTTACCTCCGCAAATTATTTATATGGGAATAAAAAGAGTGCACTTATCCCTTGTTATAGGTAAATAAGTGCACTCCAAATCTCTGCGAATATATTATAAATAATTGTTTTCTAAAAGTCAATAGGGTTATAACCTATTTAATATATAGAGGTCCCCAATAAAGGACACCGTCGCGAAGGTACCAAGCAGTTTTTACGCCGTTTGAAGTGGTGCCAAATATTAAGCCGTTTTCTTTTTGTTCGTAAGTGTATTTTTCTATTATGTTATCGTCATAGTACTTAAAACAGGTTCCATCCTGATGGAAATCGAAATAACTACCATCTCTGCCAAAGCTGCCAATCAGGGAATTTGTATTATTATTTTCTTTTTTGGGAAAAGTAAGATTGTTGCTCATAAAGTTTCTCTCATCAATAATAACATAATTCTCGTTTGTGGTGGAATAATAGTCTGTTATCGACATAACAAGCTCATTGTTTGTTGCGGAATAACGATAGGTATCGCGATTTACATTGTCGTATCCGACATTCATTGTGCCGTATTGTTCGTCGCCGCTAACGCCTTGTGAGGTTATATCGATACGAGAATACCCTTTGCTAGGATATTTCGAATACAAAAAATAGGTTCCGTTAAGAATTGCGGGCTTCGGTGCCTCCGACGAGGTGTTTGAACTGATTTCTTCGGTGAACGTATCGTTGGTTATTGTGCTTTCATTATTGCCGCAACCTGCAACGCATAAAACGAGCATCAAGGATAAAGTAAGTGCCAATAAGTTTTTCATAATAAAACCTCCCAAAAGTTTGTGTTATAAAATATAACATATATTTATAACATTAGTCAAGGCATAATATTGGTGAGGTGATTTTATGAAGGAAAAGCTCATCATAAATAAAAAGCCTATGAAGGGTGAGGACGGGTATAAAACCTTTTCCATCAGAATAAAGGAAGAAACGGTTTCGGGGCTCGATAATCTCGCAAAAGAAACCGGCCGTTCTCGAAATGAACTTATAAATATCCTGCTCGATTATGCAATGGAAAACTGCGAAGTTAAATAAAAGCCTGCCATTAAAAACGGCAGGCTTTTTGTTGTATAACAAAAACCTCGCGATAGTCGAGTGGTTCAAAAGAGGTTAACCGAAGAACAGATACTGAATTATATTAAAGCGCCCCTCGCCTAGAGGGGAGAGGGCCGCGCGTAGCGTGGCGAGGGGATAAACAAACTGTATCCCTCCACCATCTTCGATGGTCCCCCTCCCTTTAGGCAAGGGAGGCCCATAGTTTAGAGTTCCGTTTGATAAAATTGGAAACAGACAGGGCATTATATATATTAGTTTACGAGCGGTAGTAAATATATGCATGGCGGCAGGCTAATAAAAATCGCACTTGTGTGCCGTCCCTTCATATTTTTGAGATTAATTTTTCACACCGTAGGGGACGATGCCCACATCGTCCCGCAACGCAACAAACATAAAACAACCTGCCCCAACTCTTGACTAAATGAGCGAAGGAGGGTAAAATAATTCCTTGTGATACTCTATGATAAAGGAGAAAAAGCAAAGTAAAATGCAACTTAAAAACAATGCTTTAAAAACCCCGCGCTACGGGCTTCATGTTGCCTGGCTTTCGGCGCTGATTGTTATTGGTGCTTTTTTGCCCATTCTTATAAATAATGGGGGAAGGCTCTATCTGATTGGCGACTATATGACCCAACAAATCCCATTTATGAGGGAATGCCGCCGAATGCTCCTTTCGGGCGAGCCTTTTTGGAGCTGGAATACCTTTTTCGGCGCCAACTTTATAGGAACCTATTCCTTCTATATATATGGTAGCCCCTTCTTCTGGCCTCTTCTTTTGTTGCCCGAGAGCGCTATGACTATAGGCGTTAGCATTATGTTTATCCTAAAGCATGTTGTTGCGGCCGTTGGCGCTTATTATTATCTCCGCCGCCATGTTAAAACCGCTCATTTTGCGGCGATAGGTGCATTAATGTATGCCTTCTCGTCATTTACCATGGATAGCTCATTTTATCATCATTTTATTGATGTTATCGCGCTTTTCCCGTGGCTTTTATTGGCGGTTGACGATGTTCTTGATGGTCGCCGTAAGGTATGGCTTTCGGTTATAGTTCTTTTAAACGCGCTAACCAACTATTATTTCCTTATAGGAACCGCGCTTTTCGTTTTGATTTATCTTTTCTTCCGCATAAAGTTCGGCGGATATACCTTCCGCGATGGCGTAAGAGTAGTTGTTTTTTGTGCGGCAGGTTGCTTTGCGGCTATGGTAATTCTGTTGCCCTCGGCGCTCTGCCTGCTCGAAACGAGCAAAGCAACGGCGAGCGGCGGATTTATGAAAATTATCGGCAAGATAGGACTTTGCTTCCCCCAAACGGTTGAACTGTTGCGCGGAATGGTATTGCCTACCGAGGGTATTCTCGATAGTGCAAACGGGTTTTATCTGTTGCGCTATGCCTCAAACAGTGCGTTTTTGCCCCTCTTTGGCGGGCTTTTCCTCTTTGCCGCTCTCTATCGCGAGAAAAACGGATGGGACCGCAAGCTTATAAAATTCCTCTTTATTTTATCCCTGATTCCCGCCGGAAACGGTATGTTTAGCCTTTTCTCCAATATCAATTATTCGCGTTGGTGGTATGCCTTTGTGCTTATTATGATATTGGTTTCCATTAACATTCTCGAAGAGGATGAGGAAAAGGGCGAGCCGCATCCGAGCTATAAAAAGGCCGCAAAGGCTATGGCGATTATCGCCGCAGTAGCATTGTTTGTTCCGGCCGTTATAAGAATTTTTACCGCCTATATTTTCAGAGAGCGCATAGTTGCCGCAACGGGCGATACTCTCCTCTCAACAGGTCTTATAACCCCCTATACCCTAAAAACATTATCGTATATCGCGGTTTTGGTAATAATGACCGCCATTAGCTATATCCCGCTTTATTTTGCCATAAAGAACAAATGGATATATAAAGCAAAAAGGGTTGTGCCGCTGGTTGTTCTGATATGCTTTATAAGCTATGGCGCCTATATAAACAACGAGGCCGACGGCTTTTATGGTAAGGGCGATACCTACCTTGGTGACCGCCCCGCAGTAAGCGAAACCATAGCTTATGAGAGCCGAGTCGAGCATATAACCGATTATGCCAACTATAGCCTAACAACCAATGAACCCGGGGTTGCAACCTTCCATAGCTTTAAGTCACACGCGACCTCAGAGTTTGCATTCATAGCGGGCTACAAAATCAGCGATGACCCTCATACAACCCCCTACCACGATACCGAAGCAATGCAGGCCGTTTTGAGCGTTGAGTATCTGCGTGTTCCGGGCGAGGAGAAAACCCCCGCGCCCTACTATGTTCCGATGGGCTTCGTTTATGATTATTATCTCCCGCTTGAGGGCATTGAGCCAACCAAGGATTTCTCTGTTAACAATGCCCGAATCGAGAATATGGCGGGGGCTTGCTATCTCGATAGTGAAACCGCCGAGCAGCTCTCGAATGTTATAAAGCCCTATCCCGGTGAGCAGGTTGAGGATTGGAAGGCGGCGGTCGAGGCGGCGCGCAAAACAGCCGCAACCGATATTAAGATGACAGGTAGCGGCCTTACTGCCAAAACCTCGGGCGACCGCGAGCGACTGGTTTACTTTAGCGTTCCCAACGATAATGGCTGGACCGCATATATAAACGGCGAACAAACCGAGATATATAATGTAAACGGTGGCTTTATGGGCCTTATCGTTCCCGCGGGCGAGGCCGAAATTGAGCTTCGCTTTGAAACTCCGGGACTAAAAATCGGCGCCCTCGTATCGATAGCCTCGATTTTCGGCCTCGCGATATACGCGCTTGCCGAACCGATAATCAAAAAACGCAAAAAAGCGTAATAAAAAACCGCAAGAAAATCTTGCGGTTTTTTTAGGTTTTATGTATTCTGTCGCTTTTTGGTGCCTCTTAAGATAATTAGTGCAATAACCAATATTATGGGAAAGGCGGTGCCTGCGAGGAGTCCTGTTTTAAGGTCGCCGCCTGCCGCGTGGGAAATGCTTCCAACCATGGCGGGGCTGGTCATAGCACCCAAATCTCCGGCCAGAGCCAAAAAGGCAAACATAGCCGTTCCGCCCAAGGGGCAATGCTTTGAGGATATGCTTATCGACCCGGGCCACATAATTCCAACCGCCAAGCCGCAGAGCGCGCAGCCCGCAAGCCCGAGGAAGGGGAGCCGCGATAACGATGCCAATAAATAACACCCTGCACACAGCATTCCGCAAAACAACATAACTTTGGTTAAATCCAGCTTTTCGCTAAACCTTCCGTATATTACACGTGCGATACCCATAAACATCGCAAACAGGCAGGGACCCGCCAAATCGCCAACCGCCTTGGAAACTCCAACTGCAGATTCGGTAAATGCCGAGGCCCATTGAGCCATAGTTGCTTCTGACGCGCCGGAGCAAACCATAAGAACTATCATCAACCAAAATATTGGCGTTTTCAAGAGCCTGCGAATGCCCATGCTCTTGCCGTCCTCAATTAAGCGCTCTATGGGGCAGTTTATGAAATTAAAGGTATTGCAAAGCGGAATCAAGGCCCAAATAAAGGTAAGAATTTTCCAGTTTTCTATGCCGAAAATCGAGAAAAACAGGGTGGACCCTAAAATAACCCCCATCGCACCCCAACAATAAAAGGAATGTAAGAGGCTCATCATACCGTCCTTATTCTCAAAAGGACAGGCCTCAACAATGGGGCTTACCAGCACCTCGATAAGACCGCTTCCGATAGCATAAAGCACTACCGAAATTAAAATACCGATAAAGGGGGAGGGGAAAATATCGGGCAAAATCGCCATCAAAAAAAGTCCCAAGGCTGATAAAACCTGCGATGTAACAACGCAGGCGCGGTAGCCTAACTTATCGGCAAATTTGGTAGCCGCAAGGTCAACGAGCAATTGGGTTAAATAAAAAACGAGCGGAATCATCGCGATTTTATCAAGCGTTATTCCATAGGTGCTCCTAAAGGTTAAAAACAGGAGCGGCGCAAAGTTTGCCGATATGGCCTGCGTAACAAAACCGAGATAGCAGGCGATAAGTGTTTTTTTGTAATTCTTTTGTTTGGTCACAGCAATCACCGTATATAACGAGGGTTAACGTATCTTTTTATCGTGACGGAGAATTCCTATAAATATAGAAACGAGGGTAAATATTTCGCATATAATTGCGCCCCAAGAGCCGGCATGAATATTATAAATCAGCCAAGAGGGTGAGCTAACTAAACCGCAACGGCGAACATCGGCTGCACTTTTAAGTCGAAAACCGATGCTGAGCGCAGTCATGCCGATAACCGGCAACAATTCAATAATCAGGTTAATGGCGGTTGGCTCTTTGCCAAAAAGGGTAAAGTTTAAAACATAAATCGCTATGAAGCAGGCGATAAATCCAAAAAGCCAGGGTAGGCGGTCGGCTTTAAGCTTATCCTTGAAAAGGAAAATAACCGCTCGAATAGTGGCCAAAATGTTCAAAACTCCGCCAACGGTAGCACCGAGCAACAAATAGTTTACCGCAAAGAGCGCTCCGCCGCACAGCTGCAGCGCAATAACCGAGCTTTGCTTTTTGCTTTGGTAGGATATGATATTAAAAAACATAGCAATAATGCCGATTGCTTGGGCGATAATCTCGATTGGAGGCATAAGGGGATTTCCTTTCTTGAGTTCTTAAAACTTAATCATTGAGTTTATTATACACTCGAGAAATTAAAAAGCAAGACAAAGTCCCAAAAACCATCCGATCAAAACAAAAAAGACACCCTATCGGATGTCTTGATTGCTGGTGGGAGAGGGTGGATACTCTGCGTCCTTGATTTTTCGACCGTTCCGAACGGTTGCGAAAAATCATCGTTGCTCGAGACTTTGGCAGACCGCCCCGCCTATCGCGGCGGTGCGCCTGCGTCGACTGAACCACCTTCGGCGGTTCTCATCTCTGAATACCTATACTTCTTCGTTATTCACTATTACTTATTACTTTCCAAAAATCCGAGTAATTGAAGAATAAGTGAAGAGTGAAAAGGTAATAGTGAAAAAGTAAAAATCCCCGTTCTTACGAACGAGGATTTTTGGTGGGAGAGGGTGGATTCGAACCACCGAAGCTGAAAGCAGCAGATTTACAGTCTGTCCCCTTTGGCCACTCGGGAACTCTCCCATATTAAATTTGGCTGTAACCAGTTCCAAAAAATGGAGCTGG
>SVPK01000022.1 GCA_015065875.1 Oscillospiraceae bacterium
AAAGCCTATAAAAACGGTATCACCCGCCGAGGATGCTTTAAAGGCGTTGTCGGCAAGGTTATAAATGAGCGAAAGCAGAAGGGTTTCGTTTGCAAAAACGGTAGCCTCATATGGCTTAATATTAAGCGAAACATTATGCTTTTGCGAAAGGGGATAAAGGGTTATATTTAATTGGTCGCAAAGCGCGGGTATCGACAGGGGCGAAAGCTCTACTTTTTCGTTTTTATAAACATATAGGTCAAGCATCTGTCGAGCAAGATTTTCGAGTCTTTTGGCTTCGCTGTGTATCGCATGGGCGGCTTCTTTCGTTTCGCTTTCGCTCATTTCATAGGAACGAAGCATCTGCGAATAGCCCATTATTGCCGTCATCGGGGTTTTAAGCTCATGTGCAAAATCGGCAACAAACCGCTCTCGGCGCTCTCCCTCTTGCTCGATTTGATGAATCTTTTGTTCAATCGCGGTCGACATAGTATTAAAGCTCTCGGCGAGATTTGATAATTCGCGGTCGGAGCTGGGGATTAAAACCTTTTGGCCGTAGTTGCCGTTTGCAACCTCGTTGGCCTTTTCGGTAAGGCGGTTTAGCGAGCGGGTTATTTTTTTGGAAAGTAAGAAAAGAATTAATCCGCCTGCCGCCGAAACCGCAAAAACAACTATGGTATAGCTGTTTCTGATTAGGTCGCATTGGGCTTCGGTTTCGGTAAAATCCGAGCGAACCGATAAATAAAGGTTATCGTTATAGCAAAAAATTCGGCAAACCGATTCAAAAATCAGAGTTCCGTCCCTTTCGATATAACGCGAAAGGCCTTCGTTGGTTTTGAGTTTTTTATAATGGTCGGGAACGGAATCTATGTTATGTATTTTAACCTCCGAGGCGATATCGCCGAGCGAGAATTTAATCTGTCTTGCGATATCCTCGAGGCGAGCGGCGGTTAACTCATCCGATGCCATATCGGCAAAAGCGCAAAGACTATCGGCGGCATATTGCGATGCCGCAAGTGCCTGCTCCTCGCGGGTTGAAATCAGCGCCTTTGTAACGCTCCTTACTATAAACATACCGCCAAATCCCGTTGCAAGCAGAACAACAGTATAGGCTATAATAAAAAATTTTGATGACAGTTTCATTTAAGCTTCTCCGGAGAAAAACGGTATCCAACCTTATATATAGTTTCGATGCTGTCGCCGAGACATAGCTTTTTCTTAAGACGCTGGATGTGCAAATCAATGGTGCGGGTATTGCCAAAGTAGGGCTCCTGCCAAACCTGTTCAAAAATATTTTCGCGGTAGAGTGCGATATTTTTGTTTCTAATAAGAAATAAGAGAAGGTCATATTCCTTGGCGGGGAGCGAAACAGGGGTGCCGTTTAGGGTAACCGTTCTTGAAAGGGTATCTATTTTAATGCTACCAACCTCAAGTAATTGTTGGGTTTTGTTATACCTGCGAAGAACGGTTTCAACCCGCGCCAAAAGCTCCTCAAGGTCGAAGGGCTTCGAGATATAGTCCTCCGCGCCGAGGCGCAATCCTCGAATACGGTCGGCAACCGCAGTTTTAGCGGTAACAAAAATAACAGGAATATTAAACTGCTTAAAATAATCAAGCAGGTCGTAGCCATCGATATCGGGGAGCATAATATCGAGCAGCACCAGGTCAAAGCGCTTTTCTTCGATAAGCTTGGCCGCCGCCATTCCGTTTGGCGCGGTATCGCATAAGTAGCCGTTCTTGCAAAGACACATTTTGGTCATATCGGCAATTGCTCTTTCATCCTCAACTATAAGTATACGGTTCACATTAAAGCCCCCTTTAAAAATTATTATAACTCTCTTTGTATCGTTTTTGTATCATTATTAAAAAACACCGCAACTTCAAAAAGCAAGTGCGGTGTTTAAAAATTATATTTGAGTTTTTATGTAGCTTATAAGCTCCGAAAAGCTTCCCTGCGGGAAGGCGGAGATATCGGCATTATCCTTATTAATAATGCAACGAGGGAAAAGGAAAACCCTCATTCCAAGGTTTTTTGCTATCATATCCTCGTCAACATTATTGCCTACCATAAGGCATTCCTCGGGGCAAACACCCATCTCCTTTAAAATTTCGAGATAGTATTCGCGGCTTGGCTTGCAATAGCGGGAGTTTTCGTAGGTTGTTATAACCTCGAAATCATCCTTATCGCAACCCGCCCATTCGATTCGCGAGAGGGTTGCAATGCGCGGAAACAGGGGGTTAGTTGCAAGCGCGGTGCGAAGGCCCATTGCCTTTATTTCCTTTATTGCTTTATTTGCGGCGCTATCGTATTCGCAAACCTCGCGAACTCGGCCGAATTCGTTCTTATAAAAATCCTCAAAAATTGGCTCATCGCGGCGCGCCTTTTCGCCAAAGCGGGCGCAAAAGCTATCCCAAAACGCCGCTTCGTTCGGTTTTGAGCCATCGTTTTTCATCATCGCATGGGTGCCCTCCCAAATAGCGGCGATAAGTTTTTCAGGGTCGTAGCCATGGGGGATAAGGCGGGCGGCGAGATTCTTAAAATAAACCTTTATAAAAAGGTTTTCATCCATCGGCAGCAGGGTGCCGTCGAGGTCAAAAAGAACGGTAGTTAACTTCATAATTCACCTTTAACGATATTTTCTCGACCAGGTTGAGGGCGAAAGTGCGATAATAAGCGGGAAAATCTCAAGACGGCCAAGCAGCATCGCGAAGGATAAGACAACGGTTGAAAAATCCGAGTATGCCGAATAGTTCATTGCGGGTCCAACTCCCGCGAAACCGGGGCCAACATTGTTGAAGCAGGCTGCTGTCGCCGAGAGGTTTGTTTCAAGGCCGAAGGATTCGATACTGAGCAAAAGGAAAATGAAAACAAAACAAACTATATATATTGCGAAATAAACGGTAACGCTATCGATGGTTGTTTCGGAGAGGCTGCCGCCCTCAAAGCGAATACGGCTAACCGAGCGGGGATGTAAAATCTTTTTAATCTCGCGACCGATAAGCTTAAAGAGCATAACAACTCGAGAAACCTTTAGTCCGCCTGCGGTGGAACCGGCACAACCGCCGATAAACATAAGAATAAGCAGGATTCCTTTTGAGAGTCCGGGCCAGAGGTTGAAATCGGTTGTTGCGTAGCCTGTTGTTGTAACAATGGAGGAAACCTGGAAGGAGGAGGCGCGGAAAGCCTCTGAAAAATTGCCATACATAGAGTAGATATTAGCCGTAATAATGCCGATTGATGCGGCAACTATACCTATATAACACAAAAATTCTCCACTGCACAGAGCCGTGCGAAAGCGTCTCAAAAGGATGAGATAAAACAGATTGAAGTTTATACCAAATATCAGCATGAATATCGTGATAACCCATTGGAGATAGGGGGTATATCCGGCAATACTATTAGATTTAACCCCGAATCCTCCGGTTCCCGCAGTTCCAAAGGAATGAACAACGCTCTCGAAAAGCGACATTTTTCCCGCAAGGAGAAAAATAATTTCCAAAACGGTAAGTGCGATATATATGAGGTATAGTATTTTTGCAGTGTTTTTTATTTTCGGAACCAACTTGCCGATTATAGGACCCGGCATTTCGGCGCGCATTATGTTCATTGTTCCCTTTGAGTTGCTGGGAACAATGGCCATAACAAAAACAAGAACGCCCATTCCGCCTACCCAGTGGGTAAAGCTTCGCCAAAAGAGCATACTTTTGCTCATAGCCTCAACATCGGTTAAAATCGAGGCGCCCGTTGTTGTGAATCCGCTAACTGTTTCAAAAACGGCATCTATAAAGTTCGGGATTTCGCCGCTTATATAAAATGGAACAGCACCGATAACCGATAATAAAATCCAGGCAAAGGCAACAGATATAAAGCCTTCTCCCGCATAGATGCTACGGTTTTTGGTATGCGATATTAAAACAAACAAAAGTCCAACAAAGAGCGCAATTCCTGCGCCGATGAGAAAGGCGCTCAGCGATGTTTTTTCGCCATAATAGAGTGCAACCGCGGTCGGAAGCAGTAAAAGTGCAGCCTCGGCCATAACGATGCGACCTATTATGTTAAAGACCATTCTATAGTTCATAAAAACCCTACTTTATAATATCAGTTATATCGTTTATGCGGTGACCCGCGGCGAGAACGATTACCATATCGCCAACCGAGATGCTATCATCACCGGTGGGGATAAAGGGTCTGCGTCCGCGAATGATGCCTGCGATAAGGATATTCTTTTTAAGCTTTATTTCCTTTAAGGGAATGCCTGTAATTGCGTTTTCTTGTTGAATGTTAAATTCGAGTGCTTCGGCATCTCCATCCATAATCTTATAAAGAGTTTCCATCTTGCTGCCCATTGAGTTTTGAAGTCCGCGAGCGTAGCCAACCAAAACATTGGCAATTGTTCTGCGGGGCGAAACGATGCTCTCAATTCCTATCTTTTCGGCCAAAGAGCCAAACTCGTTTCGGTTTATTTTGGCAACAACCTTGGGAACATTCTGGGATTCTGCAAAAAGCGAAAGAAGGATATTTTCCTCATCGATTCCGGTTAGCGCGGCAAATGCATCGGCGGCGCTAATACCCTCCTCTGCAAGGACATCCTGTTGCGCGGCATCACCCTTAATTATAATGGCGCCGGGCAGGCTTTCGCAAAATTCGGCGCAGCGCTCTGCACTCTGGTCGATAACCTTAACGGTTGAGCCGCCCTCGAGCAGCATTTTGGAAAGATAATATGATGTTCTGCTTGCACCCAAAATCATGATGGTTTTTGCCTTCTTCTTTGATAGACCCAAAGCCTTAAATAGCTTTTGAATCTCGGCAGGGGATGCGGTTATGCCGATATGGTCGCCGCTTTTGAGAACAAAATTACCATGCGGGATAACCACCTCGCCATCGCGGCGAACGGCACAGATAAGAAACTTTTGCTTATATTGCTTTCGCATCTCAATAAGGCTCATGCCATCAATGGGCGAGCCCTCGCGAATACGCAGTTCAATCATTTCAAAGCTTCGGCGGGAGAAGGGTTCAATTTTTACTGCCGAAGGAAGCTGAAGGGTATTAAAAACCTCGCGCGCGGCCAAAAGCTCGGGGTTTATCGCCATAGAGAGACCAAGCTCGCGGCGCAGGAAAACAAGGTCATGGTCGTTATATTCGGGATTGCGGATTCGCGCTATGGTATGGGCGGCACCGAGGCGCTTTGCCATAAAGCAGCTTAGCATATTAAATTCATCCGAGCCTGTAACCGAAACGAAAAGGTCGCATCCGTCAATTCCGCTATCGGTAAGGGTTTTGCAATCGGCGCCCGAACCGCATATTCCCATGCAGTCATAAAGCTCAACCGATTCTGAAACAATGGAAGGCTCCTTATCGATAACCGTAACATCATGACCCTCTGCAACGAGGCTCTCTATTATGGTTGCGCCAATCTTTCCGCAACCAACAACAATAATTTTCATAATGGGCACCCTCTGTCAATTACTGTATATAACTATCGCTATTATACTACATATATCTCCGCTTTTCCATAAAAACTTTTAAAAGGGGTTTTTGCGGTTGAAAAAGCGGGGCTCTCATGTTAAAATGTGCAAGATAAGAAATATAAAGGAATGTTATAATTATATAATGCTTAAGCAATTTATAGGCGATAGAGCCTTTTATAAAAGACTACTCGTTTTAGCCCTGCCGATTATGGTTCAAAACGGCATAACCAACCTGGTTAATATGGTTGATAATATAATGGTTGGCAAGCTTGGAACCCCTGAGATGACGGGTGTTGCGGTTGCAAACCAGTTGCTTTTTGTTTTTAATCTTTGCGTTTTTGGCGCCTGCTCGGGAGCGGGAATTTTTGGGGCGCAGTTTTTTGGTTGTCGCGACCATAAGGGCGTTCGCGATACCTTCCGATTCCGCTTTGTTTTTTGTCTTTTGTTTACTGCCGCGGCAATCGCTCTTTTTCTCTTTGCGGATGAAGGGCTTATAGGCCTTTATCTAAAAGGAGAGGGAAGCGCCGAAACAGCGGCAGAATCGCTCCTCTTTGGCAAAAAATATTTATCGGTTATGCTTTTGGGTCTCATTCCCTATACCATAGCGCAGTGCTATTCGAGTATTCTGCGCGAAACCGGCCGTAGCCTTCCGCCTATGATAGCGGGAGTTTCGGCTGTTTGCGTTAATTTGATTTTAAATTATATTCTTATTTTCGGCAAATTCGGTGTCCCGAAGCTTGGTGTTATCGGCGCGGCAATAGCGACCGTTATATCGCGATATGTTGAGCTTGCAATCGTTGCGGGTTGGACCCATCGAAGAAAGGATATAAATAAATTTATCGTTGGTGCTTATCGTAGCTTACGTGTGCCGAAGGCTCTTATCGGCGATATAATGCGAAAGGGAATGCCGCTTATGCTTAATGAGGCATTGTGGGCCTCGGGTATAGCGTTTATAAACCAATGCCTGTCGGTTAAGGGGCAGGATGTTGTTGCGGCAAACAATATATCCCAAACCTTTTGGAATGTATTTTCGGTTGCCTTTACCGCTTTTGGAATAGCAATAGGAATTATTCTCGGCCAACTTTTGGGCGATGGGAAGCTTTCTCAGGTGCGCGATGAGAGCCGAAAGCTTATCGCGTTTACCGTTTTCTCAAGTGTTGTGGTTGCGGCTCTTTATGTTCCGTGCACCTTTATTATTCCAAGCATTTATAATTCAACCGCCGAAATCAAATCGCTCGCAACCAGCCTTATGCTTATAACCGCATTTGCGATGCCGATTGATGCGTTTGCACATTCAACCTATTTTACCCTTCGTTCGGGCGGAAAAACCTTTATAACCTTCTTGTTTGATAGCGGTTTTGTTTGGTGCATTACCCTGCCGATAGCCTTCATATTGAGCAGGTATACCTCGGTTGGAGTTTTGCCGCTTTTTGCAATAACCCAGTTTATAAATATATTTAAATGTCTGCTCGGCGCATATCTCGTAAAGCGGGGCAGTTGGATAAGAAACATCGTTTCTGATAAAAAGGGAGAATAATATGAGAGTTTTAAAAAATCTAAACCCCGAGCGCGTATTTTATTTTTTTGAGGAGCTTTGTGCAATGCCGCATGGCTCGGGTAATACCGCGCAGATATCTGAATACTGCTATCGATTCGCGAAAGAGAGGGGCCTTTCCTGCCGCCGTGATGAGAAAGGCAACGTTATAATAAAAAAGCCTGCCTCCAAGGGCAAGGAGCAGAGTCCCGCAGTTATCCTCCAGGGACATCTCGATATGGTTTGCGAGAAGACCGAGGATTGCAAAACCGATATGGAAAAAGAGGGAATAACCCTTAAAACCGATGGAGATTTTGTCTTTGCCGACGGAACAACCCTCGGCGGCGACAACGGAATAGCGGTTGCCATGATAATGGCAATTTTGGAGGATGATACCGCCGCGCATCCTGATATTGTTGCGCTCTTTACCACCGATGAGGAAACAGGTATGTTTGGTGCCGAGGCGGTTGATATGAGCGACTTTGGCAGTAATATGCTTATTAATATCGATTCCGAGGAAGAGGGGGTTTTAACCGTTAGCTGTGCGGGAGGTGCGAGGGCTCGCTTCTGCTTCCCTGTGTCCTTCGAGAAAAACACCGATGATGCCTATAAAATTAAAATTGAGGGACTCAAGGGCGGCCATTCGGGCGTTGAGATTGATAAGGGCGGTCAAAATGCTAACATTCTTATGGGAAAACTATTGAGCCGGTTGCCCGATATTAAAATCACAACCATAGCGGGAGGCCTTAAGGATAATGCGATTCCTGCCGCTTGCGAATGTATCGTTTGCGGTAAAAACCCGGCCGATGTGGCTGAAAAGTTTGTTACCGATAATAAAATACCTACCGATGAGGGTCTTAAAATAACCGTAACTCCCTCGACCGCAACCGAATGCTTTACCCGAGAAGCTACCGAAACGATTATCGAATTTTTGAATACGGTTAAAAACGGAATAATGACCATGAGCGAGGATATTGAAGGTCTGGTTCAAACCTCGCTGAATCTTGGAATACTAAAAACCGAAAAGGATTCGGTTTTGGCATCCTTTGCGGTTCGCAGCTCTCGTCTTTCCGAGCGCGCCGAGCTTATAGCTGACCTTGAAGCTACCGCAAAGAAGCTTGGCGGCGAATTTTCGGCCGATAGCTTTTATCCCGCTTGGGAATATAAAAAGGATTCTTATCTGCGCGATACCATGTGTCGCGTTTGGGAGGGGCTTTATAAAAAGCCTGCCGAGGTTTCGGCCATTCACGCAGGTCTTGAATGCGGACTTTTCTGCGAAAAGATTGAGGGTCTTGATGCCGTATCCATGGGTCCCGATATGTTCGATGTTCATACCCCGCGTGAGCGTCTTTCGATAGCATCAACCGAAAGGGTATATAAATATTTGCGAGAGGTGTTGGCGGCGCTATGATGAGCCGAATCGAAAAAATAAAGCAAAACCTCTGTGATGGTGAGGCTTTGCTTATAAAAAGTGCGGCCAACCGCCGTTATTTAACCGGGTTTCCCTCAAGCGCGGGAGCGGTTTTAATAACCCGCAAGTGTGCGCGACTGCTTATAGATTTTCGCTATTTTGAAAAGGCAAGGGCAGAGGTTAAAACCTGTGAGGTGGTGCTCTGCCGCAGTGTTTACGATGAAATAAAAGCGAGCGGAATAACCCGCCTTTATCTCGAAAACGAGGATGTATCGCTTGCCGAGCTTTCCCGAATGGAGCAAAAGCTTTTGGGAACAGAGCTTTTGCGCGACCCAAAATTCGATAAGCTTATTGCCGATATGCGTGCGGTTAAGGATGAGGGCGAGCTTATGGCTATTCGCCGCGCCCAAAAAATAACCGATGAGGGATTTTCCTATATCCTCGGTCGCATAGAAGAGGGCAGAACCGAACGCGATATAATGCTCGATTTAGAGTTTTTTATGCGAAGACAGGGCAGCGAGGGAGTGGCCTTTGATTTTATAGTTGTTTCGGGCAAAAATTCCTCGCTTCCGCATGGTGTTCCAACCGAAAGGAAAATCGAAAAAGGCGATTTTATAACCATGGATTTCGGCGCAAGGGTCGAAGGATACTGCTCCGATATGACCCGAACGGTCGCGGTAGGAAACGTAAGCGAGGAGCAAAGCGCAGTATATGAAACCGTTCTCTCGGCCCAAAAGGCCGCGCTCGCCGAAATAAAGGCGGGAAGGGTTTGCCGCGATATCGATAAAATTGCCCGCGATATTATCGAAAATGCGGGATATACGGGCGCATTCGGACATGGACTCGGCCATAGCGTTGGCCTTGAGATTCACGAAAACCCCTCGTTTAATACCGTTTGTGAAACAACCCTCAAAGCAGGCAATATTATGACGGTTGAGCCGGGCATATATCTTGAAAACCGCTTTGGAGTTAGAATCGAGGATATGGTTTATGTAACCGAGGACGGCTGCATTAACCTAACAAGAAGCGAGAAAAAACTAATAATACTTTAGGAATGAGTATATGAAAAAGGGAAATTTGGTTTATCTGCCTATGTCGCGCGGTTTTGAGGGGATTCCTCATAATGTTTATCCCCGCCCGCAGCTTAAAAGAGAATCCTTTTTAAATTTAAACGGCGAATGGGATTTTGCCTCAACAAACGGCGATGAGCCAAAGGAATACGGCAAAATAATAGTTCCGTTTCCGCGCGAATCCCGCCTTTCGGGCGCCGAGAGCCAAAAAGGAAACTATCTTTTTTATAAAAGATGCTTTTCTCTGCCCGAGGGCTTTTTGCGCGATAGGGTAATTCTTAATATTGGCGCCGCCGACCAAAAGGCTGAAATATTTATAAACGGAAAAGCGGTTGGCTCGCATCGAGGCGGATATCTGCCGTTTTCTTTTGATATAACCGATTATCTTTCGGATAATAACGAGCTTTATATAAAAATTATTGATAACCCCGCCGATAAAACCGAGCCCTATGGAAAACAAAAGGTAAAGCGCGGCGGAATGTGGTATACTCCCGTCTCGGGACTATGGCAAACCGTTTGGCTTGAGAGTGTGCCGCGCGAGTATGTTCGTTCGCTTAAAATCGATATGAATTCAAGCGGTTGTGTTATAACTGCCGAGGGAGTAAAAAACGGAACCGTTTCGGTCGATGGCGAGGGAGATTTTCCGTTGGTGGATGGAAAATGCGAGATAACTCTTGCCGCCCCCAAGCCCTGGTCGCCCGAGGAGCCGAATCTCTATTATTTTACCCTTACAAGCGGCGAGGATACCGTTCGTTCCTATTTTGCCGTCAGAACCCTTGAGATAAAAGAGGTTGACGGAATTCCGCGCCTTTTGCTAAACGGAAAGCCCTATTTCTTTAATGGCCTTCTCGACCAAGGCTATTTTAGCGACGGAATATATACTCCTGCCGACCTCGCCGCATACGAGGATGATGTAAAGCTTACAAAAGAGCTCGGCTTTAATATGCTCCGAAAGCATATAAAGATTGAACCCGAGCAGTCTTATTACGATTGCGACCGTTTGGGTGTTGCCGTTTTTCAGGATATGGTTAACAACGGGGGATATAGCTTCCTTCGAGATACCGCCCTGCCAACGATTGGACTCAAGCGCCGTAGCGATAAGCGCCTTAACCGAAGCCAAAAGGGTAGAGAAAATTTTCTCTCTGATATGGAAAAAACGGTTACGATGCTTTATAATCACCCGTCAATCTGCCTTTGGACAATCTTTAACGAGGGTTGGGGTCAGTTTGAAAGCAGTGCTGCATATCGCCGCTTAAAGGAGCTTGATAGCAGTCGCTTTATTGATAGCGCATCGGGTTGGTTCTCGGGCGGCAAAAGCGATGTTGTAAGTGAACACGTTTATTTTAAGCCCTATCGTCATAAAAGCGCAAAAAAGCCGGTTGTTTTATCGGAATTCGGCGGCTATGCTCATCAGGTTGAGGGGCATTGCATGAATCCTGATAAGCAGTATGGATATCGAAAATTTTCCTCTCGCGAGGAATTGGCGAAAGCCATTGAAACTCTTTATAAAACCGAGGTTATCCCTGCGGTAGAGAAGGGGCTTTGTGCCGCCGTTTATACCCAACTTTCGGATGTTGAGGATGAAACAAACGGCCTCATAACCTATGACCGAAAGGTTATAAAGGTAGACTCCGAGCGATTTAAAAAACTTTTTAAGAACATATAAGAATAAAAAAGACCCGCAGTTTTTACTGCGGGTCTTTTGGTTTTTAAAATTAAGCCTTTTTGGCACAAGCAGCCTTGACCTCATCATACTTATCGGTAATATCCTTTTCGGGAGCCTTGGTAAGCAGGCTAACAACGATAATGGCAACAACCGCAAGAATGAATGCAGGAAGAAGCTCATAAATATCAAGAACAGTTCCGGCGAACTCGGTTCTGATAACGAATTTCCAAACGAAAACAGTAACACCACCGGCAACCATACCTGCAAGAGCACCCCATTTTGTAGCGCGTTTCCAGAAAAGCGCAGCCAAAACAACAGGACCAAATGCGGCGCCGAAGCCTGCCCAAGCGAAGGAAACAATCTCAAATACCGAGCTGTTGGGGTTAAGGGCGAGGAAAACGGCGATAATCGAAATTGCGATAACCGAAACGCGAGCAAGGATAAACATAGCCTTTTGCGAGAGCTTGAGTCCAAGGGTTTCGCAAAGTATATTCTGCGAAATCGAGGAAGAAGCGGCAAGCAACTGCGAATCGGCGGTCGACATGGTTGAAGCCAAAATTCCGGCAAGGATAACACCTGCGGTAATTGCAGGAACAAATCCGTAGGCGCTTAAATAGCGCGAAATATCAACAATAACGGTTTCGGCGGCAGAAGCACTTTCATAGGGTCCGATAATTCCGTTCTTCATAAGGGTATAACCAACGACGCCGATTAAAACAGCGATACCCATCGAAATAACAACCCAAACGCTTGCAACACGGCGAGAGGTCTTTAATTTATTTTCATCCTCTATAGCCATAAAGCGGAGGAGAATATGGGGCATTCCAAAGTAGCCGAGGCCCCAAGCAAGGGTTGAAGCGACCGGCAGAGCGCCATAGCTTCCTGCGGCTCCTCCGGCAACATTGTGACCTTTAAATAAATCGAGATATCCATCGAGCGAGCCAACATTATCGAATACCTGGCCGAAGCCTCCTGCAATGCCTTCGCCAAAGCCGACAACAACAAAGAGAGCAATAGTCATTATAATGCTCTGGATAAAGTCGGTTGTTGAAGCGGCGAGGAATCCACCCAATGTGCAATAGATAACAATAACGGCGGCCGAAAGAATCATTGCGAGCTTATAATCCATTCCAAAGAAGCTCGCAAAAAGCTTTCCGCAGGCGGCAAAGCCCGAGGCAGTATAAGGAATGAAGAAAATTGCGATAAACAGAGCCGAAATAAGTGTTAAAATGCGAGCCTTATCGCCAAAGCGGCGAGAGAAAAAGTCAGGCAGGGTGAAGGAATCAATACGGCTGCTGTAAACGCGGAGGCGTTTTGCAACGATGAGCCAGTTTATGTAGGTTCCGAGCGCGAGACCGATAGCGGTCCAGGAAGCTTCGGCAAGTCCGCCCATAAGAGCAACCGCAGGAAGACCCATAAGCAACCAACCGCTCATATCCGATGCTTCGGCGCTCATCGCCGTAACGAGCGGGCCTAATTTTCTGCCTCCCAGATAAAAATCCGAGGTGTTTTTATTTTTGTTTGAATAAACAAAGCCGATTACTATCATACCAACAAGATAAATGCCGATAGTAACCATAATAATAGTTGACATTTGAATTTCCCCTTCAAAAAACATATATCGGTAGTATATCACATTTCAGAGAAAACTGCAACAAAAGATTTTAATTGTTTAAAGCCCTGAAAAACAAGTTTTAGGAATATAAAATTAGGTTAGTCGGTTTATTTTTTAACAAAATAAGTCCGATTGCTTAATAAAATTAAGTTTTCGTCCCGATTAAGCAAATTTGGGCAGAATTTTTAAAAATTGATTGACTTGCGCCTGCGGCGAGAATATACTATTGACTATCGCAGAAAAAATATTATATTATTATATAGTAAAAGAAAAGGACACGGAGGAAAAACGATGTCAATGATTGAAGAACTGTTCGGCAGTATGGTGTTTAACGATGCCGTAATGCGCTCGCGTTTATCGCCCGAGGTATATGAAAAATTTATGCATACCGTTAACGAGGGCGAAGAGCTCGATAAGGCAACGGCAAACGAGGTTGCCGCCGCAATGAAGGATTGGGCAATTGAAAAGGGAGCAACCCATTTTACCCATTGGTTCCAGCCGATGACAGGTATAACCGCCGAAAAGCATGATAGCTTTATCTCTCCGGCCGACGATGGCTCGGTAATAATGGAGTTTTCGGGCAAAGAGCTCATAAAGGGCGAGCCTGATGCATCGTCCTTCCCTTCGGGCGGTCTGCGTGCAACCTTTGAGGCTCGCGGCTATACCGCATGGGACCCTACCTCCTATGCCTTCGTTAAGGATGATACCCTCTGTATCCCAACCGCGTTTTGCTCCTATGGCGGCGAGGCGCTCGACCGTAAGACCCCGCTTCTGCGCTCAATGGAGGTTGTAAGCGATAAGGCTTTGCGTATTGTTCGCCTCTTTGGAATCGATGCTAAAAAGGTTACCGTTGAGGTTGGAGCCGAGCAGGAATATTTTCTTATTGATAAAAAGTATTATAAATCCCGCAAGGATTTAACCTATTGCGGACGAACCCTTATGGGTGGTCGCCCGCCCAAGGGTCAGGAAATGGATGACCATTATTTTGGCGCCATAAAGCCCCGCGTTAAGGAGTTTATGAACGAGCTCGACCGCGAGCTTTGGAAGCTTGGAGTTGTTGCCAAAACCGAGCATAACGAAGCCGCCCCCGCGCAGCACGAATTAGCTCCCGTTTATTCAAATGTTAATAACGCCTGCGACCAGAATCAGCTCATTATGGAGATGATGAAAAAAACCGCACAGCGCCATGGGCTCGTGTGCCTGTTGCATGAAAAGCCCTTTAAGGGTGTTAACGGAAGCGGTAAGCATAACAATTGGTCGCTCGCAACCGATACAGGGATTAATCTCCTAAAGCCGGGCAAAAAGCCGCAGGAGAATAAGCTTTTCCTGCTTGTGCTCGCGGCCGTTATTCGTGCAGTTGATGAATATCAGGGGCTTTTGCGCGCAACCGTTGCAACCCCCGGAAACGACCATCGTTTGGGAGCGCATGAGGCTCCGCCCGCAATCGTTTCTATATTCCTCGGCAGTCAGTTAACCGATATTCTCGAGGCTATTGAGGCGGGCGAGGATTACCGCGCCGAAAAGATGCCCGAGGTTGAAACAGGAACCCATTTCTTACCCCATTTCCGCAAGGACACAACCGACCGCAACCGCACATCGCCGCTTGCGTTCACAGGTAATAAATTCGAGTTCCGTATGCTCGGCTCCAATCATTCGATAACAGAGCCGAATGTTATACTTAATACCATCGTTAGCAGTGTTTTCGATGATTTTGCCGACCGTCTTGAGGGCGCAGAGGATTTCGACAGTGCAGTTATCGAGGTTATTCGCGATACCTATAAAAACCATAAGCGCATAGTATTCAACGGCGATGGATATTCCGATGAATGGAAAAAAGAAGCCGCCGCACGCGGACTTCTCAATCTTGAATCAACCGTTGATGCTCTGCCGATGTATGTTGAGGATAAAACGGTTGAGGTATTTACCAAGTATGGAATCCTTACCCGAGCCGAGCTTGAATCGCGCTATGAGATAATGCTTGAAAATTATTGCAAGGTTATCAATATCGAAGCGCTTACCATGCTCGATATGGTAAAAAAGGATGTTATGCCCGCCGTTAGCTCCTATACTGCAAAATTGGCCGATAATATCGCCAAAAAGAAGGCCGCAAAGGTTAAGTGCAGTTGGCGCCTGGAGGAGGGACTCCTCGAAAAGCTTTCCTACCATGCCGACCGCGTTTATGATGGCGTTGCCCGCCTTGAGGATGCCGTTTCCTCAATTAAGGTAACAGGAGAACTCAAAACCGCTCGCTATTATCGCGATGTTGTTCTTTCGGCAATGGAAGAGTTAAGAATTGATGTTGACGAAATCGAGATGAATATGTCGGCCCTCGATTGGCCCTATTCCTCTTATGGTCAGCTTCTGTTTGATATCTAATAATAAAAATCCGACCGAGTTTATCGGTCGGATTTTTATTTTATTTCTTGTTCTAAATTATCAAAATCGGGGGTTGAGAAAAACTCTCCGAGGGTTATTTCCAATCCGTCGCAAAATTTTTTGATGGTTGTTATTGATATATCACGGCGGGTTGTATCCATCATACTATATGCGGTGGATGGGGTAACACCGGAGATATTTGCTAACTCATTAATTTTTATGCCACGCTCCCAACAGAGTTCTTTGAAGCGCTTGGTAACAACATCCTTGACACTCATTCACCTCACCTCAAAAACATTGTATGCTTTTTTACATTTCTGCGTATACGCACTTGCGTATACGCAGAAATTGTGATATACTTTAATCAAAATATTTTGAGGTGTTGTTTATGCTTCTGGATAGCCAATATGTATCCTTAAATGATATTCTTAATGAAGACTTCTTTCATAAGAGCTTGCCCGTTATAGCGATATTAATAATAGCCATTATGGCTTTATGTTGGTTTTTAGTAGCAAAAAAAGTTAATAAAGATATCTACGGCGATGGTAGAAGTGTTCGTGAACGAGCTCACGATGTCCTTGTCGTTCAAAAGAGGAGTGTTCCTCATCCAATGAGCAAAAGCGCGGTAATCAATTATGTATTGTTTGAAACGAATGATGGGAAACGCATAGAATTTGCGGTTAAAGAAAGTGATAATTTCGGGATGATAGCGGTAGGAGATATAGGAACACTCGAATATGCGGGGAAAATGTTTTTAGGATTTTATAGAAAAAGATAGGGGATGGTTGGATGTCTATAAGAGAAATAATCGATTACATATTGGATGATGATACTTTTTTAATAAAAATCTTTTTCATTTTTCTATTAACCATAATTATCGTATTGCCTATATGTCTTTTAATAGGGAAAAAACAGAAAAAAGAGATTTATGGAGACGGTAAAGGTGTGGTATTTAGGGCTGAAAACACCAAAATAGTATCCAAAAAATGTTTACCTCATCCTGCAAATAGTGCCGTTTCGGTCTATTATGTTTTATTTGAGTTTTTGGATGGCGGTAGAATAGAGCTTGCTATCGAGGATAGACAGGTTTTTGGCTTGATGGCAGAGGGAGATATTGGAACGCTTGAGTATGCCGGAATAACCTTTATTGATTTTTACAGATAAAAATCCGACCTGGTTGCAGGTCGGATTTTTTTATTTCATATTAACAATGGTGGCGTTTTGCTTTTCGGCCAGAGCTTTAAAGAAACCGTGGCAGGTAAAGAGCAGAACCTGATTATCCTTGGCATATTCGGCAAAGAATTCGGTTGCCTTTTCGGCTCGGCCATCGTCATACTGCATTAAAACATCGTCGAGCAGTAGCGGTAGCTTTCGCTCTCCCGCGGTGAGGCGCGAGATGGCCAATCGCAGGCAAAGCTCGGCCTGGTCGGCACTGCCGGAGCTTAAATATTCGGCCGAATAGGGGGTTACGCCCTCTTCGCTTACCGTTATCATAAGGTCATTAGATATTGCGGCTCTGCTATGCTTTCCGCCTGTAAGACCGGCGAGCAGTTCGCCTGTTAAGCGGTTAAGCTCGGGCGCAAAATTAAGTCGCATATCGTCGTAAGCCTCGGAAAGAACCCTTTCTGCGAGCTGCAGAGCTCTAAAATGCGATTCCTGCTCCGAAAGGGCGCGCCTTATATCGAAAATATCGTTTTCAATAACGCCAACCGTTCGGCAGGAGCGAAGCAAGCTTTCGTTTTCGGTTCGCAATCGGGCAATGGTTCCGTGGGTCTCGTTTATTTGCTGTTCGATTGCCTTTAGCTTTAGCGAATAGCTTTCGGTCGATTCGAGAGAATCGTTTTGCGGGGCCGAAATGCGCTCGCGAAGCTCTTGGTCGGTCATATCGCGGTAGGAGCCCATTTTTATAACCTCGCGCAGAGCGGAGATTTTTTCAAGTCTCTTTCGGCATTCCGATATGGCGACCGATGCATCGCCGCCGGTTGCGCCGAGAATATTTAATGCCTCGGCTTCGGCCTTATCGGCCAAAAGGAGCTCGTCTGCCGCCGATTTTAAACGTCTTTCGCGCTCGGCAGAGGCCTTTTCGCGGCTCTCAAGTGAGAGCTTTCTGCGTTCGCTTAAAATCAGATATTCGTTGTTGATTTTTCGTTCCTCGTCCTCTGCGGCGGCCCTTTCGCGTTTTAAATCCAAAAGCAGGCTTTCTTTTTCGTTTTGTTTGCGGTTTTTGCCTCTAGATGCCGAGAAGCCGAGCAAAGCGAATACGGCGGCGGGGATCAGCATTGCAAGGAAAAAGAGATTCGCAAAAGCGCCTGCGGCCGCGGATGCCGCAAAAAGGGCGGCAGACAGATAAAAATAGGTGCCGTTCCCTGCGGGAGGAGAGGCCTTTTCGGCGGCGGCTATTTGCTTTTCGGCCTCGTATACGCGCTCTTTGGCGCTCGAAAGCTTTATAAGAAGTGAGTCAAGGCGAGTGTCGAAATCCTCGGCAGGGGAGTCATCGGCCCGGCAAACCTCCTGCTCGGCCTTGGCTTTTGCGCGTTTATCCGAAGCGGCCTTCAAAAGCTCTTCGGCCTTTAAAAGCTTGATTTCGTCAAGCTCGCCGTTTTCCTTTTCGGCCAAAGCGAGGGTCTCTCTGCGCGAAAGCTCGGTTTTAAGAACCGAAAGCTTTTCCTTTTCGCCCGCCGCGCGAAGCAGAGCCTCGGCTTGTTTTTTCTGCGCCGAAAGGGTGTTAAGATATGCTTCCTTTTCGGCCAAAAGAGATAGCTTTTCGGCTCGTATGCGCTCGTTTTCGGAGGCTCTTTGCATTTCGTTTTGGAGAAGCGCAAGCCTTTCCGAGAGTTGGTCGGCAGAGCCTTTTTTTCGGCTTGTATGAATGGCGTTTTCGGCGGCTTCAAGGCGCTCTTTTATTTCATCAAAGGATTCGCCCTCATCGCCCGAATACATGGTTGAAGCCAGTTTTGCAGAAAGGGCGGCGCTTCCATCCTCGGCGGGGGTAAATCCGCTTATAAATATACTGCGCTCAAAGGCGGCGCAGCTCATACCAAACAGAGCCTCGCCAACCTCGCCTTCAATGCTTTCGGGGGTTCCGCGCGAAAGGTCGAGCAAAACGGTTTTGTCGCTGCGCGGAGTTTTGCCAAACTGCTTTGAAAGCAGATAGGTTTTTCCGCCGTAGGTAAATTCAATTTCTCCGCCCATCTTTTCGCCCGAAAAGGGGGTGAAGCGGCGGCGAATATTAACATTTAGACTACTCGATTTGGTTGTATCACCGTAGAACATCATACGAATGAAGGATAAAACGGTTGTTTTGCCATCCTCATTTTGTCCGAAAATCAGGTTAAAGCCATCCGAAAAATCGAGCGAAAAATCCTTAAGTCCGCCAAAATGGTCGATTTTTATTCGATTAATCTTCATTAATGCCAACCTCCCTTCCGGCAAAGGCGGCAAGTCCGAGTCGTAGTGCGGCTTCGGCCTCGGCCTTTTGGTCGCCGTCGCTCGTTTCAATCAAGCGAAGCATCTTATCGGTAAATATTCCCTTAAGGGTTTGCTCCTCGCGAAGGAGTGTGAGATTTTCTTTAGGGTAGGTTCGGTTTTTCAGCTTTAGATAATAATTGAGCCCGTCGAGCGCCGCCAAAAGACGGTTACAGTCGGGCGAGAAAACGCATTCGCCCTCAAGAATAATTTTAACCATATCGTCCTTAAGCGGCAAAAGAATCTCGCGCAGATGCTCTTGGAGTTGGCCTGCGTCTGAAAAAGGCGCAGTGTTAACCCGTATTTCGTGGTATACCCTGCGGCAAAGGCGGCGAAGGTTAAGGTCGATATCGCCTTTATAAACGGTTCCGACCAATGCTCCGCGGATGCCTGTTTCATCGAATCCCAGGGGCTCGCAGCTACCCGGATAGGCAAAGGGAACTTGACCCGCGAATTTAACGCCGCTCGGCGCATGAACATGGCCGAGAGCAACAAAATCCATACCCGTTTCGGAAAGAGCCGCCTCTGTTAGCGGATTATAAGGCCCGCCAAAAATATCGCCATGCATTAAAAGGATGTTGATTTTTTGGTCTTGCTCGGCCTTGGGGAGCGAAAAGGTTTGCTCAAACGACGAATAAAAAGAACGGCCATAAACTCTATATGAATCAAATTCAAGGCATTCGCCGTCTTTAAAAATATGAACATTTTCGCTAAATTCGCCAAAATAGGGGGAAGAGGGGGTAAGATAATCATGGTTTCCTGCGGCAATAAAAACCTCGGTTTCGGGGATTGATGCGAGATATTGGGAAACCGCCTTAACCGATTCCGAATCGGGGCAGGGGTTATCAAAAAGGTCGCCCGCAATCAGCAAAGCATCGGCTTTTTGCTCGCGGCAAAGCTCGGCTACCGAGTAAAGCGAATGCAAAACCTCGGCCGAACGGCGCGCGGCCGCAGCTCCTAAAGCCGAATGAGCCGCACCAATATGAATATCGGCGCAATGAACTATCTTTATCGGCAAAAAAATCACCCTCATTTCCCATTTTCTTTTAATAATTTTAACATCCTGCAGCCTGTTTGGCAAGAAATTATTGCCTAAAATGGATTATTAGTATATAATTATAATGATATACTATGTTTGGAGTTGAGAATATGGATGTTCGCGTTGGCGATATTCTCAAAATGAAGAAAAAACACCCATGCGGGAGTGATAGCTTTTCGGTTCTGCGCGTTGGAATGGATTTTAAAATTCGTTGCAACGGTTGCGGGCATGAGGTTATGGTTCCGCGAGTTAAGGTTGAGAAGAATATAAAACGAATAGAGAGGGAAGAAAATGTTTGATAAGTTAAAGGCGGTTGAAGCCCGCTTTGAGGAAATAGGCGAACTTCTTATGGACCCCGCCGTTGTTTCAGACCAGGAGCAGTATAAGAAGTTAATGAAGGAGCATAAGCAGTTAACCCCCATAGTTGAAAAATTCCGCGAATATGCGGCGGCAAAAACTGCCGAGGAGGAGGCTCTTTTACTGCTTGAGGATAGCTCCCTCGATAAGGATTTTAAGGAACTCGCCGAAGAGGAGCTTCGCGAGGCCAAGCAAACCCAGGAAGCCTGCGCCGAGGAGCTAAAGATTCTTTTGCTCCCGCGCGACCCCAATGATGATAAAAACGTTATCATAGAAATCCGCGGCGGAGCAGGCGGCGAGGAGGCCGCTTTGTTTGCGGGAAGTCTTATGCGTATGTATTCGATGTATGCCGAATCAAAGCGCTGGAAAATCGAAATCATGGGCGGAAACGAAACCGAGCTTGGCGGCTGGAAGGAAGTTAGCTTTATGATTGAGGGCGAGGGTGCCTATTCTCGCTTTAAGTATGAGAGCGGCGTTCACCGCGTTCAGCGCGTTCCCGAAACCGAAACCTCAGGCCGAATCCATACCTCAACCGTTACGGTTGCGGTTCTTCCCGAGGCCGAGGATGTTGAGGTTGAGATTAACCCTGCCGACCTTCAGATAGATACCTATCGTTCGGGCGGTGCGGGCGGACAGCACGTTAACAAAACCGAATCGGCCATCCGCATAACCCATCTGCCTACAGGTCTTATTGTTGAATGTCAGGATGAGAGAAGCCAGCATAAAAACAAAGAAAAGGCAATGAAGGTTTTGCGTTCGCGTCTTTATGAGCGTATGCTTTCGGAGCAGACCGAGGCTATCGCATCCGACCGTCGCGCACAGGTAGGAACAGGCGACCGAAGCGAGCGTATCCGAACCTATAACTATCCCCAGGGTCGAGTAACCGACCATAGAATAGGTCTGACCCTCTATAAAATAGAACAGATATTAAACGGCGATTTAGATGAGGTTATCGATTCGCTCATAACCTACTATCGTGCCGAAATGCTAAAGGCAGAGAACGCATAATGGAAACAAAAAAATTGCCCGAAACAGGCGAGGGCATAAGCGAGGCCGCGCGCATTTTAG
>SVPK01000023.1 GCA_015065875.1 Oscillospiraceae bacterium
CAGCACTGGAACGAGTTGCATCCTGCGCAGACATAACAAAAATCAAGGTCATTATTCCGAGAGCGAATGCAAACGCGGTATAGCGAATGATATATAATTTATTTGTTTTCATTAAACCATTCAACCGCCTTTTTGATATAAGGATTATCTTGGTCCGTTAGCAGATAATAATGCGTTCTTTCATGCTCGTTAAGTTCAAACATTACATCGGGAATTATTCCGCCATCGCTAAAATCAGTTTTGCTTTTTGAAAAAAACTGACCAACGGTAAACTTAACCGACGAACCATCATCGAGGCTATAGGTTGTTTGCATAACACCTTTACCATAGGTATTTTGGCCGATTAAGATTCCCTTATTATAATCCCTGATAGATATAGCAAAAAGCTCGGCGGCACTTGCAGTATTTCCATTTGTTAATACCGCCATTGGGAGATTAATTTCGTTTGAATCGGAAGTATGCAAAACCTCTTCGGAGCCATCACCATGCCTAATGGATATAATATCGCCTTCGGGCAGCAGCATATCCAAAATTTCAGAAGCCGAGTTAACGGTTCCGCCCCCATTATCAATCAAATCAAATATTAATCCCTTAACTCCACTCTCGGTTAAAGAATCTAAAGCAATTTTAAATTGGTTTACCGAGCTATCGTTAAACTGCGTTATTTGAATGTATCCATACTCCCCTATTTTTCTATAGAATACAGATTGCAATTCAAAATAATTAACGGTTATTTCGGTTTTGTTCGCCTTTCCATCGCGCACAAAAGAAACCTTTATAATATCACCAATTTGGCGCGACAAAGAACCAACACTTTGAACATAGTTTTGTTTATCAATAACCGTTCCATCGATAGAGGTTATCTCATCCCCTGCCCTTATTCCCGCATTATAGGCAGGACCATCCTTACTTACATTTACAACATACATAGTATGATTTTCCGGGTGAAGGCAAACGGTTACTCCTATACCTGTAAAGGAGCCCTCTAAAGAATCGAAGTTTTCTTTTGCAGCTTGAGCGGGCAAATATTGGGCATATTTATCGCCGAGAGCCGAAACAAAACCGGCACAAGCGCCATCGCCCAACACACCATCATCAACATTGCCATAATAATAGCGGTCGACCAAAAAATCAATTTCGGCTAATTTAATATAAGTTCGCGCTAAATCTCCCATAAAGGCATAAATTATTAGCGCCGTTAACAATATACCTGCCAAAAGACAGGCCGCGCTTATTAATATTGCCTTTCTTAAAGAAATCGTTCTTTTCACTTAAATTACCTCTAAAATAAAAAGGGCAAGAAACTGCCCTTTTTGTTTTTTATTTAACCTTGTTATAATATTTCATCGGGTCAACGCGGGTTCCGTTTAGATAAATCTCAAAATGGCAATGCCATCCTGTTGAATATCCTGTTGAGCCAACATAGCCAATTACTTGGCCTTTCTTAACCTTTTGACCTGACGAAACTGCAATTTTAGTCATATGACCGGCGAGGGATTTATAGTTATCTCCTTGGTAGTTACCATGGTCAATCATAACATGGTTGCCCCAACCGCTTCCGCAGCCACAGCTCCTGCTCTTTCCGTAATTGTGCTTGCAAGAGTTATCTGCCTTAACTACAACACCATCGGCCGGAGCAACTATTGGAGCCATATAGATATTTCCATCAGAGATATCTATACCCCTGTGCCAAGTTCCCCAACGCTTTCCAAAGCCGGAGGTTATCTTATAATGTCCCGGGACGGGCCAGGTGAATGCGCTACCATCATATACCGTTCCGGTATTCATATTAATATACGGAGCAAGCTCGGCCTCCAAAGCAGCAATTTCCTTTTCAATCTGCTTCTGTTCATCCAAAACCTCTTTTTGCTCTGAATTAATATCCGATATTACCGAATTAACCTCGGCAACCTGTTTATCAAGTTCGGCCTTTTTAGCGGCAAGAACCTTTTTTGTTTCGTTTTGAGCGGCTATTTTTTTATCAATCTCTGCTCTGCGAGAATCAATCTCTTTCTGGGTTGCACTTATTTCGTTAACCATTCTCTCATTATAAACCGCGAGCAAATCAGAAAAGTTTTCAACCGTTAGATACGAGGAGATATCCTCTGTTCCTAAAATAAGTTGAAGAGATGCGTTGCCGTTGTTCATATGGATTGCACGCATCTGACAACGATAAACGTGTATCTTCTCTTCCTTAACCTTTTCGAGACGTTCAACCTCTGCCTCATTGGCCGCAATTTCATTATTAAGGTCCTGAATTTCCTTATTACACAGGGCGATTTGCTGCTGTGTATTAGAAATTTTCTTTTCGATAGCGGACTTAATCTTATTCTGTGCGGCCTTATCGGCCTTAAGTTTTGATATCTCTTTATCAAGCTTTTTAGATTCTTCTTCTAAATCAGAGATTTGGTCTTTAATTTCTTCTTTGCTTTTTGCCATAGCGGTTGGAGCCTCGGTAAGGCTGCATCCAAGGGCTAAAACACAACACATAAAGAATGCGAGCAAAGCTTTTTTGTATTTAAAAATTTTCACAAAAAACCTCCGTTAGTTATATGCTTTGAATTCGCTGCCTTCGCGCTTCAAATACTTACGAATCATAATAACGCTTCCGATTACGCCCGAAAGAACACCAATAGCGGCAAACAGGCCAAACAACGGCAGAGCCATTGATGCGAACGCAACGGGCTGGGTTACGCCAAGTAATGAAGGAATAAAGGTTTCGAGCATTACACGGTAGCAGAAATAAACAACTACCTCGGACAAAACTGCCGAAAGAACACCAAGCAGAACACCCTCGACAACAAAGGGCAAGCGAACGAAGGAATCGGTTGCGCCAACCGCCTTCATAATGCTTATTTCCAGCTTTCGGTTATACATTGTTACTCTGATAGTATTACATACAATTACAAGCGATATTACGAGCAATACGGCGATAATCCAAAAGCCCGCTATTCCGATACCATCCTTAATGGCGGTTATCTTCTCTGCGGTTTCATCACTGGAAACTATATGATGAACACCCTCGATTTTTTCAATTGATGCCTTGGTAGCGCTAAGCTTTGATTGGTCCTTAAGAACCACCTTTGCGCCGCAAGAGCAGATGTTTTCATCATCGCCGATTACATCTATATACTTTTCTTTATAAAGCTCGTAATCTTCTTGGCTGGTGAAATAGGTTACCTCGGCAACGTTATCGAGTTTGGCGATTTCATCGCGAACGAGTTTTCCCTCATCATCGTTATGAACTACATACATATCCTCGGTTATAGCCGATTTATCGATAAGAGAGCCATCTTCACCTTTACTATAGAAAACGGAATTATAATCGTTGAAATATACCTTGATAACATTTTGTTGTTCAAGGCCTACCATTGCACGGTTAATGTTTTGTCCCAGCATGACGGCGATACCAATAAGCACCATACAGGCCATTAATACGCCGATTGAAGCGATAGACATTAAACGGTTAACCCAAACGTTTTTAAAGCCTTCCCCGGTTAGGTATCTTACACTTCTTGCCTTCATATCGCACTACCCTCCGCATTATCGGCCACAACTCTACCGCCATCGAGCATAATAACGCGATGATGGAAGTCGCGAACGAGATTATGGTCATGCGTTACCATAAGGATGGTGGTACCGCGCTTATTGATTTCATCGAGGAGTCCGACGATTTCGTAAGACATATTGGGGTCAACGTTTCCTGTAGGCTCGTCCGCTATTATGAGGTCGGGAGCATTAACAAGTGCTCGAGCGAGGCCTACACGTTGCTGCTCGCCGCCCGAAAGTTCATCCGGCATTGAACGGGCCTTGTGACCAAGGCCTACCTTACTTAAAGCACGGGAGACCTCTTTGCGTATTTTACGATTACCCGCACCAACAACATGCATTGCAAAAGCAACGTTTTCAAAAACATTCATGGTTGGGATAAGGCGGAAATCCTGGAAAACAATTCCCATAGTTCTGCGAAGCATGGGAATCTGCTTGCGCTTCATGGTTGAAAGGTTATATCCGTTAACAATAACATCGCCAACGTTGGCCTTTTCTTCGCGCATAATAAGCTTCATAAAGGTGCTCTTACCTGCGCCCGATGAGCCAACTACGAAAACGAATTCACCTTTGTTGATTTTTAAGTTAACATCGGAAAGAGCATGCGTTCCACCAATATAGGTTTTGGAAACACCACGAAATTCAATAAGCGGCTGCTCGTATCCGATAGGTGTATTTGCGTTAATAACTCTCACTCTTTCCTTAATATTTTACGGGGTTGGACTTAAGATACTTCTTAACCATAAGAGCAATCTTGAATACGATAGCATGGTCAAATTCACGAAGGTCAAGTCCTGTTATTTTTCTTATCTTTTCGAGTCTGTATACTAGGGTGTTTCTATGAACAAACAACTTTCTCGAGGTTTCGGAAACATTGAGGTTGTTTTCAAAGAAACGCTGAATGGTAAACAGGGTTTCCTGGTCAAGACTATCGATAGATCCCTTTTTGAATACCTCACGAAGGAAGGTTTCACAAAGGGTTGTAGGCAACTGATAGATAAGGCGAGCAATACCAAGATTATCGTAGGATATGATAGCCTTTTCGGTATCAAATACCTTACCAACCTCAAGCGATACCTGGGCTTCCTTAAAGGAACGAGCGAGGTCCTTAAGATTGGAAACGGTTGTTCCGATACCAACAGAAACCTGGGTATAAAATTCGCCCGAAAGAGTATCTACTATAGAATTAGCAAGCTTGGTTATGGTCTCGCTGCTAACACCCTGCTTGGTTTCCTTAACGAGGGCGATATCGGTTTCGCTGATATTGATAACAAAATCCTTTGATTTATCGGGGAAAAGATTTCCTATAATATCATAAACCGAAACATCGTTCTTGCTTGCAACGCGAATGAGCAGAACGGTTCGGGTAACGTCGCTATTAAAGCGAAGCTCTCTTGCCTTTAAATAGATATCTCCGGGAAGAATGTTATCAAGAATTATATTCTTAATAAAATTGCCACGGTCATAATTTTCATCATAATAGAACTTAATGCTTGAAAGCGAAACCGCCAAAATAGAGCAATAACGCATTGCTTCAACATCGGTTCCCTCTACGAAAATCATATATTCGGGATGTTGAGGGGTGCCGAAAGGCTTATAAGTATTTCGGCCGCTAACAAAGGCCTCATTTTCCGATGCGCTATGCATCATGCTTACATCAAGATTTTCGCCAATTCTACCTAAATCGCTGCAAGCAACTACGGTATATGTTTCGTCTATTACTCCGATGGTTCTGTCAACTGCATCTCGCATTTGATGAACTACACTCTGGAACAGGCGGTTTGACATTTAACATCCTTCTCTCTTAAATATGATAAAAACGCAATATTGTATATAAATACTATAAATACACACATTATATTGTATCACAAATGAGCAATTTTGCAATATATATCTTTACAAAAAATTAAAAAAGTAACAAATTAGTAACAATTTTATCAAAAAAGAAAACCCGATGCCACAATAAGCATCGGGTTTTATAGATATTAGTTGCAGATTGTCTTCTCGGTATCCTTATCGAAGATGTGAATCTTGGCGGGATCGATAGCAATCTTGATGGTGTCGCCTGCGCGAGCGGTAGAAGAAGGATCAACGCGAGCGTTGATAGACTGACCTTCGCAGTTCATGTAGAGATAGGTTTCAGCACCCATAAGCTCGGTAACTTCAACGTTAGCCTCTACGATACCATCGGGAAGGTTTGCAATGAGTTCAGGCTCATTGTGAACATGTTCGGGTCTGATACCGAAGATAACTTCCTTATCAACATATTCCTCAAGGCAATTATCCTTGTTCTTGGAAGCGGGAAGCTTAATCTGATACTTAACACCGGCACGGGTCTTGGTATCTTCGGAGCCGAATTCTACAAAGAAATCATCCTTCTCTTTGAGAACTTTAGCCTCGATGAAGTTCATCTGGGGAGAACCAATGAAGCCTGCAACGAAGAGGTTGCAAGGATACTCATAAAGCTTCTGAGGAGCATCAACCTGCTGGATGAAGCCATCCTTCATAACAACGATACGGGTACCCATTGTCATAGCTTCGGTCTGGTCATGGGTAACATAAATAAATGTTGTTCCAAGACGCTGATGGAGCTTAGTAATCTCGGTACGCATCTGTGCACGAAGCTTAGCATCCAAGTTGGAGAGCGGCTCGTCAAGTAAGAATACCTTAGGCTCACGAACGATAGCACGACCGAGAGCAACACGCTGACGCTGACCACCGGAAAGAGCCTTCGGCTTACGCTCGAGAAGATGCTCGATATCGAGGATACGTGCGGCTTCTTCAACACGTCTCTTAATTTCATCCTTAGAAGTCTTACGAAGCTTAAGACCAAATGCCATATTATCAAATACGGTCATATGCGGATAAAGAGCATAGTTCTGGAAAACCATGGCGATATCTCTATCCTTGGGAGCAACATCGTTAACGATGCGGTCGCCTATATAAAGCTCACCACTGCTGATCTCTTCAAGACCGGCAACCATACGCAGAGTAGTAGATTTACCGCAGCCGGAAGGACCAACGAGAATGATGAATTCCTTGTCCTTGATTTCAAGGTTGAAATCAGAAACTGCGACAACTCCGCCGGGATATTTTTTATAGATGTTGCGAAGTGACAAACTAGCCATTATTTTTGACCTCCTAATATTTAAGCAGATATCTGCTCATAAACATACTTCTTATCATCGTCAGTATTATACCAAAACGTGTTTAAAATTGCTACATAGATTTTATCCAAAATAACTTTGTTTTGTTTGTAACAAATGTATAATAAGTTACTTTTTGGTAGAAAAATCAGGAGCTTTTGGAAATTTTTAGCAACAGCTCTTCCCTACCGGACAGCAAAACCGCCTCGCCTTCGGCAAGACCTTCGGGGATTCGAAGTTGACCTATTCGTATGCGCGAAAGCTCGTTAACACCAAGACCCACAGTTCCAAACATTCTTTTGATTTGATGATACTTGCCCTCACATATGGTTATCGAAGCAGTATTTTCTCCGAGTATTTTAAGGCGCGCAGGCATACATTCGCTACCGTCTGCAAGTTTTATTCCTTCGGCAAAGGCCTTCACATGCTCATCAGTTACGGCACCATCCAAGACGGCAATATATTCCTTTTCGATTTTGGATTTTGGCGAAATAATTTTATGCGCCATAACGCCATCATCGGTTAACAACAAAAGACCTGTTGTATCCTTATCCAATCGACCGACGGGGGCCATATCTCGGCGTCTCATTTCCTCGGGCAACAAATCAAGGACAGTTTTTTGGTGTTTATCCTCGGTTGCAGTTAAAACACCCTTTGGTTTATTGAGCAACACATAAAGGTATTCATTATACGCTATTTCATTGCCGTTAACCGTTATTATATCTTTACCGGGCTCAACCTTATAATCATAGTGCTTTTCGGTTACACCATTAACGGTAACACGCAGAGATTTAAGCGCTTCACGAGCCTCACTGCGCGACATTCCCGCTTGATTTGAAAGGTATTTATCCAGCCTTATCAAAGCCATTTTTTATTTCTCCTATGTTTTCTTTTTTAAGCGGTATCATAAAACCGCAGAGTTGCGATGACGAAACGTCTCCGCCTATAACTTCGCCCTTATGGCAAAGAATATTTACATAAACATTAGTAAGGTTATGTTGAGATACGCTATATGTATATTTGGTAACAACAAGACCCTTATACTCTTCGAGATTAAAGCCTGCCTCTTGTTGCATTTCGTTATATTTTAAATAAACATCAGAAAAAGTATTTGGTATTCTGATTTCGGATTCTATAACCGAATCGGCCTCAACCTCAAGACCCAAATCGTTTAAATATTTTATTCTTTGCTGCGGGTCACGCATATCCATAGATTGCATACGGGTTATAATTACGCCCTCGATAATAAATATCAAAAAGAGCAATAAAACAAACGAAGTTATTTGCAACCCTCGCTTGCCAAGCACCGCATACATCAAAAACACATCCTTTCTCGGTTATACTAATACTATGAAAAAGGACGTGTTTATATTACTTAAGTTTATATATGATGCAAACCGCATGCGACGAGATTCCGAGCAGTTCCCCTGTAAAGCCAAGGCCTTCTTCGGTTGTTGCCTTAACATTTACGTCTTCACACGGGATACCGCAATCATCGGCAATATTTTTAACCATATCGCTTATATACGGGGCAAGCTTTGGCTTTTGGGCAATAACGGTTGCATCAATGTTGCCTATTCCGTAGCCCTTTTCTTTTAAAAGGGCGACAACATTGCGAAGCAAAATTCTGCTATCAATATTCTTATACTGCTCGCAGTTATCGGGGAAATGCTTTCCTATATCGCCGAGAGCCGCCGCACCAAGCAAAGCATCACAAACGGCATGCAACAAAACATCGGCATCCGAATGACCCAAGAGGCCAAGCTCATACGGAACTTCTACTCCGCCTAAAACAAGACGACGGTTTTCGGCAAACCGATGAACATCATAACCATGACCTATTCTCATTCCGCGCCTCCTCTTCCGAGGATACCTTCTGCAATAGTTATATCCTCACCGGTTGTTATCTTTATGTTATTATAATCGCCTTCAACAATATGAACCTTTACACCGTTTGCTTCCATAACGGAGCAATCATCGGTATACTGCGATAAATCATCGCTTTTGGTTATCGCTTCCTTGAAGGCGGCAAAATCAAAGCCCTGCGGGGTTTGAACCGCGAACGCACTGCTACGGTCGATAGTTTCCTTAATAATTCCGTTTTCGACTATTTTTAAGGTATCCTTAACCGCAACGGCACAGGCCGCCGCCCCATATTTTTTTACGGCTTCGGCAACAGATTCTATAACCTTTTCGGTTATAAAAGGACGGGCGCCATCATGGATTAAAACACAATCGGTATCGTTATCAAGACGCAAAATACCATTCTTAACCGATTCCTCTCGGCAGGAGCCGCCGGGTGTTATATCGGTTAGCTTGGTTATCATATATTTTTCGGCCAGCATTTGAAAGCTTAAAATATCACACTCGCGAGCAACAACAACTATGTTTTTAATGCATTTTGCATTCTCGAAAGCAAGTAAGGTTCGCGCCAACACGGGTATCCCGCCAACGCAAAGCATTTGCTTTGATATGCCGCCCATTCTGCTTGATGACCCCGCCGCGACAATAACGGCGGATACACTGCCGGTATTCGGAGCGCCTATTTCATACTTTAAAAGCATTTCTGCTAATTCCATATTTCCCTCACAAAAAATGCCGCCCTTTGAAATCAAAGCGCGGCATTCGTTCTTTAAAAATTATTCTTCGCAGTCACAATCGCCATCGCAGCAATCGCACTCAAAATCAAATTCGAGATTAGTACCGCAGTTGGGGCAATCAATGCTTCCCTCATCGAGCATATCCTCGTCGAGGCAGATTATGTCATGGCAGTTGGGGCATTCAACCTCATAAAGCTCATCATCACAATCACAGCAATCGTCGCAATCGCAGCAATCATCTTCGTAAACGAAATCCTCAACAGCAGCGAGGTCTTCATCAACGGCGTCAATCTGCTCTGCGAGCTCTGCAGTGCAATCCTCTAAATCGGAAACGGTATAGGTGATATCATCGAGAAGGTCAACGATAGCCTTTATAACCATATCCTTTTTGTTGTTTTCATCATAATCAAGAGCAGCCATAAGGCCCTTAATATAAGCTACTTTTTCGGTAATAGACATATTATACACTCCTTCAAAGTTATGTTAAACAAACTTTTTAAAATTATGCACGTTCCATATACTCGCCGGTACGAGTATCAATACGAATCATATCGCCTTCGTTAATGAAGAGCGGAACGCGAATTTCAGCACCGGTTTCAAGAGTTGCGGGCTTGGTTGCATTAGTAGCAGTATTGCCGGCAAATCCCGGGTCGGTCTGGGTTATCTGGAGCTCAACGAATGTAGGAGGCTCAACACCGAAAACGTTGCCCTTATAGGAAAGAATCTTGCAAACCATATTCTCTTTTACGAACTTGAAGGCATCGCCAAGGTCCGAAGCATTAACGGGAACGAGCTCGTAGCTTTCGGGATCCATGAAATAATAAAGGCCCTCATCGCTATAAGAGAATTCCATTTCCTTTCTCTCAACAAAAGCAGTGGGATATTTATCGTTAGGGTTAAAGGTGCGTTCAACAACCGAACCGGCAATAACATTTCTAATCTTTGCACGAACGAAGGCTGCGCCCTTTCCGGGTTTTACATGCTGAAACTCGATAATCTGATAAACGTTACCGTCCATCTCAAATGTTACACCGTTTCTGAAATCACCAGCACTTACCATTTTAAAATTCCTCCAAAAAACAAAATCAAAATAAAGTTAATACTAACTCTAAAAAATTATAAGGTTTTTTTTACCTTTTGTCAAGACTTTAGCGCTATTTTAAAAGCGATAAGTAGCAGTCTTTCATTGTTTTTGCATCCTCGGCCTGGGTTCCATCGGATTCGCATATAATAACAGGACTGCCGTTTCTTTGAGCAATGAGTTCCATTACGGGCTCATAATCGGGGCCAAAAACACTATCGGCAAAGGTTAGATGCTTCTTTTCTCCGCCATCGGTATACTCAATCTTTGAAAAATGAGAATGGAAGGTTTTAAGACGCGCCTCTCCGAGACGATTTTCGATTTGATTGAAAATATCGGCAAAATCCGCTTTTTCCCTAAGACCGCCCAAAGTTCTTGCGTTTAGATGGCCAAAATCAATACAAGGAATCAGTCGCTCATCGAGTTCGCAAAGCGAAAGCACCTCGCCGAGGGTTCCGAGTTGGTTAATTTTTCCCATCGTTTCGGGACAGATATGAATATCCGAAAGGCCCTCGCTATCAAGCGCAGATAATGCCTTCTTCATGGTATCACAAGCAAGCGAAAGGGCTTCCTCACGACTTATCTTACCGCAAGAGCCTGTATGAACAATTATGCGATTTCCGCCCATGGCCTTAACGGCTTTGGCACTGCTTAAAATATAGTTTATGGAATTAAGGCGCTTTTCTTCATCAACCGATGACATAGAAATATAATAAGGAGCATGAAGCGATAGTGTAATTCCCTTTTCGGCTGCACGCTTGCCCAGCTCTATAGCCTTTTCCTCGCCTATGTTTACTCCGCGGCCGCACTGATACTCAAAGGCATCAAGCCCCATTTTTTCAACATATTCGGGGACCTGAAGGCTACCCTTATATCCCATTTTAAAAAAGCTTTCGGAATTTCCCGCAGGGCCGAATTTAGCAGACATTATTTTTCACCATCCTGAAATTTATATCTCTTTAAAATCTTTCTTTCGAGACTGCGGCGAACCTTAAAGCTCCATTTATCCTCAAGCAAGATAGGAGTTAAGAGTATTTTTTTAACTCCCGCTCCCCAACCGCCGAGCATATCTGTAAACATTTGGTCGCCAACTATGGCAACATTTTTTCGCTTTTCGCCAACCGCCTTTGCCGCACGAAAATATCCAAAGGGCAACGGTTTTGCCGCGGTTGAAATGAAAGGAAGGCCTATTTTTTCGGCAAAGGGCTCTACCCTTTTTCTTTTAGAATTTGAAAGAACAATAAGCTTTATACCGTTTTCGCGCATGATAGAAAGCCATTCAAGCAAACCTTCGGTTAAGGTTTGACCATGATGGGTAGACATAGTATTATCAACATCCAACAAAAGCGCATTAACGCCTAATTTTTTAACATCATCAAGTGTTATATCGGTTATGCGCTCACGTTTGATATGCGGTTTTAAAATCATTTTAAAATCCCCTTTTTGCACAAAAAAGCGGCCGCTTTAACTGCAGCCGCTTTCATGCAATAAGTAATTTATCGGAACTTACGCTTACGTGCAGCTTCCGACTTCTTTTTACGCTTTACAGAAGGCTTCTCATAGTGTTCTCTTTTGCGAACTTCCTGGATTACTCCATCTTTAGCTGTCTGTCTCTTAAAGCGTCTGAGTGCGTTATCAAGCGACTCATTTTCTTTTACTCGTACTTGACTCATTTACATTCCCTCCCTCCGCATATATAGCAGGGGTTATTAAATTTTATTATACTAGGCAAAACGCATTCTGTCAAGACATTATTTAACAACAATGTTTACAAGTTTGCCGGGAACATATAATTCCTTAACAACTGTTTTGCCTTCCATGGCTGCTGCAACCGCGGATTCTGCCTTTGCAAGCGCAATAGCATCGGCGGCGGTTATCTCTGCAGGAACCTCTAGCTTGGCTTTGATTTTACCGTTTATTTGTGCAACAATTTCAATCGATGCAACAACGCATTTAGCCTCATCAAACTGCGGCCATTTAGCCTCATTGAGCATTCCCTCGAAGCCTGCCATTACCCACATTTCCTCGGTGATATGAGGAGCAAACGGATTAAGCAGGGTTATAAAGGTTTTAAGCTCACCGCGGGTTATGGTTTTCTTTGCATAGATATCATTGAGAAGTGACATAAGGGCCGCGATAGCGGTATTCATCTTAAGCTCCTCAATATCGCTTGTTACCTTTTGAATTGTTCTGTGGAAATCACTCTCAAGCTCGCTGCTGTAATCATCACCATCAACGACCATATCATTAAGTCCCCAAACGCGGTCAAGGAAGCGCTTGCATCCCTTAATGGAGGACGAGCTCCAAGGAGCGGCTTTCTCAAAATCGCCTATGAACATTTCATAAAGACGCATGGTATCTGCACCATACTGATTAACAATATCATCGGGATTAACAACGTTTCCGCGCGACTTTGACATCTTCTCGCCGTTTTCGCCGAGAATCATACCATGGCTTGTGCGCTTGGCATACGGCTCTGCGGTAGGAACAATACCGATATCATAGAGGAAATGATGCCAGAAACGGCTGTAAAGCAGATGGAGAGTTGTATGCTCCATACCGCCGTTATACCAATCAACGGGACCCCAATATTCAAGAGCCTCTTTAGATGCCAATGCATCCTTATTATGCGGGTCACAATAACGCAGGAAATACCAGGAAGAACCGGCCCACTGCGGCATGGTATCGGTTTCGCGATGTGCGGGACCGCCGCAATGCGGACAGGTGGTATTAACCCAATCGGTCATCTTCGCCAAGGGAGATTCGCCGTTATCGGTAGGCTCATAGGACTCAACATTAGGAAGTAAAAGCGGAAGCTCGTTTTCGGGAACGGGAACATATCCGCACTTATCGCAATGAACAATCGGAATAGGCTCGCCCCAATATCTCTGACGGGAGAATACCCAGTCACGAAGCTTATAGTTAACGGTTTTGGAACCGAGGCCACGCTCAATAAGCCATTCGGCAATGGCCTTTTTAGCCTCTTCAACCGACATTCCGTTTAAGAAGCCGGAGTTTACCATTATTCCGGTTTCGCAATCGGTATATGCCTCTTTTTCGACATCGCCGCCTGCAACAACCTCAATAATCGGAACCGAGAACTTACGAGCAAAATCCCAGTCGCGGCTATCGTGACCCGGAACGCCCATTACGCAACCTGTTCCGTAAGAAATGAGAACGTAATCGGAAACGAAAATCGGAATCTCTTGCTCGGTTGCAGGATTAATAGCCGCAACACCGCAAAGACGAACACCGGTTTTATCCTTTGCAAGCTCGGTTCGCTCGAAATCGGACTTACGAGCAGCCTCTTCTTGATATGCGCGAACCTCGTTTATATTCTCAATCTTATCGGCCCATTTCTCCAGAATCGGATGCTCGGGAGAGATAACCATATATGTAACACCAAACAGGGTATCGGCACGGGTTGAGAAAACCTCAAACTCATCGCCGAGGGTTGTTTTAAACTTGATTTGGGTTCCTTCAGAACGGCCAATCCAGTTTTTCTGTTGGGTTTTTACGCGCTCGATGAAATTAACATCATCAAGACCATTTATAAGCTTTTCTGCATAATCGGTAATCTTAAGCATCCACTGGCTCTTAACCTTATGAACAACCTCGTTACCGCAACGCTCACAAACTCCGTTAACAACCTCTTCGTTTGCGAGAACGCATTTACAAGAGGTGCACCAGTTAACCGACATTTCCTTTTTATAAGCCAAACCCTTTTTAAAGAGCTGAAGGAAAATCCACTGGGTCCATTTATAATAATCGGGGTCGGTAGTATTAATTTCGCGGGTCCAATCGAAGGAAAAGCCGAGCGCCTGAAGCTGCTCTTTAAAATGGGCAACGTTCTTCTCGGTTACAACCTCGGGATGAATATGATTCTTTATTGCAAAGTTTTCGGTAGGAAGGCCGAAAGCATCCCAACCCATAGGATAAAGAACATTATAGCCCTCAAGTCTTCTCTTGCGGCTTACGATATCAAGCGCGGTATAAGAACGCGGGTGACCAACGTGCAGGCCCTGTCCCGAAGGATACGGGAACTCAACCAATGCAAAAAATTTAGGAAGCGAATAATCATCCTTTGCGGCAAAGGTATTATTATCATACCAATGCTTCTGCCATTTCTTTTCTATCGATTTGAAATCATAAAACATTTGCTAATCCTCCTGCTCGGAAACAAGTATATCATCGAGATTAATTACGTTACCATCGCTCCAGATGCGATCAAGTCCGTAAAATTCTCGGGCCTCACGGCTGAAAATATGAACGATTACTTCATTATAATCGAGCAAAATCCAACCTGTTGCTTTTCCCTCAATATGATGAGGCTCTATTCCCTTTTCGGAAAGTTTTGCCTCAACCTCTTCGGCAAGCGCACGAACGTGGGTTGATGAGGTTGCAGTTGCCATAAGCAGATACTCTGCAAGTATGGTTATCTCCCCTACCTCAACCGCAAACAAATCCCTTGCCTTGCGCTCATTAACGGCGTTTGCCGCAACTTTTAAAATCTCAAAAGCTTCCAAAAAACTTCCTCTTTTCAAAGACATATTTCGTTATAAGCCTCCAGCGTATCCGGATGGATGGGCTTACCTTTATTTATCAGGTCAACTATTGAATAAGATAGTGCATATCGAAGCGCCGCTTCGAGGCTCTCATCAACAAGTCCGCGCATAACATCAACATCATCATAATCTCTATCGGCTGATGTAAAATCCGCAAGATAAAGAATTTTATCGGTTAACGTCATTGATGCACGGGCAGTTGTATGATATCGGATGGCGGTTAGAATCTCTTTATCGGTAATGCCGAGCTTATGTTCAACAAAGAGCGTTCCCGACATTGCATGCCAGAGTTTTATCGCATTCGATTCAACAGACGAAAGAATTATACCAAAGTCACTGAACAATTGCAAGTGTTCTTCCCTTGGGGAATTCTTGGTTATATCATGCAGCAATCCTGCGAGATAGCATTTATCGGCATCGCCGCCGTATTTTAAGGCTAATCGCTTGGCCTCATCGGCAACACAAAGCGAATGCTCATATCTATCGGGCTTTAAGCGCATACGCAATATCTGCTTATATTCCTCAATTGTCATTATTTTTCACCATAAAGACCTTTTTGTTTAATATATTCCAATACCTTTTCGGGCAGTAAATCCCATTCGCCCTTTCTTACCTCGGTTGAGGAGATATCGGATATAGGAGAATCGATAACAGTTATTCTGCCGCCTTCGTCTCGAAGGTTTTCGATTGCTTTATCGAACTCGCTGTTATCAACTCCGATACGACGGAAAGCAATTAAATCCACAAGTTTTAGAATATCCTTAAAACGATACCATCCGGTAAAGGTTGTTACCATATCTCCGCCAAGAACAAGTGCGATTCGCCGATTCAGCTTTTCGCCAAGTTCGCAAACGGTATCATAGGTATAGCTTACGCCCTCGCGAGAAAGCTCTAAATCGGAAAATTCAACATTTTTTAAATCTTCCAGAGCTATCTTGCACATATTAAGTCTATCCTCGCCGGGGACAAGAGCGGATGCCGCCTTATGAGGCGGTAAAAAGGTTGGCATAATTATAAGCCTTTCAACCTGCGGCAGGCAAAGCACTTCCCTTGCCATTTCCACGTGTCCCTTATGGATGGGATTAAAGGTTCCGCCAAAGATGGCTACAACTTTATCCATTCTTTTTTACCAGAACGATTTTTTTATGTTCCTTGCTTTCACGGTATAAAACAAAGCGCGAACCGATAACCTGAACAACATCGGCTCCTGTTTCTTCTGCAATCTTATCTGCGGCTTCGCGAGAGGATTGCGGCGAGGTTTCGAGAACGCGAAGCTTTATAAGCTCGCGAGCCTCAAGGGTTTCATCAACTTGACGTATAAGTTGGTCGTTGATTCCGCTTTTTCCTACCTGAAAAATAGTTTCTAAACTGTTAGCAAGCGCACGAAGCTGTGCGCGTTGTTTTCCGGTTAACATATTTTTACCTCTTAAATATAATTTTTAAGTTCATCGCGGAGCATAACAAGCGCCTTGCCGCGATGGCTTACTTTATCCTTTTCTTCGCCCGATGCCAGACCGAAACAACCTATTTCGCCAACAAAGAGCGGGTCATATCCGAAGCCGTTTTCGCCCTTTTCCTCAAAATCGATGTGGCCTTCGCATTTACCTGTAACGGTAAATTTGCGACCATCGGGAAAAACGCAGGCAACGGCCGAAACAAATCGAGCAGTTCGCTTTTCATATGGCACACCTTCGAGCTCGCGAAGGAGTTTGCGGTTGTTTTCTTTATCGTCGCCATGGACACCGCTATAGCGCGCCGAAAAAATTCCGGGAGCACCATCCAACGCATCAACACAAAGACCTGAATCATCGGCTAACGACACCATTCCTGTTTTCTCACAGGCAAAGGCCGCCTTTATGGTTGCGTTTTCTTCAAAAGTAGTTCCGTCTTCCTCAACATCGGGAAGCGAAAAAGGAAGGTCGCGCTCGCAAAGAACCTCTATTCCCATAGGCTCGAGAATTCTTTTAAACTCAATAACCTTATGCGCGTTTTTAGTTGCTATAAAGAATTTCACTATTCTTCCTCGCTTTCAAAAAGGCCTTCGGCAAACTTTTCTGCATCAAAGGGTTGCAAATCATCAATACCCTCGCCAACACCAACAAACTTAACAGGGATACCAAGTTCATGATTGATTGCGAGAACAACTCCGCCGCGCGCGGTTCCATCAAGTTTGGTTAAAACGATACCTGTAATGTTGGCAACGTTTTTAAACTCACGAGCCTGGTTAACTGCGTTTTGACCCGTTGTTGCATCGAGAACCAATAAGGTTTCGAGCGATGAATCGGGCAACTCGCGACCGATAACACGATACATTTTTGCAAGCTCGTCCATAAGGTTTTTCTTATTATGAAGTCGACCCGCAGTATCGCAGACAATAACATCGGCTTTTCGAGCCTTGGCCGAAGCTATAGTATCGAAAATAACCGAAGCGGGGTCGGTTCCCTCAACGCTCTTAACCATATCAACACCACTGCGCTCGGCCCAAACCGAAAGCTGGTCGATAGCGGCGGCACGGAAGGTATCTGCGGCACCGAGAACAACCTTTTTACCCTGCTTTTTAAAGCCTAAAGCCATTTTGCCGATGGTTGTTGTTTTTCCAACGCCGTTAACTCCTATCATAAGAACAACCGAAGGGGTTGTATCAAGATGGAGCGCGGTATCGCCCGAAAGCATTTCGGCAACCGTTTCCTTTAAAAGCTTTCTAATCTCATCGGGGTCGGTTATATGCTCTTCTTTAACGCGACGGCGCAAATTATCGCATATATAGGTTGAAGTTGCAACACCTATATCGCAGGTTATTAAAATTTCCTCGAGCTCTTCAAAAAGGTCTTCATCAATCTTTTTAAAGCTCTTTATAACGCTATTGACAGCGCCGGAAATATTGGAGCGAGTTTTTTTAAGTCCCTCGCTTATCTTGCTGAAAAATCCCATTTATAAACCTCTTAATTTAAGTTCATTTTTTTCTCAAGCTCGGTAACATTCAGTTCAAGCAGTTTTGTTATACCCTTTTCCTGCATTGTTACACCATAGAGCATGTCGGCAGCTTCCATGGTTCCGCGACGGTGAGTTATGCAGATGAACTGGGTATTGAAATCGGCACGGCTCATATAATCTGCAACGCGGTCAACGTTGATATCATCGAGCGCGGTATCAACCTCATCGAGGAAGCAGAAAGGAGGCGCATTAACGCGCATTATCGAGAAATAAATCGAAAGCGCAATAAGAGCCTTTTCTCCTCCCGAAAGACCATCAAGACTGGGAACATTTTTGCCAGGAAGCTTAACATTGATATCAATTCCGCTTTCAAGGATGTTCGAGGGGTCACTGAGGGAAAGTTCTGCCTGACCGCCGCCAAACAGTTCCTTAAAGGTTTTACTAAAGGTTGTACTGATTTTGGAGAAGCCTTCGGTAAAGAGTTCCTGCATTTGGCCTGTAAGCTGCGAAATGAGTTTATTAAGCTCTGCACGCGATTTTTCGACATCGGCAACCTGCTCTGACAAGAAATTATAACGCTCGCTTACTTCCTTATACTCATCGATAGCGGCAACATTAACGTGACCGAGCGAACGAATCTTTGATTTGAGTTCTGCCAAGGTCTTTTTAGCCTCGGAAATGTTTTCGATAACGATGCCCATTTCCTCGGCTTCGCTACGGGTTAACTGATATTCATCATACAAACGTTTAACAACATCATCGAGTTCACGAAGCATGGATTCGCGACGTTCGTTAAGACGGGCGAGTTCACTGCTTAAGGTTTCCTTCTGCTCCATTATTTCGCGTTCGCGAACGCGCATATCATGAGAGCTCTTCTCCATCTCACTACGCGACAGAATAAGTGCTTCGGTTTCCTTTTCGGCATCGCTCTTGCTCTGACGCAGGGCTTCGATATCGGTTTTTATTTTTTCAATCTGCTCGGTGATTTCATTGTTTTTGTTAAGAAGTTCTTCCCTTTCGGCATCGAGAACCGCACCTCTCTCAAGGCGGTTGCCAACGGCGCTTTCAAGGCTTTCCTTAACCGTTTTAAGATTTTCAATATCCTTTTCAATCTCAACAATGTTAAGGCGATACTCGGTTAACAGATTTGCAACCTGCTCGCGGTTTGCCGCCAGGTTATCACGACCACCGGTCATTGAATCGATTTCGGTTTGGATATCGGTTTTTTGTTGTTCTATTTCGGCGATTGCCGCAGAGCAAAGCTCGATTGCCGCAGTATGCTCTGCTACCTTAACGGCAGAGTTCTGCTTTTCATCACTCGCAGCATCAAATGCCGACTGCGCCGAATTTTTAAGCTCATTTATACGGCGAAGCTCTGCTAAAGCACGAATCTTATCTTCATTAGAGGTTGTAAGCACCGCATTTGCGGCAACAATATCGGCCTCAACGGCGGCCAACTCCTCAACGGCGGCTTTATGTTGCTCCTCAAGCTCGGCAAGCTTATTTTCTAATTTTGCCTTTGCGGCCTTTAATTTTTCAATCTCGCCGCCGCGGCTTAAAATTCCCGCCTGTTTGGAAAGGCTACCGCCGGTTAAACTACCGCCGGGGTTAACAACCTGACCATCAAGCGAAACAACCTTGAGCTTATATCCTGCCTTTTTAGCAATTGCGGTTGCCGAATCGAGGTCGTCCGCAACAACGGTTCCGCCAAGCAAATATTTAATTATCTCGCGATATTTTGAATCACATTTAACAAGCTCGCTTGCAACACCAACAAAGCCTATATGCTTTTCGGCGCCCTCGGTATCATACTGTTTGGCCTTCATGGTTGCAACCGGAAGGAAGGTTGCTCTACCATGATTGCCCTTCTTTAGCATTTCGATTGCGCGCTTTGCATCGGCATCGGTTTCGGTTACGATATTCTGCATAGCATTTCCGAGCGCAACCTCAACCGCAACAGCATATTCGCTATCAACATTTATAATGCGTGAAACAGGGCCGTATATTCCGCGAAGGAGGCCCTTTTCGGCATCGGCCATAACCTTCTTAACCGAATGGTTAAAGCCTTCCATATTCTTTTCTAAATCCTCAAGAACCTGAATCTTATGTAGTTTGCTTTCAATCTCAAGGGTTGTTTCATCGATAGAGGCCTTAAACTTGTCTGCCGTTTCCTTGCGGGCATTTTTACGCAATTCATAGCCCTTTAAGGAATTTACGCAGGAAGCAATATTTTCCTCTATTTCATCAAGCAATTTATTTGTTTCGGCAAGTTCGGATTCGAGAGCATCAATCTCGCCCTGTTTTTCGGCTAAAACCTCATCAATAACCGAAGCACGGTTATTAATCTCATCAATAGATGACTGCGCGGTTACCATCTTAACACGCTCGTCCGAGCTTTTTGCCATAAGGTCATTAAGCTTTTTGGAAAGCTCTTCTATATTTTTAGATATGCTTTCGCTATCGGTAAGCAAATTGCTTAACTGCTCACTTGTTTCTGCAACCTTAAGTTCGAGAGCCGATATACGGGTTTGTTTTTCGGCAATCTCCTCGGTCTTTTTGGCGATTTCTTCTGCCGCGGTGGCATCGCTATCGGCAATCCCCGCCTTTTCCTCCTCGATTCGGAGAACGGTTTCTTTGTTATGCTCAATGGTATTTTCCAAAACAGCAATATTACCCGAAAGGGCAACCGCCTGCTCCTCAAAGAAGGTTGCGCGAGCACGCATATTATCGATATCCGAGGTTAACTTTGCAAAGCCTTCGGAG
>SVPK01000024.1 GCA_015065875.1 Oscillospiraceae bacterium
CGATTGTAACCCTGCTGCTTATTTTCTTTGCAGGCTTTCGCGATTTATCGGTTGGAACCGATACCAAATCGTATGTTAACGGATTTTTAAAATGCGAGCCCTTTTCGGAGGTTTCCTGGGGCGAATTTATAAAGGAAGAATCCGAATTCCTTTATTTTATGTATCGCGCCATAATCCGCCAAATAACCGAAAACTATGTTTGGTTCCTGCTTCCAATTTCGGTTTTCTATATCATAGTTGTTTCAAGATTTATCTATAAATACAGCGATTATCCCTCGATAAGCTTTCTCGTTTTCCTTTCGATGTCGTATTATGCCTTTAGTATGGCCGGTATTCGCCAAACCATCGGCTATACCTTCCTTGTTTTGGCAACCGAGGCGCTTATCAACCGAAGAAGACTGCTCTGCTGTCTATTTATTCTCATAGCCGGCGGATTCCATGTTACCTCGTTCCTTTATTTCGCGGTATTGCTTATCGATATCATTCCGTTTGGCCTTTTCTTTATCGCCTTTATCGGAGTCGCTTCGGTTATATGCTATATCAACGCGATGGCATTCACCCAGGCCTTCGTTGAGATGATGGATAAATCCGAGGCCTATCTTAAGGTCGAATACGGCGGCAATGTTGTTTTAATGGTTGTTGTTCTCGTTTCCATTGCGGCAATGCTCCTCTATTCCGACCTGTTTAAAAAGGCCGCTCCCGCCTTTAAACCTAACGGCAAAAAATATATGTCCGAGGCGCAGAGAGACCAATTCTTTATGAAGATGGTGCTTTTCTCAATTCCTCTGCTTATAATGGTTCTCTTCCAGGCAAATATTTTCCGTATCGCCATGATGTTCCATTTCTATATGATGTTCCTCATCCCCGCGGTTATAAAGAAACAAAAAGACCCCTATGTTCAGGCTATCGGAAAGCTGGTTGTTTATGCCGCGCTCTTGGCAGAATTATTTATCTTTACCTATAACGCGGCCGAAATTTTCCCATATAGTTTTTCTTTTTAGAAGGAGCTTTTATGAAGGTAGTTCAGATAAACTGTGTTTATAACTATGGCAGCACCGGCAGAATAGTTAAAAGTTTGCATGATGCTTTGCTCGGCGAGGGCCACGAATCGCTCGTCCTTTATGGTCGCGGCGCTCCCTCGACCGACCCCAAAATAATAAAAACCTCCTCCGAAACAGGAGCGAAGGTTCATTCTGCTCTTGCCCGACTTTTTGGCGGCGAGTTCGCGTTTTCGCGCTTTGCAACCGCTAAAGCAATAAGAATTTTAAAACGCGAAAAGCCCGACCTCGTTCATCTGCATTGCCTAAACGGCAACTTTATAAATGTTTATAAGCTCCTTGAGTTTTTAAAAAAGAATAATATCAAAACAGTGCTCACTCTCCATGCCGAGATTATGCATACTGCAGGCTGTGAACACGCGGTAGACTGCGAAAAATGGAAAACCGAATGTAATAATTGCCCCCGCGTTAGCGGAAAAATATCTTCGCTTTGGCGCGATGATGCCCGCCGAAGCTTTAGAAGAATGAAAAAGGCCGCCGAAGGCTTTAATGATTTAACCGTTGTTGGAGTTTCAGAATGGCTAACAAAACGCGCGGCGCAGTCGCCAATTTTCGCGGGTGCAAAATTCGAAACCGTTCATAACGGAACCGATACCTCGTTTTTCTGCCCTACCCCGTCGGATTTGCGCGAACGCCTTTCGGTTGGAGAGGGAGAAAAAATCGTTCTCCATGTTACCCCCGATTTTCGCCATACAAAAATAAAGGGCAGCGCCTATGTTACCGCCCTGGCCGAGCGAATGCCCGAATATAGGTTTATAATCGTTGGCGCGGGAACCGATGGAATCGATTTCCCCGAAAACATTTTGGCAGTTGGCCGAACAGAAAGCCCCAAAGAGTTAGCCGAACATTATACTGCGGCCGATGTTACCCTGATTACAAGTATTCGCGAAACCTATTCGATGGTTTGCGCCGAAAGCCTTTGTTGCGGAACCCCCGTTGCAGGATTTTTTGCGGGAGGACCCGAAAGCATCTGCCTGCCCGAGCATTCGCTTTTCTGCGAGCAGGGCGACCTTGATACATTAGAAAAGAATGTTAAGGCTTTAGCCGCGCGCGAAAAGACCGACTTTTTCGGCGAGGCGCAAAGCGCCTACTCGGCCGAAGCCATGACCGAAGGATATTTTAAAATTTACCAAGCCGGACGGTGAACAAAATGAAAAAAATCGCCACTATAACCTTCCATTGGGCAACCAATTATGGTGCCGTGCTTCAGGCATGGGCGCTACAAAAGCATATCGAAAACAACGGCGGCGATACCGAGATTATCGATTATGTTCCCGGACTTGTTTGGCGTCTTTCAAAGCTCACCGCGCTTAAAAACCGCAACCTTGATTTCTTTAAAAAAGAGCGCGCAATCAAGCGCTTCCGTCGAGCAGAGCTCAAGCTCTCTCCCCGTCTATCGAGCAATAAGGCGCTACATAAAAAATGTAAAAACTACGATACCGTTATCTGCGGAAGCGACCAGGTTTGGAACGAATCCTTTACCGTTCCGCCCAAGTTCGATTCCAACTGCTCATATTTTCTCGATTTTGCGGGTGAGGCCCGCCGAATCGCCTATGCCGCCAGCTTCGGCAGCACCAAAATTCCCGAAAATATGAAGGTGATTATTCGCCCTCATCTCGAAAAATTCCAAAAAATGAGTGTTCGCGAGAATACGGGTAAAGAAATACTTGCCGATATGGGCTTTTCTGCCACCCTCGTTTCCGACCCGACCCTTCTGCTCGAAGCAAAGGATTATGAAGGTCTTCTCGAAGGTAAGACACTGCCCGAAGCACCCCGCGTTTTTTCCTATGTTCTGCATGGCGATAAAAACACTCTTGATATTAGCCGCACAGTTTGCGAAAAGGTTGGTCAAGAGGGGCTTGTTCGCGAGGGTAACTGCGGAATATATGAATGGCTCGCGCTTGAAAGAAATTCCGATTTTTTGGTTACCAACTCGTTCCACGGAACGGTTTTCGCCCTTTTATTCCATACCCCGTTTATAACCGCAACCATTAAGGGTTCGGGAATGAACGACCGCATTTTTACCCTGCTTCAGGCAGTAGGGCTTGAGGATAGGATAATTGAAAGCGGCAAAAATGATAAAATTGATAAGCTAATTTCCGCCCCCATCGATTGGGATGCGGTCGATGAAAGGATTGCGGAGCTTCGCCGGCGCTCGCAGGAATTTTTAAGCGATATTTAAGTAACAGAGGTTATTCTATGAAGGCAAATCAACTTAAATGGGGCTCATCGCTCTCATATATCCAGATGGCGCTTAATATTATAATCGGACTTGCCTATACCCCGGTTATGATACGGCTTTTGGGCGATAGCGAATATGGTCTTTATAATACCGTTTCATCAACCATCTCGATGCTCTCGGTTTTGAGCCTCGGAATCGGTAGCGGCTATATTCGGTATTACTCAAAATACAAAGCCGAGGGAAAACAAGAATCCATCTACCGATTAAATTCGTTGTTTCTCGTTATTTTTACAATAATAGGCGCCGTTGCCATGGTCTGCGGAGTTGTTCTTTCAAATAACCTGCAGTTGGTCTTTAGCGATGGACTAACGGCAAAGGAATACGATATCGCAAAGGTTCTTATGCTGCTTCTGACCCTAAACCTTGCAATATCCTTCCCCGCAAGTCTTTTCTCGCATATCATAACCGCGCATGAAAAGTTTATCTTTTTAAAGCTGCTCGGAATGCTGCGAACAGTTTTCAGTCCCCTCATTACCCTGCCGCTTTTGCTTATGGGGTATCGTTCAATCGCGATGGTAGCCGTTACCGTTTCGGTTTATTTGCTGGTTGACATAATCTATTTCCTGTATGTTATATTCGTCCTAAAGGAAAAATTTGTTTTCGGGAAAATCGAAAGCGGACTTTTCCGAAACCTTATGGTTTATACCTCGTTTATCGCAATAAACCTTATTGTTGACCAAATAAACTCCAACCTCGATAAATTCCTTCTCGGCCGATTCCATGGAACAACGGTTGTTGCCGTTTACTCGGCGGGATATACGATATATACCTTCTATATGATGTTCTCAACCTCGGTTTCCACTGTTTTCACCCCGAGGATTCACGGAATAATAAGCAGCCCCGAAGTAACCGATAAGAAAAAATCTCTAACCGAATTATTTACGCGAGTAGGCCGAATTCAGTTTTTAATTTTGGCGCTTGTTGCATCGGGACTTATATTCTTTGGAAAGGCATTTATAACCGATTTTTGGGCCGGCAAAACCTATGGCGATGCATACTATGTTGTATTGCTCCTCGTTATTCCATCAACCGTTCCCTTAATTCAAAACCTTGGAATCGAGATTCAGCGCGCCCAAAACAAGCATCAGTTCAGAAGTATTGTTTACCTATTTATGGCCGGTATAAACTTCGGCCTTACCTGTTGGCTCGGTCGACTCTACGTAGCGGTTGGCGCAACAATCGGAACGGCAATTTCGCTCGTTTTTGCCAACGGCCTTATTATGAACATCTACTACCACAAAAAATGCAACCTCGATATTATCGCATTTTGGAAAAGCATTCTTTCGATGTTCCCCGCGCTTATACCCCCGGTCATTGTTGGTATATTGGCGCTCAATTTTGTAAACCAGAGTTCTATTATCCTGCTTCTCGGCGCCATCGCGGTTTATACCGCTACTTATTGCGCTTCGATGTGGCTCTTTGGTATGAACTCTTATGAAAAAGACCTTATAAGAAAGCCCCTAAAAAAGATTTTAAAGATTAAAAAGTAAGGACGGTAACTTTATATGTTCAAGGACAAGGTTTTACTTATCACAGGCGGAACAGGAAGCTTCGGCAACGCGGTGCTTAATCGCTTCCTCTCGACCGATATAAAGGAGATTCGCATTTTCTCGCGCGATGAGAAAAAGCAGGACGATATGCGCCATGAATTTCAATCAAAAATGCCCGCGCTTTCGGATAAGCTTCGCTTCTTTATAGGCGACGTTCGCGACCTCGCATCGGTTAAGAATGCTATGCACGGCGTTGATTATATTTTCCATGCCGCCGCTCTAAAGCAGGTTCCCTCCTGCGAGTTTTTCCCGATTGAGGCGGTTAAAACCAATGTAATCGGAACCGATAACGTTCTTACCGCCGCTATCGAAGAGGGGGTTAAAACCGTTATCTGCCTTTCAACCGATAAGGCGGCCTACCCCGTTAACGCGATGGGAACCAGCAAGGCTATGATGGAGAAGGTTGTTGTTGCAAAGAGCCGAACCGTTAGCCCCGAGAAAACCAAAATCTGCTGCACCCGCTACGGCAACGTTATGTGTTCCCGCGGCTCGGTTATCCCGCTTTGGATTGAACAGATTAAAGAGGGCAAGCCGATAACCGTTACCGATAAGAATATGACCCGCTTTATTATGTCGCTCGATGAGGCGGTTGACCTCGTTTTGTTCGCTTTTGAGAACGGTGTTTCGGGTGATATCCTCGTTCAGAAGGCCCCCGCCTGCACAATTGAGGTTTTAGCGAAAGCGGTAAGCGAGCTTTTCGACCCCAACTGCGAGATAAAAGAAATCGGCATTCGCCATGGTGAAAAAATGTATGAAACATTGCTAACCAATGAGGAATGTGCTAACGCGACCGATATGGGCGATTTTTATCGCGTTCCCGCCGATAAGCGCGACCTAAACTATGATAAATACTTTGCCGAGGGCGATACCTCGCGCAATACCCTTTCGGAATTTAATTCCAATAATACCGAGCTGCTTAATGTTGAGCAGGTTAAGGAAAAACTTTTATCCCTCGCTTATATCCGCGAGGAGCTTCAAAAAAGAGAGGAAAAATAAATGACCGATTCTACTCGCGGGGGAGTTATAACCCTGCTTAAGAGCGCTCTGACGGGAGAAAAGCTCTCCCTGCCCGAGGGCTTTGAGTTGGAAAAAGCATACAGCATAATAAAACGGCACCGCATTATGAGCATCTGCTATTGCGGTGCGGTTAATTGCGGAATTGATGAAGCGCACCCTGTTATGCAAAAGCTTCAAAGCCATACCTATGCTGAGCTCATTCGCGGCGAATGCCAGGAATGGGAGCTTCGCCGAGTTACGGCAGAGCTTAAAAAATGCGATATAGCCTTTTTACCCATTAAGGGATTATTTATAAAGGAATTATATCCCGAATCGCATATGCGATATATGGCCGATGCCGATATCCTTATTGATGAGGCAAAACGCAGCGAGGCCGAAGGTATGCTCGAAAAACTCGGCTACCGCAAATATGCCGAGAGTCTTTGCGAGATAATCTATGAAAACGATAATCTGCATCTCGAGCTTCATAAAGCCCTGATTCCGCCCCATATTAAGGATTTTTATTCCTATTTCGAGCGCCCGTTTGAGCGCGCCGAAAGAATATCCGGCAGCGAATACAAATTCAGCGATAACGACCATTTTATCTATATATTCGTTCATTTTGCGCGCCATTATCGCGGCGGCGGAATTGGTCTTAAGCATCTTTGCGATATCTTTGTTTGCAGAAAGAAGCTCTCTCTCGATGAAGGTTATATCGAGGGCGAGATGCAAAAACTCGGTCTGCTCGATTTTTATAAAAATGTTTGCGCTACCGCTGATGCCCTGTTTGCAGATGGCGAGGAATCCGAAATAACCTCGCTTATTGCCAATACCGTTTTCGAGAGCGGCGCCTACGGAACTGCCAAAAATATTCGCCTTTCCGATACCGCCCGTCGCTCCAAGGACGGCAACGTTAAAAAGGCTCGTCGCTCGCATTTTTGGTGGTCGCTGTTTTTGCCGTATGGCATTATGTGTATCAAATATCCATTCCTCAAAAAGGCGCCCTTTTTGCTCCCGTTTATGTGGATTGTTCGCGCGGTTGCGGCGCTCTTTAAAAAGAATAGCCGAACCAAATCCGAGCTCAAAGAAATTAAGGGCCTCTCATCCGACGAGGTTAAGGCCTATATTGAAGGGCTCCATGCTGTTGGGTTAACTTTTGATTTTTAGGAAGTGTTTAGATTATGAGAATACTTGTTACGGGCGCCGGCGGCTTTGTTGGCAAAAATTTAGTTTGTGCGCTCGAGAATATTCGCGACGGTAAGGATAAAACCCGCCCGAATTTAAAGATTGAGGAAATCTACTGCTTTGATATAGATAACTCGCAACAGGAGCTTGAGCAGTTTTGCGAAAAAGCGGATTTTGTTTTCAATCTTGCGGGGGTTAACCGCCCGCAAAACACCGAGGATTTTAAAAAGGGTAACTGCGATTTTGCAGAGCAGCTGCTTTCGCTTTTACGAAAGCATAAAAATACCTGCCCCGTTATGCTCTCCTCTTCGATTCAGGCAACCCTAATCGGCCGCTATGCCGAGGGTGAATACGGAAAGAGTAAAAAGGCGGGCGAGGACCTTTTCTTTAGCTATGGAGAGGAAACAGGCGCTAAAGTTTTGGTTTATCGTTTCCCGAATCTTTTTGGTAAATGGTGTCGCCCAAATTATAACAGTGCGGTTGCAACCTTCTGCAACAATATAGCAAACGACCTGCCGATAACCGTTTCGGACAGGGCTATAGAGCTTGAGCTTTTATATATCGACGACCTCGTTTTAGAAATGCTTGATGCGCTTGAGGGCAAGGAGCACCGTTGCGAGTTTTCGGGAATCGATACCGTTTTGTGCGAGGATGGCCGTTTCTGCGCCGCGCCCATAACCCATAAGGTTACACTCGGAGAGATTGTCGACCTGCTTTATAGCTTTAGCGAGCAACCTAAAACCCTTATCGTGCCCGCCATACCTGCAGGCAGCTTCGCAAAAAAGCTCTATTCAACCTATCTTTCATATCTGCCTGCCGATAAGGTTTCGTTTGCACTCAAAAAGAATGAGGATACGCGAGGCAGCTTTACCGAACTGATAAAAACCCTCGATTGCGGTCAGGTAAGTGTTAATATTTCGCGCCCCGGAATCACCAAAGGGCAACATTGGCACAATACCAAATGGGAATTCTTTATCGTTGTTTCGGGTGAGGGACTTATTGAGCAACGAAGGATAGGAAGCGATGAGGTGCTTCGCTTTTATGTTAGCGGCGATAAGCCCGAAGCGGTTCATATGCTCCCGGGATACACCCATAATATTATAAACCGCTCAAATGAGCGCGAGCTTGTAACCGTTATGTGGGCTAATGAACAGTTCGACCCCAATCATCCCGATACCTTTTTCTGCGAAGTTTGAAAGGAGATTTAAAATGCAAAAATTAAAACTTATGACCATAGTTGGAACCCGCCCCGAGATTATTCGTCTCGCAGAGGTTATAAAGAAATGCGATAAATATTTTGAGCAAATTCTTGTTCATACCGGTCAAAACTACGACTATACACTAAACCAAATATTCTTTGACGACCTCGGCCTTCGCGCACCCGACCATTATCTTAATGCAGTTGGCGCCGACCTGGGCGAAACCATCGGCAACATTATTGCAAAATCCTATCAGCTTATGGCAGAACTCAAGCCCGATGCTCTGCTCATTTTAGGTGATACCAACTCCTGCCTTTCGGCCATCGCCGCAAAGCGACTCCATATTCCGATTTTCCATATGGAGGCGGGCAACCGTTGCAAGGATGAATGTCTGCCCGAGGAAACCAACCGCCGAATTGTTGATATAATTTCGGATGTTAATCTCGCCTATTCGGAGCACGCACGCAAATATCTCCACGAATGCGGCCTTCCCAAGGAACGCACCTATGTTACAGGCTCGCCCATGGCAGAGGTTTTAACCGCCAACCTCGATAAGATTAATGCATCGGATATTCATAGCCGCCTCGGCCTCGAGAAGGGAAAATATATTCTTCTTTCGGCCCATCGCGAGGAAAATATCGATACCGAGGAAAACTTCCTCTCGCTTTTCGGCTCGGTTAACGCAATGGCCGAAAAATATAATATGCCTATTCTCTATTCCTGCCATCCGCGCTCCAGAAAGCGAATCGAACAATCCGGATTTAAGCTTCATCCGCTCGTTATTCAGCATGAGCCGCTCGGCTTCCATGATTACAACTGCCTGCAGATGAACGCTTTTGCGGTTGTTTCGGATAGCGGAACTCTGCCCGAGGAAAGCTCATTCTTTACCTCTATCGGACATTCCTTCCCCGCCGTTTGCATCAGAACCTCTACCGAACGTCCCGAAGCGATGGATAAGGGCAACTTTATTATTGCGGGAATCCGCGACCTTGAGGTGCTTCAGGCGGTTGAAACCGCAGTTGCAATGACCGAAAACGGCGACATCGGTATCCCAACCCCCGATTATACCGACCTTAATGTTTCAACCAAGGTTGTTAAGCTTATTCAGTCCTATACCGGAATCGTTAATAAGATGGTTTGGAGAAAATATTAAAATAAAAAGCCTTGAACTTTAAGTTCAAGGCTTTTTTCTATGCTACTTTTTCGTAAACAGTGGATATTTTTCCGTTATAGCCGGTAATTGTCAGATAGCGGCCATCAACAGAATATTCAAGCGTTACAGATTCGCCGCCATAATAGAAGGTTACCTGCTTATCTGTGGTTGAATAGCCCGCATATACCTCCATATTGGTTCCTCTATAAAAGGTCTCCATTGTTCCATCGGCCGCGAATACATAATATATTTCATCGGCCGTAACATCGCGGGTTTCGCCGTTTTGAGTTTCGGTCATGCATTTCCAACGACCAACCAGCGAGTCATTACCCTTAAACTTATCGGCCGAAGGGTTTTGAAGCGACGATGTATTAGATGCGGTTCCGCTCTGCGATGCGGACGGAACCGAAGAACCCGAATCATAAACCTCGTTTTCTTTTTTGCAACCGCAAAAAAGAAGCATAAAACATAATAGGGGAATTATAAGCTTCATTAAATTTCCTCCGAAAAAATTACTGTGTGTATATTATATACTCTCAAACAATAAAAAGCAATAAAAAAAGGAACCGAGATATTTCTCGGTTCCCTATATACTTATTTCATTGGACTCACCCAATAACCCAATCGGGCTTTTTATTTTATATAGTAAAACTTTTTATTTATTAAACTTTGTCTATTGGTTTTTTGATATGAATTTAATTAGATCTTTGGACTCACCCCTTCGCAGTTAATTCTTACGAATAATACTGTACATTGGAAGCTACCCCTTTCTTTTTTTCTCGTTTTCTTTTTTTCTCGTTTTCTCTTTTTCTGTTCTCTTCTTTTCTCTGGCTATATTGTAGCACAGTGGACACTTGTTTTCAATAGGCAAACAATACAAAAATTTATCCTAATTTTTTACTAACACTTTTTTACTATTTTATGTTATAATAATTATGTTGTTGATAGAAAAGTCCCCAATCTTTATCGATTGGGGACTTTTATTTATCTGTTCCAAACCGCAAAGCGCTCCAGGTCGACCGTTCCATCGGGGCGGAATTCTATGCCCTCGGCCTCAAGAAGCTTACGCTGAACATCCTCTCCGCCAAAGGCAAAGGCGGGAGCGGTTTCGCCCTTTCGGGTTAAAACCCTATGACAAGGGATAATCCCCGGCTCGGGATTAACATGAAGCGCATAGCCAACGACCCGCGACCAACGAGGGTTTCCCGCACGGTCGGCAACCCAACCATAGGTTGCAACAGAACCCTTTGGAATAGTTTTTACAACCTCATATATTTTTTCAAAAGTATTCATTCTTTTACCTCTTTTAAAAACGGACAACATACATTAGGTATGTTGCCCGCCTTTTTTATAATAATACTATTCCTTTTTCTTCACATTCGCGATATATCTCATCGGTCCAGGAAGAGGCCTGAACCTCGCCGATATGCGCCTTACGCAGGAAGAACATACACATTCTGCTCTGGCCTATGCCGCCGCCCATAGTATAGGGAAGCTCGCCTGCGAGCAGTCTTTTATGGAAATCGAGCTCTGCGCGCTCGGTTACCCCGCGAATCTCAAGCTGACGCATAAGACTCTCTTCATCAACGCGAATTCCCATAGAGGATAATTCAAGCGCGATATCTAAAACGGGATAATAAACCATTATATCGCCGTTTAACTCCCAATCATCATAGTCGGGTGCGCGGCCATCATGCGGCTTGCCGGAGCGAAGGGCTCCGCCGATTTTCATAATAAATACGGCGCCGAACTTTTTGGTTATTTCATATTCGCGCTGCTTACCATCAAGCTCCGGATACATATCCTCAAGCTCCTGCGAGGTTATAAAGGTTATCTTTTCGGGCAGGAACTTATGAACAAAATCATATTCATCGGCGATATAATTCTCGGTATGCTTTAGGGAATTATAAACGCATTTAACGGCACTCTTTAGAGTTTTTTCGTTGCGGTCGGCCTTATCTATTACCTTTTCCCAATCCCATTGGTCAACAAAGGCGGAATGAATATTATCAAGGTCCTCATCGCGGCGGATAGCATTCATATCGGTATAAAGGCCTTCGCCAACGCGGAAGCCATAGCGACCAAGCGCATCGCGCTTCCATTTTGCGAGCGACTGAACTATCTCATAAACGTTATCCTGGCCCTTCATATCAAAATCAACAGGGCGCTCAATACCATTTAGGGTATCATTAAGTCCGGAAGCACGGCTAACAAAAAGCGGAGCCGAAACGCGGGTTAGATTAAGTTGTATAGCAAGATCGCGCTCAAAGAAATCCTTAACCTTTTTAATGGCAATCTCGGTTTGTCGCGTATCGAGCAGGGAACGATATCCGTCCTCTATTTTAAACATTGCCGTCACTTCCTTTTAAAAATACACGGGTAATTATAACACAACAAATACTTTAAATCAAGTCCTCGCTATAATACATTATATATTTAGCCGAAAGGCACAGCAGCGCCAAAATATACTTGCCTTTTAAAGCGCATAAATGTAAAATAAATATAAGGAAAAAACCGATAATTTAGGTAAGGAGAAAACTATGGAAAAGAATTTAAAGGTTTGGTTTACCACTCCAACAGAAAAAATCCGTCCCCGCAGTCATCTGACCTGGGGCAAAAAAGAAGACTATCATATCTATGTTGCCAAGAACGCAACCGAGGGTTGCCAGGTGTCATTTATGGCTCCCGAGAAAAGAAGCGGTTTCTCGATTGAGGTTCGCGGCAGAGCGGCTGAAGCCGGCTTCGCGGTTGAACTCCTAAAGGAACACTACGTTTCCTGTGAAGGCGCTCTTTATCCCGACCCGGTTGTTCCCGATGCGGGAAAATTTGACCTGGAGAGCGGCATCAATACTACATATCTTATCAACATTAAAACAACTGCCGATACTAAACCCGGCACCTATAAGTTAAAGGTTGTTCTGAAGGAAAAGGGCAAGATTTACGGCAAGTATGACCTCAAGGTTACCGTTTGGGCTTTCTCTATCGAAAATAGCGACCGAACCTATATGCAAGCCGATATCGATAAGCAGTTTGTTTTCAAGCATCAGAAAACCGATGATGAGCAAGCGCTTTTCAAAAAATATTATGATTTTCTGCTCGAGCACTATCATACCTGCCCCTATAATCTCCCCTATGATTTTTCCGACCCCAGAGTTGATGAATACCTGGATAACGAGAAAAATAAGGCATTTGTTTTGCATAGCGCCCGTTTTTCGGATTCGCAACTATCCGAGATTTATAAAAAGCTATCGCAAAAGAAGGAATGGATGGATAAATGCGGCATAGAGGTTACCGATGAGCCCTGCAATATGGCGCATTACGAAAAACAAAAGGCCGAATATGCCCGCGTTTCTGCGGCTTGGCCCAATCCGCCCGTTTATACCGCCTTTTTCCGCGACCCCGATGATGGCAACGGCCAAAAAGCAACCGACCTTTTAGCCTATTCGAGCAAAACCTGGATTCCCAAGAGCACCCTTTTCCAGAAAAAAGAATTCCGCGACTGCATGGAGCACCATCGCTCTCATGGTGATAAAATTCTTTGGTATGTTTGTTGGGAGCCGGGACTCCCCTATGCCAACATGTTTGTTGATATGGATGGCTTCTTCCATAGAGTTTTATTCTGGCAACAGTATATGTATGGCGCAGAGGGACTCTGCTATTGGACAACAACCTGGTGGCGCGATTGCAACCCCTGGGACAGCGCTTCAACCGTTCGTGACCTTTCGCGCTACTGCTTTGGCGACGGCAGCCTTCTCTACCCGGGCGACCGCGTAGGCATTGATGGCCCTGTCGGCTCTTTGCGTCTCGAACTTGTTCGTAGCGGTATTGAGGATTTCGCAATGCTCAAAATGGGCGAGAGATTATTTGGAAAGGCCTATATCGACCGACTCATAAAGAGTGTTACCCCCAACCTTCGCGACTATAACGATGACCACGATGCACTCGGCCGCGCAAGAATACTGCTCGGTAACCGAATTTCTCGATATTTTAAGGCAAAAAACGCAAAATAGGCTTTACTTTAGCCCCATAAAAAGGTAAAATAAATACATAACCCAAACGATTTGGAGGTTTTACTTATGGAAAAAAATTTAAAGGTTTGGTTTACCACTCCTGCAGAGAAAATCCGTCCCCGCAGTCATCTGACCTGGGGCAAAAAAGAGGATTTTCATATTTATGTTGCCAAGAACGCAACCGAGGGTTGCCAGGTATCGTTTATGGCTCCCGAGAAAAGAAGCGGTTTCTCGATTGAGGTTCGCGGCAGAGCGGCTGACGCCGGCTTCTCGGTTGAACTCCTAAAGGAACACTATGTTTCCTGCGAGGGCGCTCTTTATCCCGACCCGGTTGTTCCCGATGCGGGAAAGTTCGACCTGGAGAGCGGTATCAATACTACATATCTTATTAACATCAAAACTTCGGCCGATACTAAACCCGGCACCTATAAGTTAAAGGTTGTTCTGAAGGAAAAGGGCAAGATTTACGGCAAGTATGACCTCAAGGTTACCGTTTGGGCGTTTACCATTGCTCCTAAAAAGCATATGGATACCGCTTTTGGAATCGACCAGAGATTCTTGCAGCTTCGTCATAAGAGTGATAATCCTGATGAGCTTTATAAAAAGTATTATGATTTTATGCTCGATAAATATCGCATCTGCTCGGATTTCCTTCCCTATGATATTCTCGACCCGAGAGCAGATGAATATCTCGATAATCCCGCAGTAACCTCCTTCCGTATTCCGCATGATGTTTCGGATGAGACCATTGCAAAATATTATGAGAAGCTCTCTAAAAAGCAGGCTTGGCTTGATAAGAGCTATTTCTACGGCGTTGATGAGCCCTGTAATATGGAAGCCTATGATAAGATTTTGGCCTTCCATGAGCGTTTATCAAAATGCTTCCCCGGCTATAATGCCGTTTCGCCCTTCTTTAAGGACCCCTCTGATGGCGGCGGAAAGAAGGCGGTTGACCTTCTTGATGGTATAACCAAGGTTTGGTGTCCCAAGGCTCGCCTCTTTACCGAAAAATGGTTCTGCGACCGTATGCACGAAATCGATGCCCGCGGCGAGCGCGTTTGGTGGTATGTTTGCTGGGAGCCGGGACTTCCCTATGCAAACGTTTTCGTTGATATGGAAGGCTTCTATACCCGTGTTCTTATGTGGCAGCAGTGGCTACACGATGTTCGCGGACTGCTTTACTGGACCACCACCTGGTGGAGAGATTGCAATCCGTGGGATAGCGCTTCAACCGTTCGCGACCTTTCTTGGTATTGCTTCGGCGATGGTAGCCTTTTCTACCCCGGTGACCGCGTTGGAATCGATGGACCCGTTGGTTCGCTCCGCTTTGAACTTATCCGTAGCGGTATTGAGGATTTCTACCTGCTCCAGATGGCAGAGGAAACCTTTGGCAGAAAATATGTTGAGAGATTGGTTAAATCCGTATCGCCCAATGTTCGCGAATATAACGACGACCATGATGCACTCAACCGTGTTCGTATCCTTATAGGCAATCGCCTTTCGAGACATTTTAAAGAAATGGAGAAATAATGATGAAAAGAGACGCAACAAGAATTTTTAAGCGCTACGAAGGCAACCCCATCCTTGATGTTAAGGATTTCCCGGGTATTGCCCAGCTTTATAACCCCTCACCCGTTATGTATGGCGATGAGACCATCCTGCTTATCTCGGTTGTTGAACATGCCGCAACCCGCGGTTATGGACGCGATGTTGGTCAGACCCGCATTGCCCGCAGTAAGGATGGAATCCATTTCGAATTGAGCGATGAGGATTTCATTAAACTCGATGATAGCCAGTATCCCAACGAGCTCTTCCATCATTTTATAGATAACAGAACTACCAAGATTGATGATACCTATTATATGGTAACTCCGGTTATGGTTCATGGCTTTGGAACTCCGCTCGGATATCTTGGTTGGACCAAGGATTTCGAAACCTATCATCCTGTTACCGCTATTACCGCTCCTTCTAACCGCGGCGCTTCGATTTTCCCCGAAAAGATTGGCGGAAAATATTATAAGCTCGACCGTCCTATGACTCCTACTGCGGCAGGCGATATTTGGATTTCTGCCAGTGAGGACCTCGTTCATTGGGGCGAGTTTAAGCCGGTTATCGCTCATGGCTACCGCTTCTGGAACAGCCAAAAGATGGGCCCGACCCCCCCGATTAAGACCGATAAGGGTTGGCTTACCATTGTTCATGGCGTTTTCGACCCCGCAGGCGGCGACCAGTATTATCTCGGCGCAATCCTTTTAGACCTCGAGGAGCCCTGGAAGGTTATCGGCAAAACCAATAGCTATATTTTAGGACCCGAAGAGTGGTATGAGCTTCACGGAAACTCGGATAACACCTGCTTCTGCTGCGGCGCTATCGCAGATTACGAGAAGGACCAGATTCGTCTTTACTACGGCGGAACCGATAAGTATATCTGCCTTGCAACCGGTTCACTCTCCGAATTGGTTCAGGCCTGTATCGACCAAATCTAACAACAAAAAAGAACTCCCTTCGGGGAGTTCTTTTTTTTTAGAGATTAACAAGGCCCTTTTCAAAAAGCTTTTGGAGCGAGAGGATAACGCCGAGTTTTGCGTGGGGCCAGGTGAGTCCTCCTTGGTAATAAACCGCATAAGGCTCGCGGATGGGGCCATCGGCCGAAAGTTCAATCGATGAGCCTTGAACAAAGGCTCCCGCCGCCATAACAACGGGCGAATCATAACCCGGCATCGGAGCGCCAATGGGGGTTGCAAAGCTATCAACCGGAGCGGCCGCCTGAATTCCATGGCAGAAGGCGAGCATTCGCTCCTCACTGCCGAGAACAACCGACTGGATTATATCATGGCGCGGCTCATCGCTACGGGGAATTACCGCAAATCCAAGCTTTTCATAAACGCGCGCCGCAAAAACCGCACCCTTAACCGCCGCCGCAGTTACGGTAGGCGAAAGGAAAAAGCCTTGGTAAAGCGCCGTCATTATTCCAAAATTGGCGCCAACCTCTTGGCCAAGACCCGGAGCGCTTAAGCGATAGGCGCAACGCTCAACACACTGTTTTGTTCCCGCTATGTAGCCACCCGAGGGAGCCAATCCGCCACCCGGATTCTTGATAAGCGAGCCAACTATCATATCGGCGCCAACCTCGCTCGGCTCCATTTTTTCGGTAAATTCGCCATAGCAGTTATCAACCATACAAATTATATCGGGATTTATTCCCTTAATAAATGCGATAAGCTCGCCAATCTCGGCAACCGAGAAGGATGGACGAGTATCATACCCTTTGGAGCGCTGAATTTCGGCCAATTTTGTATTCTTGTTTATTGCCTTGCGGATAGCATCATAATCAAAACCGCCATCAGGCAGAAGGTCGACCTGGCGATAGGTAACCCCATATTCGGCCAGAGAACAGGGCGAGGGGCGGATTCCTATAACCTCTTCGAGGGTATCATAAGGCTTGCCTGCAGGGCATAAAACCTCATCGCCGGGTAAAAGATTGGCCGAAAGGGCGACTGCCAACGCATGGGTTCCGCAGGTTATCTGCGGGCGAACAAGCGCCGCCTCGGTATGGAAGCAATCGGCATATACTCGCTCAAGCGTATCGCGGCCGAAATCATCATATCCATAACCCGATGAGGCCGCAAAATGGGTTGCGGCAACGCGATTCTTTTGCATCGCGGAAAGCACCTTACATTGGTTATATTCCGCAGTTTCATCAATAGTCTTAAAGGTTTCGCGAAGGTCGGAAAGCGCATCCTCGCAAACGGCGCGAACGCGGCTATCGATTCCGAAAACCGAATACATATCCTGCATTTTTTATCCTCTGCTTTTCATAGAATTAACATTAGAATTATACACTTTTTTTGTTCCCCAGTCAACATACGCTTGCGATAAGAAAATAAGGGGTGCTTTATTTGTTTTTTCATTATATTGATTGTTTGGAAAACTTTATATGGAACGGTGCAGGACTGCTTCTTTTGGGCTTTTCGGGGGTTTATTTTAGTATAAGGTGCGGCTTTTTTCAAATTTTTCGGTCAAGGCTTTGGTTTTCTAAAACTGCGGGAACGCTTTTTTCGCGCAAAAGGGGCGAAAAAGGCGCGGGTATCTCTCCCCTTCGGGCGGCCTGCACCGCGCTTGCGGCAACGATAGGGGTTGGTAATATCGCGGGGGTTGCCTCGGCCATTACAATAGGCGGGCCGGGCGCGGTTTTTTGGATGCTCATAGCCGCCCTGCTCGGAATGGCTACCTCTCTTTTTGAAAATACCTTGGGACATTTTTATCGCCGCAAAAACGCCCGCGGCGAATGGATAGGCGGAGCTATGTTTTACCTGCGCGACGGAATCGGCGGCAAAAGCGGCCGTATTTTAGCCTTTTTCTTTGCTCTTTTTTGCGCGGCGGCAGCATTCGGCATAGGCAATATCGGTCAAATAAAGGTTATCTCCGATAACATTAGGGCGACAATCTATCTTCCAACCCTCGAGCGCACCCAAATTTTCGGTAGCGATTTATATAGCATTCTTCTGGGTCTTTTGCTTTTTATCGCCGCAGGAGCGGTTATTTTGGGCGGACGAGAGCGCATAACGGGACTCACTGAAAAAATAGTTCCCGCTATGGTATTTTTCTTTACTCTTCTATCGCTCGCCGTTATTATTCTGAATGCCCATAACCTATACCCCGCCATTCGCTCGATTTTAAATCATGCCTTCTCCCCCCGCGCGGCGGGCGGAGGAGCGGCGGGCGCTATTATCTCGCGCTCACTCGGGGAAGGCTTTAAGCGCGGCGTTTTTTCAAATGAGGCGGGTATGGGCTCGGCAACCGTTATAAATGCCGCGGCCGACACCGAGGAGCCTGCCGAACAGGGTATGTGGGGAATTTTTGAGGTTTTTATTGATACTGTTTTAATGTGTAGCCTAACAGCGCTTTGTATTCTCTGCTCGGGGGTTGTAAACCTTGAGAGCGGCGATTGTTTGGTTTCGGCCGATGGGGCAACACTTGTTAATCTCGCCTTCCGCCAAACCTTTGGCAAGGCGGGGGCGGTTTTTATTGCGGCGGCGGTTTTGCTTTTCGCTTTTTCAACCGTTATCGGCTGGTCTTTTTTCGGCTCCTCGGCCGCCGAATATCTATTTGGAGAAGGGGGCGGCTCAACCTATAGAGCCTGCTTTATTGGGATAATACCCTTTGGCGCGATAATACCCTTCGATTTTGCGCTGAAAATCTGCGATATTTTGAACGGACTAATGCTTTTCCCAAACCTAATCGGTGTTCTCTTTTTATCCCCTTTAGCGGTTGAGATTATCAAAAATTATCTCGCGCGGCAAAGGGGCGAAAGGCTACAGCCGATGCTTTCCTTCGAACAAAATATTTTCGACTGATTTTTCTTGTAAAATCTTCTGCTTTATGCTATTATTTTTTATAGCGAAAGTGAGGGAAAATATGGAAGTTTTGCATTTTTTGCGAGATATAAGCAGTCCCATCCTTGATAAGATTTTTCTCGCTATAACCTTTTTGGGCGATGAAACCTTTTTTATCATAATAGGTCTCCTGGTTTTTTGGTGTATCGATAAGTATGAAGGTTATTTTGTTTTATCGGTTGGCTTCATAGGAACCATAATTAATCAATTTTTAAAAATTCTTTTCCGCGTTCCGCGCCCCTGGGTTAAAGACCCCACTCTTAAGGCGGCGAGCGGCGCCCTTGAAGGGGCGGGCGGATATTCCTTCCCCAGCGGGCATACCCAATCCTCGGTTGGAACCTTTGGAAGCATCGCCGCTTTTACAAAACGAAAAGCAGTTCGTATTGCCGCGATTGCGCTTTGTGTTCTTATCCCATTCTCTCGCCTTTATCTCGGGGTTCATACTCCGCAGGATGTTCTCGTCTCATTCGCGATTGCAGTTTTGCTTATTTTCGCTCTGCGCCCGATTATAAAGCGCGGTCGCGAAAATAGCGCTTATATTTGGGGCCTTATCGCCTTTATGGCCGCCCTCTCCTTCGCGTTTTTAATCTATATGGAATTTTTCTGCATCCCCGACGGAACCGAAAATTATCTCCACGCATACGAAAATTCTTATACCCTCGCAGGTTGTATTCTCGGCTTTGCGGTCATCTTTTTTGCCGATACCCGCTACCTTAAATTTAAAACCGCCGCTCCCCTTTTTGGTCAGTTTTTAAAACTGCTGTTTGGAGTTTTGATTGTTTTCGCGGTTAAAGAGGGTCTTAAAATTCCGCTATCATATATAATCCCGCATGAGGGTCTCGCGCGACTCATTCGCTACTTTTTGCTGGTTGTTGCCGCAGGCGCGGTATGGCCCGCAACATTTGGTTGGTTTTCGAGGCTTAAATCGCCTTTTAATAAATAAAACATAGGAGGATATAAAAATGGAGCTTAAAGGAACAAAAACCGAAAAAAATCTGCAGGCCGCATTTGCGGGCGAAAGCCAGGCAAGAAACAAGTATACTTATTTTGCCTCGGTTGCAAAGAAGGAAGGCTATGAGCAGATAGCCGAGCTTTTCCTTAAGACCGCAGAAAACGAAAAAGAGCATGCAAAATTGTGGTTCAAGGAGTTAGGCGAGCTGGGCGATACCGCACAGAATCTACTTGCCGCCGCCGAAGGCGAAAACTATGAATGGACCGATATGTATGCTACCTTCGCCGATGAGGCCGAGGAAGAGGGCTTTACCGCTCTGGCCGCAAAGTTCCGCGCTGTTGCCGCTATCGAAAAGACCCATGAGGAGCGCTATCGCGCACTCTTAA
>SVPK01000025.1 GCA_015065875.1 Oscillospiraceae bacterium
GCTTATAACCGTTTTAATAATGGTTTTCTCCCTGCGCGAAAACAGTTTGCCCCAAGTAGCAGAAGAGGAAAAAGAGGAAAATGGAACAACCGAAAAGATGCCGCGCCCCGTTTTTAAAAGCTTGGTTCTTATTCTATTATCGGTATTTTTATGGTTTATGGCATATAATGCGGTTACAACCGCGTTTTCTCGCTATTGTGTTGATGTTTGGAAAACCAACCTCGGAACCTCATCGAGCTATTTGATGGTTGCAACCATTGCGGCTATTATATCCTTTGTTCCGCTCGGATTTTTATCGAGCGCGGTTGGCCGCAAAAAAACCATTCTCTTGGGCATAACACTTATGACCGTTTGTTATGCAGTTGCAATATTTATCGTTCACCAAACCCCGATTATGTATGCCCTGTTCGGACTTGTAGGCATAGGCTGGGCGGCAATAAATGTTAACTCCTTCCCGATGGTTGTTGAGATGAGCAGCGGAAGCAATGTTGGAAAATATACAGGCTTTTATTATACCTTCTCTATGGCCGCGCAAATAGCAACCCCGTTGCTTTCGGGCTTCCTTATCGATAAGCTCGGTTGGGGATATCGAGTTTTATTCCCCTATGTCGTTTTATTTTCGGCGCTCTCGTTTATAACAATGTGTTTTGTGCGCCATGGCGATAGCCGCCCTCAAAAGCGCGCATCGGTTCTTGAAAATTTTGATATGGAGGATTAATAAATGACCGCCCTTTATATAATATTAGGTATAGTAGCCTTCTTGGCGGCCTTAATAATCTTTCTCATTTTCCCTGCGGCGCGGCGCCACCCCGACCGAAAAATACTCTCGGGGCTCTACATAGCCCATAGAGGACTTCACGATTTAGAGGGAGCCGCTCCCGAAAATTCGCTTTCGGCATACCGTCTTGCGGTCGAGAAGGGCTTTGCTATCGAGATTGATATTCATATAACGGCCGATGGCGAGATAGTTGTTTTCCATGATGATACTCCAAAGCGCGTTTGCGGCGCTTCGGGTAAAATCGAGGATATGACCTTATCGGAGCTGAAAGCGCTTAGACTTGCGGGAACCGATGAGCAAATACCAACCCTTCGCGAATGCTTGGATACCGTGGATGGCAGGGTGCCGCTACTTATTGAGTTTAAATGCCTTAAAAATCCTGCTCCGCTTTGCGAAGCCGCAAACGAAATTCTAAAGGATTATAAGGGAAAATATTTTATTCAGTCGTTTTACCCGCCCGTGCTTGCTTGGTATCGCAAAAATCGCCCCGATATTTGTCGCGGTCAGCTTTCAACCGTTTTTGGAAAAGATGACCCCGGATTTTATGTGTTTTTAACCTGGCTCTTTACCAATGTGATAGCGCGACCCGATTTTGTATCCTATGATTTTTTGCATAAAAAGCAGTTTTTTCGCCGCCTTTGCACCCTGCTTGGTGCCTTCCCGGTAGGTTGGACCTTTACCGGCAAGGAGCAGGTCGAATCGGCAAAGGATTCCTTTGATACCTATATTTTTGAAAACTTTTTGCCCGATAGGGGGAATACCGATGCTAAAAAGTAATATCCTGCGGGTAAATAAAAAGGGTGAACTCGTTTATCTAACCTTTCCTCTCTTTGAGAAATACGGCATAAAGCATGCCTTTACAACACGCTACGGCGGGGTAAGCACAGGTGATTGCGCCTCGTTTAATACCGGCTTCGACCGCGGGGATGCCCCCGAAAACGTTAGAGAAAACCTGCGTCGCCTTTGCGCCGCTACGGGCATAGAATATGAAAAAATAATCTATTCAAAGCAAACCCATACCAATAATGTTCGCATCGTTACCCCCGAGGATATAGGAAAAGGCCCCATAAAGCCTGTTGACTATACCGATGTTGACGGACTTATCTCTAATATCCCAAAAACCGCGCTTTTAACCCAGTATGCCGATTGTGTTCCGCTAATGTTTTATGATACTAAAAATAATATAATCGCAACCTCGCATGCAGGTTGGCGCGGAACCGTTAAGGAAATAGGTAGGGTAACGGTTGAAAAAATGGTTGATGCCTTCGGCAGTAATCCCTCGGATATTATAGCGGGAATAGGCCCCTCTGTCGGCAACTGTTGCTACGAGGTTGATGACCCCGTTTATAATGCCTTTGCCGAGATAGATTATATGCCGCTCGATAAAATTTTCGAGCGAAAGCCAAACGGCAGATATATGCTAAACCTGCGCGAGGCTAACCGAATAATTTTAATCGAGGCGGGAATAAGCCCCGAAAATGTCGAGGTGGCCGACGTTTGCACAAGTTGCAACTGCGAGCATCTTCATTCGCATAGAAAAACCGCAGGCAAGCGCGGAAATCTCGGACTAATAATATCGCTCTGATAAATAAAAAACCTCTGTAAAGGGAGTTGCGGTTAGGGATAAAACGCCTAAAAAAGCAAATTTTTGCGGTCTAATGTGTTAAAACCCCGTGGTACGCGTCAGCGTTACCACGGGGTTTTGCCTTTTATTCCACTAAAAATTTATCTTTTTTAGGTTCCAAAACCGATTTCGTCCCTAATCGCAGCTCCCTAAATCACAGAGGTTTTTACTTTTACTGATGATTAAAGGTGGGAACCATTTCTTTTAAGATTTCAACAACCGATTTACCATCGTTATTAGCGGCGGTTTCGGCGATTTTTTCTATCTGGGCTTCAAATACCTTTTCATCAATAGATATCTGATTTCCGATAAATATGCTCTTGTTGGCGGTTGATTTAAGACCTTCTTCGCTCATAAGAAGCTCTTCAAACAGCTTTTCGCCCGGACGCAGACCTATAAATTTTATGGGCATTTCGTCATAGGGCTTGTAGCCATAGAGTTTAATAATATTTTCGGCGAGGGTGGTAATCTTAAAGGGCTCACCCATATCGAGAACAAATATCTCTCCGCCCTTGGCCATAGCACCCGCTTCAAGCACAAGTGAAACGGCTTCGGGGATGGTCATAAAGTAGCGGATGATATCGGGATGCGTAACCGTAACGGGGCCGCCATGCTCTATTTGCTTAACAAATAGCGGAATTACCGAACCGTTAGAGCCGAGAACGTTTCCGAATCTAACCGCAACAAACTCGGTAGATTTTGAGCGTTGAGCCATATACTGCATAGTCATCTCACAGCAACGCTTTGAAGCTCCCATAACATTGGTTGGGTTAACGGCCTTATCGGTTGAAATCAGAACCATCTTTTGGGTTCCGAATTCCTCGCAAAGGCGAGCAACATTATAGGTTCCGAGAATATTATTCTTAACCGCTTCCTCGGGATTGGTTTCCATAAGCGGAACATGTTTATGGGCGGCCGCATGGAAAACGAGGTCGGGTTTATATTTTTCGAAAAGGCATTTCATCTTGGGATAATCGCGAACCGAGGCGATCTCGGTTGAGATAATATCGCCATGCCCATCGCTTATAAGCTCTTGTTGGATTTCATAGGCATTGTTCTCATAGATATCAACCATAAGCAGTTGCTTAATATTGGCCTTAATAACCTGGCGACATATCTCCGAGCCTATGGAGCCGACTCCCGTTACCATAACAACCTTATCGCGAAGGAAGGGTAGGAAATCCGATTCATCCATATGAACAACGCTACGCCCCAGAACATCCTCAACATTTATAGAGGTAGCCTGCGGTAGGAATTTAACCTGGGAGGCCAAATCGAGAACCGAAGGAATAACCTTAACCTCGCAACCTGTTTGCGCGCAAATTCGGAGAATATTTTTCTTGCGGTCCTCCGGGCAGGAGGGGATAGCAAAAAGAATAACCTTAACACCTAATTTGCGGCAAAACTCGGGAATAAGAATCGAAGGTCCGAGAACGCGAACACCATCAATTTCCATACCTGTAAGAGCCGGGTTATCATCAACAAAGCCAACAGGTGCATAGTTAACCGCGTCGCTCATAAGCATTTCGCGCAAAACGTTGGTTCCGGCGTATCCCGCACCAACTATAAGGGTGGGGACTGCGGTTGAACTCTTTAAGCTAACAACCTTCAGTCGATACTGTGCAATACTGAAAACAACCCTTACTCCCGCAATACAAACAACGGCGAGCGGGCAATAAACAACATAAAAAAGCCTATGATGGTAGTTTCCGGCAAAGGCTTCGAGAGCTACCATTATAACCGAGCCGAAAACAATGCCTAAAATGCAACGCAAAAAGCCAAACGACGACAGATGCTTTATCATTATCTTATAGACCTTAAAAATCAGAAGTCCGATAAGACAGAAAACGGCGGGTAGGACCGTAGCAACTGCGGTTGAAACGGTTGTTGAATGACTCGGAACCACCGAGGATACTATAACATGAGTAAAGAGCGATGCTGTGAAAAGCAGAAGGGCATCCGCCATAAAAAGGATGCCGATGTGCAGGTGTTTTATGTATTTTAAAACACGCAGTAATGCTCGCATTTAATCGTTCCCCTTAATTTTGTTATATAATTCTTTGCTATTCTGGGTTAATGTTTTTAAAACATTTTGTCCGAATTTCTTCTCGATTTTTCGAAGCGCTTCATCAATTCGCGGCGGAATTTCATCTACCGAGTGGCAGTCGCTTGCTACAAAGCTTACAAAACCGTTTTTTATAAGCTTTAGCGTTGTTCTGCGGGCCTTAAATTCCAAAAGCGAATAAGCATTAACTTGTCCGCGGGCAAAGCCATCATCGATAAGCTTTAATATGTGTTCAAATCCGGCGAAGCCGCGATAGCGCTCAATATGCGCCAAAATCGGGATTAATCCGTGATTCAAATTAAGCTCAACGATTTCGTTTGCCATCGAGGAGGTTATCTCGCGATACGGAAATTCAATCAAAATATAATTTGATTTTCCTATAGAGAGCTGGCTTATATCCGAAAAACGGGAAATGCCCTTAAAATAATGAACCTCGCAACCAAGGTAAACCTCGGGAAAATCCGCAGGCTTTTGGGAAATCAGCCTCTCATAGGATGAGCATATGCGCTCTTTATACTCGGCAACAGAATTCTCTCTGCGGGGATAAAAGTGCGGAGAAACTGCAACCGCGCCCACATTTTGAGCCTTGAGCATTTTAAGAAGCGATAATGATTCATCGATATTCTTTGCTCCGTCGTCAACTGCGGGGAGTATATGCGCGTGAATATCAATATACATACACTATTTTTCTCCTACTTGTAGTTGTAGTAGCCGTAGGAGTTGTAGCGATAGCGATAGCGGTATTTATAGCGGCGGCTAACCTTATTGGTATGACCGTTGAGAATAGAGCCGAGGAATCTAACTCCTGCAAACTCGATACTGCTCAAAGCCTTTTGGAACTGCTCATGTGTTGTTATGAAATCGCGAACAACGAAAACAATACCCGCAGTATGCGGAGCAACAACAAGCGCATCCGGAACAATATTTACCGGGGGAGTATCCAAAACGATGTAATCATATTTCTCATTAAGCTCCTTTAAGAGTGAAGCCATTTTATCCGAGCCGAGAAGCTCCGAAGGATTCGGAGGGGTGGGACCCGAGGTTATAACATCGAAGTTATCGTTAATGTGGTTAACCGTTTCCTCAAACTGGGAGAAGCCAACCAAAAGCGATGAAATACCAACCTTATTCGAAAGGCGCAGCTTCTTATGAACCGAGGGCTTACGCATATCGGAATCAATAAGCAAAACGCGGCTTCCAAGTTGCGAGAATGCAACCGCGATGTTAATAGCGGTGGTTGATTTTCCTTCGCCCGCAATCGAGCTCGAAACGGTTATAATCTTCTCGTTGGTCTGCGAAAGCAGGAAAAGAAGATTGGTTCTTATCATCTTATAAGCCTCAACAACGGCGAAATGCGCGGTAACGTTGGGGGTATTCTGTGTTGCCTTTTCTATCTGATTGTTACTCATTTTCTAACCCCCTTGGAAGTTTTAGTATCAAAATCGGGAACAACGCCCAAAACTGCAACCTTATATTTCTTGGTAATATCTTCTTCGCCCTTTATGGTCTTATCCGTTGCGGCAAGAATAATGAAAAGAATTATGGATAAAAATGCTCCGAGTAGGAAGAAAAGGATGGTGTTGCGGAGTGTGAGCGGTCCGGTTTGGTATGCCGAGATGCTCTTATCTGCAAAAACAACATTGGCTCCGGGGAGCTTGTTGTTTATATAGTCAGGAGCGGTCTGCGCGATGCAGTTAGCAAGAATAACTGCGGTTTTCGGGTCGGTATTGCCAATCTTAACATCGATGAAAAGCGATTCCTCGCTGCGGCGAGATATGCTTGTCATAGAGCGAAGCTGAACGGGCGAATAGCCGAACTGACGAACATCAGGCTGCTCTGCCAAGGCCTCGTAGAAGCTGTATGTTTTCATAATATCAACATAAGTATCAACTATGGAAAGCGATGAAGCCAAGTCACTGCTGCCTATCTTGCTGCTTGTATTTTGATTATCGCCTGCGGCGATACCGCCGTTGGTAGCGATAACCGAAGACTTTGCAGCATAAGTAGGAGTAACAAAGTTATCGTTATAAACAAATGCAGCACCGGCAAGGATAACGGCAACCAATAAGATTATCCATAATCTCTTAACGATGATATTAAGCACCTGCCAAATAGAAAGTTCGTTCATTGAGTTTATCCATCCTCTCGGGGCGATAAGATATCGCCGAATAGTGTTATTAAAACGGCCTTTTAAAAATGAACATAAAAAACCACATAGTATTATACCATGTGGTTTTGCAAATATCAAGTTATTTATATATATAATATATTTCAATTGTAGAAACTAGTCGGCAAGCGATGCGGATATGGCCTTATCGGCGACAACAATATGAAATCCGGGGAGTATGTTGCTGATATATTCGGGAGAGATTGCAGCTATGGCATTGGCGAGTATAACAGCAGTTTTTGCATCGCCGCTATATACCTCTATATCGATAAAAAGTGATTCATCGTTTCGGCGCTTTATCTCTGTCATTTCTCGAAGTTCTTCGGTTAAAAGATTCAAATGAGCAATCTCGGGCTGTTTGAGGACGACTTCATAAAAACTATATGTTTTCATAGCGTCAACACAGGTATCGATTATAGCGAGCGATGAGACAAGGTCGGAAGTGCCGATTTTGGATGAAAGGTCCGAAACCGAACTATTGGTAGCAATAACCGAGGCTTTAGCGGCGTATAGCGTTGGCTTATCCTCCTCCTTTTGGCTTTCGGAGGGAATAAGAGGGTTATCGTTTATATCGTTTTTCTCTTTGCATCCCGATATAGCGGGAATTAAAAGTAAAAAGCAAAAAAACGCGCAAAGTAGGGCTTTTAACGGAACAACCTTTTTCATTTTCTCGCCTCCCATTGTTTTAGTTTATTATATCATAAGTATAATTTGGAGTCAATCGGCGGGGGAGAAAAGATGGTCATCAAATAATTCGAGCAGAAGCCTCTCGGTTGGAAACTCATCATCGAGTAACAGGCAAAGGTGTTCCAGCTTTTGCCTGTTGGTTACGAGGTCGGGATAGCAAAGAATGCCCGATTCGCCTTTGAGGGTCAAACCAAAAACGGTAGTCTTTCGACCCGTTTCATCAATAAGTAAACTTTGCGTTATCTCTATGTCGTAATTTCTCATACAGCACCTCGAAAATTAACCGCAAGAGGCTTTCCTTTTATGTTATTATATTATTGTTTACAGTATTTGTCAACAAGAAAATTCCAAAAACTTTCAGATTTTGAAAATTAAAGAAAAACAGAGAAAAAAAGAGAAAAATATAAAAAAACAACCAAAATCAAGAAATTGCACCAACAGTTTTTAATTGCCTTTTATCTAATAAATGTTAAAATATTGGATTAGAAAGGAGCAAAGCTTATGCTAACAACAATTGCCGGAATAATTATAAAAACGGGCGCCCTTTTAAGCGCTTTTTTAATGATTATATGTCTTTATCTTATTTTAAAGATTGATACCCATAGCGACCCTATATCACTTCATTCATTTATAAATTCTGTAGCGCTTTGGGCCGAAAGGATTTTATGCGGTTCGGTTTTCGCGGGGGTGGCCGCCGATATGCTACATAATAAAAAACGCAAGGCAGAATAAGTGCCTTGCGTTTTAATTTTCTTTAGGGGTAACAAACAGGGTGTTTTGGTTGGTGTATATAACCATTCCTGCTTTTGCTCCCGAAGGTTTTTTAACATATTTTATAAGGGTATAATCAACCGGAACGTTTTGCGAATTTTTGGCCTGCGAATTAAAGGCGGCAACCTGCGCGGCGAACAAAAGAGTTGAATCGGGCGGGGTCTTACCTTCGCAGATAATAACAGTATGAGAGCCGTGTATATCCTTGGTATGAAGCCAAATATCGGTTTTTGCGGCGGTTTTAAGGGTTAAGAGGTCGTTTTGGGTATTGTTTCTTCCAACCAAAATCCTAAAACCATCGGGCGATTGATATTCGCGAAACGGCAGAGCCTTTTTCTTTGTCCCCGCCGCCTTCTCGGCGCGAATATAGCCCTCACCGACCAATTCATCGCGTATGGCCGTAACCTCCGAAACGGTTGTAGCGCGCGCTAGCGCATCATCAACCGATTCAAGATATTTCGCCTCGGATTTACATTGGTCGATAAGTCCGTGAAGCGTTGCCTGCGCGTTACACATTTTTCGGTATTCCTTAAAATACCTCGCCGAATTTTCGGCAGGAGATAGGGCTTCATTTAGCGGAATGGTTATCTCGCGAAGCTCGGGGTCATAATAGTTGGGAACCCGCGCCGCCTTCGCTCCGCGTTCTATAAGCGGCAGATTAGCCTTAATAAGCTCGCCATAGATTCGAAGTGTTTCGCGGTTTTCACATTTTTTTAGCTCCTCCATTCGGAGGTTTAGCTTTCGAGCGGTTCGCTCGATAAGAGTTTTTAAAACCTTACGAAGGTTATCCGAACTGCTCTTTAATCGGTCGGCATTAGCCTTCTGCTCATAAAAGGAATCAAGCAAAATGCTAAAGCTTTCGCATCTCTCGAGGCTTGAGCCCTCGCTTTCGGCGCATATCGGCAGGAATGAAAAAGCCTTTGGCGCACCGTTTTGACGCAGCATAAAGGGAGCGCATTTTTCTCCGCTATCTATTTCTTTAAGTATTTTAAGTAATGCCGCTTGTTGCTCGTTTGTGGTATCTGCGGCAGGCATATCATCGGGCGATACCGAATATGATATTTCCCTCGCGGCCAGCGGAGATAGTCCCGCAACCGTTTCGAGCAAAGCCTGTGAAAGGGGGGAGGTAGAACCGAAAAGCGTATCCCGAGTTTTGGGGTCGACAGGGGAGAGCTTACCCTGAATGATGGGCGGCTCGTATATCGCTCCGGGGGCTATAATTCGTCCCGCACTTTCGATATCCGAGCGGCGAACCGAATCGATTATTCTGCCATCCTCATTTATTAAAATAATATTGGCCGCGTTTCCGATAAGCTCGGCCGTAAGGGTAAGCTCGCGGCGGTCGCCCATTTCATCGGTTGCCGAAAAAATAAGGCTTATTACTCTATCGTAACCGTTTTGCACCATTCGCAATAGCTTTGCACCCGAAAGATGCTTTCGCATAAGCATACAAAACATGGGCGGAACGGCGGGATTTTCAGGGGCCTTATCGGTAAAATGGATGCGGGCCATGCCGGGCCTTGCCGATATAAGCAGGCGCTTATGAAATCCCGAACTGCGCAACAAAATAACCAGCTCATCGCGCGATGGCTGGAAAATTTTATCAACGCGGCAGGAAACGGCGGTTTCCAGTTCGCGGCATAGCGCTTTGCAAAAAATACCGTCAAGCGGCATCGGTATTACACCTCCAAAGCCTCAAAAATATATCGGGCGGCATTAAAGTAATATAAATATTGCTCGCGGTTATCGGTTGCCGAAAGCTCATCGGCGCAACCGCGAAGTCGCTTATACTGCTTTTCGAGAAAAAGTCGGTCGCAGTCGTTTTTGGGGTCTAAAAGCCCTAAAAAGAAGAAGGAATCCTCGCGTTTTTCCGAATCGGGCTTTGCCAAAACATCCAAAACGGTATAAACCCGACCCGCATCAAAAACAGCGGTCTCGCCGGTAATGGTAAAGCCGTTTTTATATAGATATTCGCGAAGATATTCGGGCGAATTCATGGGTTGAAGCAAAAAATGCTTTTCGCTTCCCTCGGCCCAACTCGAAGCCAGTATATTCGCGATAAGCTCGCCGCCCATTCCTGCAATTACAACCGTATCAACCTCGTGTGTTTCAATGCCCAAAAGCCCATCGCACAAACGAAAATCAACGCCGTCGATTCCCGACAGCGCAACATTTTTCTTGGCGCAGGCAAGCGGGCCTTCACCTATATCGCAGGCCAAAACCGAAGGTGAGATGCCGTTTTGCCGCAGATATATGGGCAGATAGGCATGGTCGGTTCCGATATCGGCAACCCGCTCACCTTGGTTTATAAGCGATGCTATTTTTAAAAGACGATTATTTAAATTCGGCATTATTTATCCGAGAAATATTCGTTGAGCTTGCCAACGAGTGCGTCGCAGTCGGTTCCGTGAACCGCGCAGGCATCCTCAATGCTTTCGCCGCGTGCCGAAGGGCAACCGAGACAATGCATTCCTATCTCAAAAAAGTATTTTGCGGCGCCCTGGTCCATATCGAGAACGTCACCTATACACATATCCTTGGTTATTTTCATAATTTATCTCTCCTTAAAAAAGTTTTAAAGTTTCCTCGCCCTGACGGCGGTTGTGGTTATAGAGCTTGCGGTTATCAAGGGCCCACATTCTGCCCGAAAATTCACCTGTTTCGAGCTTTGCGGTTGCATCATTAACCTCATAAACGGTAGCATCGAGCATATCGAGCTGCGAAAGCAGGATAGCCTCCAGGAACATCGGTCGCATACAGGCTCCGAACTCGGGGTCGCCATGGTGCGAGAGGACCATATGCTCCAAGAGCATGGCAGTTTCCATATCGAGCGATAATTCTTTTGCGGTTTCGCGAATCATCATAGCTCCTTCGGCAAGATGGCCGATTAGGTTACCCTTAACCGAATATCCTGTTGCAGTTCCCGTAGCCGAAACATCAAATTCGATTGTTTTGGCAATATCATGGAGCATGGCACCTGCCATGAGCAATTCGCGGTCAACATTTGGGTATATCTTGCAAACGCTCTCGCAGAGGCGAACAATCGAAAGTGTATGAAGCAGTAATCCGCCCCTTATCGCATGATGCAGCTTATAAGCTGCAGGCCAGAAAAGCAAAGCCTCGCGGTTGCGGGTAAGCAGAGCAACCGTCAGCTCTCTTATAGTTTTATCCTCAAATCCCTCTGCAATGCGAATAAGTTCGGATAGCATATCCTCGCCCGAGTATTCGGCCGATTGAACAAAATCCTCAATCGATACGTTATCACTCGGCAAAACGGGTCTGATTCGGTCTATACGGAGCTGGTCATTGCCCTGGTATTTAGAGAGGGTTCCGCGAACCTTAACAAGGTCATCGGCATCGTATTCTCCGTGTTCCGCGGGCGAATAGCTCCAAAGCTTTGCGTTTATTTCTCCGCTTTTATCGGCAAGAGTTATATCAAGATAGGTATCACCCTTTGAAGAAACCTTTTTATCGCAGGCCTTAACAATGCAAAAAGCCTCAACGGTTCCGCGATTATCAATAGGTGTAAAATTCATCATAAACCTCCAAGTGTGCAACTTTATAATTTATTATACAATAAAATATAAACTTATGCAATAACAAGTCCCTTGATTTTATCCTCCGCGCGCTATATAATTACATTAAAGACGGAGGTGTCTTTTTTTATGAAAAACCAAACAACTGCCCCCAAGGATTATGACCGCATAGAGGCTCCATCCTCGGTGCCTTATTTTGCGTTGGGAATTTTTTGCCTTGTGTATTCAATGATTTTCCCGCTCTATCTTTGGTGGCATTATCTTATTCCCGCAGCCATTGGCGGGGCGCTTTTTTGGTTGCTTCGCCGTTTTATCCGTCCGCGCTATGTAACGGTTGAGGCGGTATTTGAAGGTAAGCGAACCGTTTCGGGCAAAAGGGCCATAAAATATGCGGCCGTTTTTGTTTGTATTATGATAGTTTTTTCGATTATATATGGCGGAATTCGCTCGATTAATACCTATCGCGATACCGTAGTTAAAGCTTATCGCGAGGGGCTTGCGGGCAAATCGGCTGTAAGCATCGCGGAAACAGGCGAAAACCTTATAACGGTTGCCAATCGCTATATTCCCGATGATGAGTCGGTTAAACAATTAAAGAAAACCCTTGAGGTATCCAAAAGCAATATATCGGCCTCGGCGGTTGATAACAATATATCGGCCGTTCTTAATTCCGCGCTCTCGGTTTGCGATAAGCTTTCGGAAAGGATATTAACCGAGGATGACAGTGCTTATGTAGTAAAATTCAGGGCGCAGTTTAAATCTGATTATAAGGTTTTATGCGGCGATGAATATAACAGTAAAGCGCTCGAATATAACAAAACCTTAAAAATATATCCTGCAAAACTCTTTGCCGATATGGCAGGTGCAAGAGAATTGCCGCTTTTTTCGGATAACACCATAAAAACGGAGGAAAAATAAGTGCGAAAAGTAATATCAGTTTTTCTGCTCGTTGCGGTATTAAGCCTCGCCCTTTCGGTTACCGCTTTGGCTGCAGTTCCGGCCGCTCCAACCATTGAAGAGGTCTTTTATGCCGCCGATTATGCGGATATTCTCTCGGATGAAACCGAGGCGGCAATCGTTGCCGCAAATCAATCGCTTAGAACCTCAACCGGCGGCGAAATAGTTGTTGTAACGGTTGATTTTACCGATGGAAAAACGGCCGAAGAATATGCAAGAGAACTCGGCAACAGTTGGGGAGTAGGCTCAAAACATTATAATAACGGTATGGTATTCTTAATCGCGGTAGGCGAGGATGATTATTATGTTGCAACCGGAAACGGATTCAATTCTTTGGCAGGTGATGTAAAGCTCCTCCTCGATACCGTTTTGGAACCCGAATTTGTCGCTAAAAACTATGATGTTGGTGTCCTTAATTGCTTTAACGGGCTTGTTAAACTCGCCAAAGATTCGGGTATCGGCGGTGAACAATATGTTACCAACAATGATTATAGCTTTGGCGGTTTCCGCTCGAATTACGCAGGCGGTATGGCCTATAACCCGATAGGAACTGTAGGCGCGATTGTTATAATAATCGTTATGTTGATTTTAGCCATGCTTATTTTCGGATTTATGTTCTCTGCTGGTCGCCGCAGACCAACCGTAATGGGTATGGGAATGGGCAGAATGCCGCTTTGGCCTATGTTCTTTATGGGTCGCGGATTTATGCCCTTCGGCGGATTCCATCATAGAGGACCCCCGCATGGCGGCTTCGGTGGAGGCGGCTTCGGCGGAGGCGGTGGCTTCGGCGGCGGAGGCGGATTCTCCGGCGGTGGCGCAGGAAGAGGATAAAATAAAGACCACGGAATAATTTCCGTGGTCTTTTAATTTTAGAATTCGGCCGAACCGGTTGTTCGGGGGAAGGGAAGAACATCGCGAATGTTGCCGATGCCGGTAACATACATAACAAGACGCTCAAATCCGAGACCAAATCCTGCATGGCGGCAGGAGCCAAAACGGCGAAGGTCGAGATACCAACTGTATTGCTCCTCCTCAAGGCCCAACTCGCGAATACGCTCGGTTAACAGCTCCAAGCGCTCCTCGCGCTGGCTTCCGCCGATTATTTCGCCGATTCCGGGAACCAAAAGGTCCATAGCGGCAACGGTTTTACCGTCATCGTTTGCTCTCATATAGAAGGCCTTAATCTCCTTCGGATAATCGGTAACAAACAAGGGCTTACCGTAAACCTGCTCGGTTAGATAACGCTCATGCTCGGTCTGAAGGTCGCATCCCCAGTATACGGGATACGAGAATTCATCCTTTGCCTTCTCAAGAATCTCGATAGCCTCGGTATAGGTAACATGGGCAAATTCGGATTCAACTATTTTCTCAAGTCGCTCAATAAGTCCGCTATCGAAATGAGCCGAGAAAAATTCGAGCTCGGGACGGCAGTTTTCAAGTAGATAAGAGAAAACAGATTTAAGCATATCCTCTGCGAGCTGCATATCATCGGCCAGGTCGGCGAATGCAAACTCGGGCTCAATCATCCAAAACTCTGCGGCATGGCGGGTTGTATACGATTTTTCTGCGCGGAAGGTAGGACCAAAGGTATAAACCTTACCAAAAGCAGTAGCCATGCATTCGGCCTCGAGCTGACCCGAAACGGTAAGCGAGGTAGGCTTGCAGAAAAAGTCCTGCGAATAGTCAACCGCGCCATCCTCGGTGAGGGGGATATTTTCGGGGTCGAGTGTTGTAACGCGGAACATCTCGCCCGCACCCTCGGCATCACTACCGGTGATAAGCGGGGTATGAGCATAAACAAAGCCGCGCTCATTAAAGAATTTATGAATAGCAAAAGCGCAGGCCGAGCGAACGCGGAAAGCCGCGAGGAAGGTATTGGTTCTCGGGCGCAGATGCTGAATTGTGCGTAAAAACTCGAGCGAATGACGCTTTTTCTGAAGCGGATATTCGGGCGAGGATTCGCCCTCAACAAAGGCTTCTTCAGCGTGCATCTCGAAGGGCTGACGCATTTCGGGAGTTTCTATAACGGTTCCCTTTATAATAACGGCGGCACCAACGTTTTGCGAGGTTATTTCCTTATAGTTCGCGAGCTTGTCTTCCTCTAAAATAACCTGAAGTCCCTTAAAAGAGCTTCCGTCATTAAGCTCGAGGAATGCAATGCTTTTTGAAACGCGAATGGTTCTAACCCAACCGCAAACCGTAATGCTTTTTCCGGCATATTGCTTTATGTCGCCGTGTAGTCTAACAATTTCAGTCTTTTCCATTAATTTACACCTCACACCACATTATAAGTGAAAAATATCTTTAATTCAAGTCTAATTTGTAATTGATATAAATTTTAGAATATAGTATAATACCTTCAGAACTTTTTAGGAGTCGTATTATGATAGAAAACAGAGAGTTTTGTAAACTCAGAGATGATATTATAAAAAAAGATTTCGGCCGAATGAATGATATGCAGTTTAGCGCCGTAACAACAACCGAAGGCCCTCTTTTGGTGTTGGCGGGAGCGGGTAGCGGCAAAACAACCGTGCTGGTTAACCGTATCGCCTGTATTATAAAATTCGGTAGCGCCTATGGCTCGGATTATGTCCCCTTTGGCCTTACGGATGAGATAATAAAAGCGGGCGAGGATTATCTTGCCGGCAAAAGCGATACTCTGCCCGAGCATTGGTATTCGGTAGATGCACCCCGTCCTTGGGAGATTCTTGCCATAACCTTTACCAATAAGGCCGCAGGCGAGCTTAAGGAGCGAATTGTTAAGCGTCTTGGCGATATAGGCAATGATGTTTGGGCGGGAACTTTCCATTCGGTTTGCGGAAAAATGCTCCGCCGCGATGCCGACCGCCTCGGCTACACCTCGCACTATACCATATACGATTCCGAGGACTCCAAAAAGGTTATGAAGGAAACCTTGAAGGAGCTGAATATCGAGGAGAAAATGCTACCCGTTAAGTCGGTTTTGGCGGCTATCAGTAACGCAAAGGATGAGTTGTTGTCTCCCGATGAATTTGAGAGCACCGTTGGCAGCGATTTCAGAATGCAAAAAATCGCGCAGGCCTATAGGATATACCAAAAAAAGCTATATGATGCCAACGCGATGGACTTTGATGATATGATATTCAATACAGTCCGTCTTTTAGATGAAAACCCCGATATAAAGGAATACTATAACGCAAAATTTAAATACGTTATGGTTGATGAGTATCAGGATACCAACCATGCACAGTATGTCCTCTGCCGAATGTTGGCAGATGGGTATAAAAATATCTGTGTTGTGGGTGATGATGACCAAAGTATATACCGTTTCCGAGGAGCAACCATTGAAAATATCTTAAGCTTTGAGGAGCGCTATGAAAACGCAAAGGTTATTCGTCTTGAGCAAAATTATCGCTCAACCGGAACCATTCTTGATGCCGCAAATGCCGTTATCGCAAACAATAAGGGCAGAAAGGGCAAAACCCTTTGGACTGCGGCAGGCGAGGGCGAAAAAATAGAGGTTTATACTGCCGAGGATGACCGTGGCGAAGCGCGCTACATAACCGATTCGATTCTCGACCATGTAAGCGCAGGCGGCCGTTTTTCCGATAACGCCGTTCTCTACCGTATGAATGCACAGTCGCGTTCGGTTGAAAATGCCTTTGTAAGAAGCGGAGTTCCGTATCGTGTTATAGGCGGAGTTCGATTCTATGACCGCAAAGAAATCAAGGATATAACCGCATATCTAAATATTATAAACAACCTTTCGGATAACCTGCGCCTTTCAAGAATAATAAATGAGCCTGCGCGTGGTATAGGAGTAACAACCCTCAATAATATTGCGCTTTTGGCCGAGAGCGAGAATGTTTCCTATTTTGAAATAATTAAAAATGCCGCTCGCTATCCCGCGCTTTCTCGCGCCGCAACAAAGCTTTCCGAGTTTTCGGCGCTTATCGAGGATTTGCGCGAAAAATCCGAGCTTTTATCGCTTCATGAACTCCTTGATGAGGTTTTGGAAAAAACAGGATATATGGCATCCCTTAAGGCTCTGGGAGAAGAGGGAACCGATAGGATAGAAAACGTTAAGGAACTTCATACAAGTATTCTGCAATATGAGCAGGAAAACGAGGTTGTAACCCTTTCGAGCTATCTTGAGGATATCTCGCTTTTCAGTGATATTGATAACTATAATGCCGATGCCGATACCGTTATATTAATGACCCTTCATTCCGCCAAGGGACTTGAGTTTAATCGAGTTTACCTCATTGGTCTTGAGGAGGGCATATTCCCCGGAAATCAATCGATGTTCGGCGGTGATGATGAGATAGAGGAGGAGCGCAGACTCGCCTATGTTGGAATAACCCGCGCCCGAAAGAGGCTGTTTATAACCAACGCCTATTGCCGAATGATTTATGGCCAGACCAATCGCAATCCCGAATCGCGTTTTCTCGCCGAAATTCCCAAAGAATATTGCAACATTAGCCGCGCACGTGCGCTTTCGCAGTATTCGAGCGGCTTTTCGGGAGGCGGCTTTGGTGGCTTTGGCGACAGAGGATATTCCTACTCGCGCGATGATGACAGCGACTTTTCCTTTACTTCATTTTCTGCCCCAAAAAAGCAACCTGCTCCTCGATATGAGGCACCAAAGCCAAAGGCTATAGCGGTTAATTATGCGGTTGGCGAGCGGGTTATGCATAAAACCTTCGGCGAGGGTATGGTCTTATCGCTTACCCCGATGGGCAACGATACCTTGGTTGAGGTTGCTTTTGATAAGGTTGGAACAAAAAAGCTTATGTCCAACTTTGCAAACCTGAAGAAACTTTAAGTTTAACAATATATTAATTGATTTTATCGGCCGTTTTGGTATAATGATATTATCTAAAGGCAAAGGGAGTGAGGCATATGCCCGGAAATGCGGCGGTTAAGAATACCGCGCGCGTAATCTTAAAGGGAATGTGGCCCAAGCTCATTGCCTGTACCTTTTTAGGTATTGCGGTGGCTTTTATCGGAATATATGCTATCAGCGCCGTATCGCTTTTGGTATTCGGGGCGGTTTGGATGGAATTTTTAGCCCTTATATGTTATTTCTTGCTTATCTTTATGCCGCTCTCTCTCGGCATTTTGCGATTTGTTTGGCGGCAGATAAACGATGCTGATGATGATATCGAGATTGTTTTTCATTATTTTTCATCGGCCGCACAGTATTTTAAAAGCCTGTTATTTACCGTAACCTTTGGTATAAAACTGCTTATCAGCGCAGTTTTAGCATTTTTTCCGTATTTGGCAGTTCGATATGCGCTTTATTCGTCTGCAGATTTTTTAAGCGAGCAGATGGAAATGCGGCTATTGTTTTTATCGGCAATATTCTGGCTCTGCGGAATGATATTTTTTATAATTTTGTCGGTTCGTTATTATATTTCGCCGTTATTATTTGTTGGCTGCAGTGATATCGAAGTAAGCGAGGTTATGCATCTCTCGAAGCTCATAAGCCGAAAAACGGCGGGCTCCTATATAGTCCTCGTTTTAGGAATGATAGGATGGATACTTCTGTCGGCTTTCGGAATAACCATGATTTATACCGTGCCGTATCTTTTGCTTACATATGCGGTGCATTGCCGCTATGCGATATATTATTACAACCACCGTATAAGATTAAATGAAGAAACCTCCTTCCCTGAATTTAGGAGCAGTTTTTGATTTAGAGCAGAAAGGAAAATAAAAATGAAATCTAAAAGAGTTCTGATTATTTTAACCGCCCTTGCAATGCTTGTTATGTTATTTAATACCGTTTGTCTGGTATCGGATACATTTTTCTATTCCATCGATGATATCCCCGAGGGAAAGTTTGTCAGAAGCATTCCTTCAAACTACGGAAATGAAAAGGTAAACGTTTATCTTGTCGAAAATCCGCTTGGCAACGCAGTGCGACTCGAGGCGGTGCTCGATGACGGTCAAACCCGCAACTTCTATTGGGAGGTTGGAGTGAGCGATGTTAAGGTTACCTGGATAGGTCAAACAACGGTATATTTCCAGGATAGCGACAGAACTCTTGATGTTTATAAGAGTGTTTATGATTCCCGTGCTGTAAATGAGGAGCTCGATAAGCATTTTGATGAACAACTAACCGAGTATAAGAGCTATAAATAAAAACTATAGAAGACCTTTGTGCTTTGGCGCAAGGGTCTTTTTGGAAAGAGGAAGCAATGCGAAAAAACGAGGATATAACCCTTAAAATAACCGATAT